>JBBRMF010000356.1:0-4700 GCA_038230975.1 Tepidisphaerales bacterium
AGCCGTAGGCGACGAACCGGGTTCTTCGAGTTTAATCGCCGAAGAACCCGATTCGTCGCCTACGGCTTCCGACTCCGGCTTGTAATCTGTCACTTAAAATCGCGCTTGCGACGCAGCAATGCCAACCCGCCGATGATGACCAACCCCAACGAAGCCGGTTCCGGAACCGCCGCCACTGCAACCGCTGAAGCTGGCGCGGCAACCGCCGAAGTCGGAAAAACGGAGTGGAGGACCAGCCCGGTATCAATTCCATTCCCAAGGTGCTGTGAAAATAACCAGGGGTACAGCGTATTCCCTGCATCCTGGTAGACTTCCGGCCAGATCACATGCCCGCCGCCATCAATCTCCGTGTAGTTCGGGGTGCCGCCGACATCGTTCAATGCCTGAATCATATTCCGTGTGGTATCCACCGACACGACGTTATCCGCCGAACCGTGGAAAGCCCAAATCGGAGCATCCTTGATCAGCGCGGCCGTCGAAGGGTCTCCACCACCCGACATCGGCACCGCCGCCGCGAAGGTTCCCGGATCGCGGCGCAAAATATCCCACGTTCCAAATCCACCCATCGAAACGCCCGTCACGTAAATACGGCTCGTATCGACATTCGGATTTTTCATCGCCTGATGCAATGCCTGCATCGTCAGCGACATCGCCTCGGACGGTTGATCGGTGCTACTTGAAAACCACATGTTCGTGCTGATCTGAGGTGCCAAAACATACGCAGAGTAGGCGCCGCTTCGGGTCTTGATCGCGAGATTCTCCATCCAATTAGTTTGGCTTACGTTGTCCGTTCCCCGATCGCCCATTCCCTGCAGAAACATAACAAGCGGCACCTTATGGCCGGGAGTTTGGCCTTGCGGTTGAAACAGGCGGTAGGGAATACTCGCCGTCCCATCCGAAACTGATCCGGCAATCGAATTGCTCAGGTCGGTCGCATGAACGCCTGCCGTAAACGGTAAAACTGAACAAGAAATAGAACCGATGAAAAAACAAAGCTTCCTGAACATCGAAGCCCTCCGGCATACTTTGCTGTGAATGTTGTCTGGATCACTATCTTCGAATCGGAAAACTCGGAAACGACCCTCTCACCAAGCAAGGGAGCCAACCTACCTATGAGTGTCGGCTCATTCAAGCAAAACTTTTTCGATTCATCATTAATTTTTGTGATCTTTTTTTGAAACGCGACACACCCCATAATTCGGCGGTTGGGCTTGCTGGTACAATCACCGGTGTGAAATTCAAAATCATTCGCTGTGACGGCCACATCCTGAACATGCGGGCACGCATGCCCTTTCGGTTTGGTATTACGACCATGACCTTCACACCGCACCTGTTTCTAAGCGTGGAATTATCCATCGACGGGCAGCGAGTCTCCGGTATCGCCGCAGACCATTTACCCCCCAAATGGTTCACGAAAAACCCCCACACTTCGTATCGCGACGACGTCACCGAAATGCTCGGGGTCATCCGTCACGCCACCGCCGCCGCCATCCAACTCCCACCAGCTTCAAGCATTTATGCACTTTGGGAACAACTCCACGCGCATCAAAAAGCCTGGATCGAACTCAACAACTTGCCCCCGCTGCTCGGTTTTTTTGGGGTAAGCCTTGTTGAACGCGCGATAATCGACGCCTACTGCCGATCCATGCGAACCCCCTTCGCGAGCCTCCTGCAAAAAAGACTATTGGGCATTCCTGACCTGCCATTGGAACTTCTGCCCGATCAACCCCTCCGTTCGGTGATCGCCCGCCATACCGTGGGATTGACCGATCCGATCACTGCCGCAGACATCGCCCCTGAAGAACGAATTGACGATGGCCTGCCTCAATCACTCGATGAATGTATTCGCACTTATGGACTGACCCATTTCAAAATCAAACTTTGCGGCGACGTCGCCGAAGATCTGCATCGCCTGCGTAGGTTGGCTGAAGTCATCACCGCCGAAAGTCCGAACTATGCCTTCACGCTCGATGGCAACGAAAACTTTCACAGCATCGAACCCTTTCGCGCGCTTTGGAAATCGCTCACCGATGACACTGCGTTACACCCTTTCCTTCAACATCTCATCTTCGTTGAACAACCGCTCCATCGTGATGTGGCCCTGAGTGAACCCGTCAAACACGCGATGCTCGCATGGACCGATCGCCCGCCGATCATCATTGATGAATCCGATGCGACAATGACCAGTCTGCCCACCGCGCTGGACAGCGGCTACGCCGGAACGAGCCATAAAAACTGCAAGGGCATTTTCAAGGGAATTCGCAACGCCTGCCGCATCGCCGAACTTCGTCGGACGCAACCCCAAGGCCGTTGGATCCTCAGCGGTGAAGATCTATCGAATGTCGGCCCCGTCTCGCTGCTCCAGGATTTGGCCGTCATGGCAACCCTCGGCATCGCCCACGTTGAACGCAACGGTCACCACTACTTCCGCGGCCTATCGGCCCTGCCCCCTGAATTACAAAGCACCGTATTACAGCATCACGGCGATGTCTTCCGGCAGCACGAGCGAGGCTTCCCCACCCTGAATATTCAAGCAGGAAAAATCGCCATTGACTCCGTCGTAAATGCCCCGTTCGGAATGGCATTCGACTTCGATCCCGCGCAATTTACGCCATGGCATGAGTGGTCCTTCGACTCCATCTCACCCCTTTAATCTCGAATTTGCCCCACCGGTGCAACCACGTTCGGCGGGGTCATCAGCGACACCACCACCAGCACGACAAACCCCAGCGGAATCGTCACCAACCCCGGATTATTAAATGGCATCGGCGACTTAACACCCGTCATCTTATAGACCTTTTCGATGCACTCCGCGGACATCAGAACCCACGCAAGGGACGTAAGCATCCCGACCGTGACAGCAGCGATAATTCCCTGCCGAGTCGTCCTTTTCCAAAAGAGCAGCATTACCAACGAAGGAAGATTGGCCGACGCGGCTATATTGAAAGCCCATGCGACGAGAACCGCTGCATTCATCTTCTCAAATACAATTCCCAGAGACATCGCAACAACTCCGATCACACCAGCGGCGCACTTACCAGCGAAAACTTTCTGATGATCGTCCATCGGAATCTTGAAATAGCTTTCCAAAAGATCGTGCGCTACCGCACCAGAGCCTGCCATGATCAGCCCGGAAACTGTCCCTAATACCGTCGTAAACGCGATCGCAGAAATGATTGCAAAAAGACTGTTGCTGAATGAATTAGCCAAAAGCGGAGCTGCCATATTGGTATTCGTCGGATCGAGAGCCCCTGATGTCATCGCACCCAGCCCGAGATACAAAGTTAAAACATAAAACAACCCGATCGCGGCAATCCCGACCACCGTCGACTTCCTCGCCGCCGATTGGTCCTTCACCGTGTAATAACGAATCAAGATATGCGGCAGCGATGCCGTACCGCAGAATAAAGCGAGCATGAGAGAAAGAAAATCGAGCTTCTTCGATAATACATTCGACCGAACCCCCGCGAATGTCGGCGATCCACCGGGAGTGAGCAGTTCCGAACCTGCTCTTATGACCGGATAATAAACCGTGGTTTTCGATCCATCTTTTTCAGCCGGCAACACTTCGCTCGCCCATGTGACGACTTTTGAGCCCTGCAATGTGCTCAAGAAACTTGCCGGGCCGAGCGGGCCGGTCGACGTCACGCCGCCCGGCAACGAAGCGATCGTGCCAACCGCCATCAGGTCGTTGTCTTTCGATTGCAGCTTACCGTTCACATATTTCTTACCATCCGTACGAAGCGTGATCGCCTGTGTCGGAACGGCAAAATACGACACGAACGTTCCCACGTCAGCAGGCGAAGACATCCCCTTTTCCAAGCCCATTTGCGCTGCTTTCGCCGCCTTCGGAGATACTCCCGTGCGCCAAATCGTCGTCATTCCTTTGCCGTCGGTCTCACGAACGTACGGCTTATCCTTCCAAGGTTGGCTTGCGGTTTTCGCAATGAATTGAACATCCCGATACGTGAACGAAGCCCCCGAATTTGCCGTCGCCGGAACACTCAGCCCCCGATTCAAAATCATGATCACCAGAATAAAACAAAAGAAAACGAGTAACGACCCCTTAATGAACTGAACCCACGTCGTCGAAACCATCCCCGCCGTGACGACAATGATGGTCACCGTCACACCGACCATCAACACGCCCCACTTATAACTCAATCCCAGCAACGGCTGAATCAACGCTCCAGCCCCCACCATCTGTGGAATCAAATAAAACGTCGACACGACGAGCGTCGAGATCGCCACCGCCAGCTTGATCCCCGGCGAATTGAACTTGCTATCCATCGCGTCTGCAAACGTGAACTTGCCAAGCCGCTTGATCGGCTCGGCGATCACGAACAACGCGACGATCCAGCCGGCCAGGTATCCGATCGAATACAGGAAACCGTCATAGCCGTAGAACGCGATCATGCCACAGATGCCGAGGAACGATGCCGCAGACAGATAGTCGCCCGCGAACGCCACCCCGTTGACGAACCAACCGATCTGCCCGTGGGCTGCGTAATATCCTTTGGCACTTTTCGCTTTGCGTCCAAGCCAAAATGACAACCCGAGCACAAATGTGACGAAAAAAGCAAAAATTGAAATAGCTGAGATGTTGGATTCGTAATGCATAAAGGTTGGGATCTGGATTTAATATTTGTCCGGCGTCCGTAGTCAGTTATCAGTTATTAGTTATCAGTTATCAGTTATCA
>JBBRMF010000357.1:0-4631 GCA_038230975.1 Tepidisphaerales bacterium
AACTCGCCTCCGTGAAGTTGGAATCGCTAGTAATCGCGGATCAGCTACGCCGCGGTGAATGTGTTCCTGAGCCTTGTACACACCGCCCGTCAAGTCATGGGAGCCGGAAATGGCCGAAGTAGCCTCACCACTGAGGTTCCTACGCTAGGTTCGGTGACTGGGACTAAGTCGTAACAAGGTAGCCGTAGGGGAACCTGCGGCTGGATCACCTCCTTTCTAAGGGATATACTTAGAAACGGTTTGGAGCAACCCCAACCGTCTTGTCAGGCACAACCTCGTTCAGCTATCTCTCCTTCACCGGAGAATGACTGAGAATCACGCCGGTAACGTCGTGAAACGGAATATCCGATTATTATTTTTGTAAATTAGAAAGCCCCGGATGCGAAAGCATCCGGGGCTTTTGTATGCGCGATTCCGTCGCAAGTTGCATGGTGTATTTGGGCTCAAAAGCTACGGATTTTGGACACGGAGAATGATGAACCGCTACTCTCAACTGTCAGGATCGCCGCAAACCGCTGAAATGTTTTGATAAATGCAATGGATTTCATCCCCACATTTATGGTACTTATCGGGCGCTGGATCAATCTCACGAACGGAAATGAACCCATGGCTCTGTTGCGCAAACGTACCCGCTCACGCTTGGATGTACTTTTTGAATTGCTTGAGACACGATATTGTCTGAGCACATTTGATATTCAAGGGGTTCAGGCGGTTGCACTCGATCAGCCGCAGACACACGCACTATTTCGATTAACCCCGACTTCTGATCCGCTGGCGGCAAGCGATGGTTTTGGGGGGATTACCTTTGACGTCACCGCCTTCCTCGACACCGGCACCAGCGCTACGCTGTTGAGTCAGGAAACCGCTCAAGGATTAGGGATTCAGTCGGCCACCGTCGGTGGGGTGCCGGTGACCTATTCCGACATCGGCGTTGGAGGAGCGGAGAACTTCGACGTGTCGCAATCGCTGTATTCTCATTTGGCTCCGTTTTTCCCAACCGTCGACACCGACAATATTTCGACGTTCAATACGGTGTACAACCAAAATTACGGGCCCCTCCGCACGGAAATCAGCCAAGCCCCGGCCGATGCGCTCATAGGTCCGCTGGATATCATTGGGATGCCCTATCTTCAGGGAAAAGTAATGGTGATGGACCCAGTACCGACGAACAATATCGAGAATATGACCACGTTCGTCTACAACCCGGGAACTCCTTACAACTCGGCATCTCGCGATACAAATCCGGGGATTCCCACGACGAACCGTCACGTAAAACTGAGCTATGGGGATTTTGCCCGATTCACCAGCGTCACCCCGACGGGAGCCGCAGGGCCCAATCTGAATGGCAATCCATTCATTGGTCCTGATCCAACTCAGGCCTTGCTAGCCAATCCGAAGCCGGACAACACTCCGCCAGTTTCCCTGGCGATGGGCAACCTAACGAGTACCGGTAGCTTCTTGTTTGACACGGGCGCGGCTGCATCATTCATCTCCACTGCCGAGGCGGGGCGCGTGGGGATTCACTATAAACCCGGCACCTACAACACCGACGCGCCGGTTTTAGTGGATGCCAATGGCAATAATGTTCCGAATCAGTTCATCATTCCGCTCGGGGGTGTCGGTGGCACATTGAACGCCGCCGGATTCTTCCTGGACTCGCTTACGCTGCCCACCGTCGAAGGTCAGGGTGTTCGCTTCGTCAATGCGCCGGTGCTCGTTGCCGATATTACGGCCGAAGATCCGATCACTCATCAGACCCTCACGCTGGATGGCGACTTTGGCATGAATTTCCTGGTCGCCAGCGCCGACATCAGCACCGGATTCCCCGACAACATCACCGCGGGAGCGTTCAACTGGATCACCTTCGATCAGCCCAACGGATTGCTTGGCCTTGATATCTCAGGAGCGGCCGACCTGCCCCCCGTGGTGAGCAACGCGGTATTCAACAACGATCAACTGCCTCAGAAACTGACATTCACCTTCAGCAAAAATGTTGTCGGAGTTTCGGCTTCGTCGCTCGTGATAACAAACGTCGCGACCGGTACACAGGTGACTCCAACCAGTTTCACGTACGATGCGACGACGATGTCCGCAACCGCCACGTTCAACACGCTCGGCATGCTACAGGGTCGCTATACCGCCACGCTGCTTTCGTCGACGATTACGGATTCCAACGGAGCCCATCTGGACGGCGCGTTCAGCGGCACGGGGGGGTCGAATTTTGTTTTCTCGTTCAATCAGTTGCCGGGTGACGCGAACCGCGACGGTGTCGTTAATGCCGCGGACGTTACGCAAATCATGCAGCACGGCAAATACCGAACCGGTCTATCCGCGACGTGGGCAGACGGTGATTTTAACTATGACAGCAAGGTCGATGCGAAAGATTTAGTAATGCTGACGATGAGCATCCAAGCCGGCTACGGTGCGCCTGTCGCCGCGGCTTTACCGGCCGCTGTTCCTGCAACAACCATTTCAGCGTCGTCGTCGGCAGCGACATCCGCGTTGAAGAAACTATCAGGAAGGAAGGCATACACTCCCAATTCTCAGGCGGGAGTACGCCTCAAACATATTGCTGCCCGAAGGCCCAAACAAACGCTTGCGATAATGCGTGTTCTCAAACTGATTCGAGCGAAAGCCGCGACTTCCACCAACCCTCCGAACACAAAAGCCGGTCGCCCACTGGCATCCGTCTGGTGGAGTGGGATTCCTGTACAAAAACTAGTCGCAGCAATTCACAAGCGAAAGTGGTTCGAGTAAGTCCCTACCTGCAATCCAAAAGAATGTAACTGCTGTAACGAGTGTGCCGCGCCGGAGGGTTTCCCGCGCGCCAAACGACGTGTTTCATGGCGTTTGCTTCAATCGTGCTAGTGATGAGCGTGTGTCTTTGGGTCGATCTAAGCAGGCGTTTGGTATCAACCTGATGATCTGGGAGAGTGGAATATGCGCGTGGGTACCCTGGTTTGTTGCGGCCTGAATTTATGTATCGGACTCGGATTATTCGCCGGTTGTTCGACGGCGAACTATCAAGGCAGCGCGCCGAGTGCGCGCACGTTTTCGGAATGTCCCGGGGTAAGGGACTACTACGTGGGGATGAATTTCAACTTCTCCGTGGACCGGCCGACGGAATATCGCCATGTCGCTTCCGCGGATGCGTCGGGGTCAATCATTGATCCTGTGGTGGCCCCGCAAGCGGCAATCAGTTCTGCTCCAGCCGCTGAAGGCAACTAATCGACGCGGGGTAAATAGCGGGTTTCATCTGTCGCAGAGCAACCATTCCATAGACACTTCGCACGTTCTTCCACTACGATACCGGCTCTAACCCATTGGAAGGACTGCGAATGAATGCATTTTTGGGAATCTTATTCCGCTGGCTTCATATCATCCCGGCTTGTTTGTCGATCGGCGGTGTGTTTTTCATGCGGATTATTCTGCCGGTCGGTTTGACGGTATTGCCGCCGGATCAACAGAAGGCGGTGTTTCTGCGATGTCGCCGAGTCTTTAAATTCGTCATTCATCCATCGATTTTACTGTTCCTCATCAGCGGTACGTACAATGCGATGGCCAACTGGAACGCGTATCATCGGGCGGTCCCCGCATCGCACGCGTTTTTCGGGCTGCACGTTCTGCTGGCGGTGATTGTATTTACCATCGCGCTCATTTTGTTGGCGGGCAAAGAACCGCCGGTGATGCACAAGAAGTGGATGACGGTGAATCTGGCACTGCTGATGTTTGTGGTCGCCGCCGGCAGCACGCTGAAGTGGGTTCGGGACCATACTCCTCCTGCGCCAGTTGCCACTACCCAGCCGGTCTTGAATCAACATCGATGAGGCGCTCATGCTGATGGAAATTATCCCATTTCTATTCAATGTCGCCTTCACGGTGAATCGCTGGGTTCACCTGGTTGCGGCCACGTTGCTGGTGGGGGGCGTTTTGTTCTTCGAGTTTGTCGTGCCATTGGCGACGGCGGATTTGAAAAATGAGCAGCAGCTAGCCGTCTTCGGACGGGCAAGATGGGTCTTTCGAAACGTGGTCTTGCTCAGCGTGTGGGCACTGGTTTTGAGCGGATCGGTTTCGCTGTGGCGCTCATGGCGAGCGTACGCGGTGGATGAGAGCGTTGTCGGATCATTTTTGCTGGGGCCTCGGGCATGGGTACTCGGCCATGTGGTACTTTCGCTGCTGGGATTTGTTCTACTTTTAAGGGTGACCGCGACGAATCGACTGCGGAATCATCCTGTCGGATGGTTGCGAGCGGTGTTAGTGCTGTTGCTGGTTTCGATGTTTCTGGCGAGTGTCGTTCGGGAAGTGCGGCTGCGCATTCGGGAATTCCACGGCCAGGAAAGTGAAATTCCGCACGATACCTAGAGCGTTTTTCCGTTTGGTGTATCGCATCAGCACAGTTCTGAAGAGTGGATGTACTCGCCCACCAACTGTGTCACTCGGCAAATCGGTGGGCGAGTACACCCTCATCTTTCCCCACATCTCGTTTGACCCGCCGTTACAGTACAGAAAATGCGGGTGACGGTTTCCAGTCGACCGCCTTGCCAGCACTGAAAACGCGACTCGAAGAAGATGTGGGTAAAGATGAGAGTACACCCACCCTACTCTTGACGTCTGACCGTGGCACCGCCCGG
>JBBRMF010000358.1:0-4628 GCA_038230975.1 Tepidisphaerales bacterium
GCGCTGCTCAGCGGCAAGATTCGGTTCGGCCGGTATCTCGATCTTTTGGCTCGGAATCTTCACGCCGGCGATTCCGTTCTGGGAGAGGTCCCACACCAGGGCACCGCCGAATTAGTGGGCGGGACTGCACCGTCAAAAGAAGAGCAAAACGGGAAAGCCGCGCATGCCACTGCCGGAAACGGGGAGATCGTCGGTTCGTCGAAAGACGATATTCCGCTCGAGCGCTCGAACTGGGGGTTGTTCGATTCACCCGGCTCCCCACCGCCGGAGGATTCAGTGAAGCGGCCACAACGTGTAAACGGGAGATAAAATCATGGCGGGAAACAATCACATCGTTCGGGATCGTCACCACGAAAGCCTTTATCATGCCTTGGGCCCCGTCATCGCCGAGGCGCTGTCGCGCGCCGACGTGGTGGAAATCATGGCCAATCCTGATGGCCACTTGTGGGTGGATCGGGCCGGCGTGGGCCGTGAGAAGATCGGCCGGATCGAGCCAGCGGCGGCCGAAACAACGATCCGCCTCCTGGCCAGCCACATGGGGGAAACGGTCACACCCGACCGTCCGGCCGTTGCGGGCGTGCTCCCCCGCACCGGAGAAAGGTTTCAAGGGGTGTTGCCCCCGCTGGCCGAGCGGCCAGTGTTCACAATCCGTAAGCGCGCCTCGATCGTTTATACCCTGGACGACTACGTGCAGGCCGGCATCCTTGCTTCCGAAGGCGCGTCCTACATCCGCCGCGCTGTCGCCGATCGCAAGAATATTCTGGTGGCCGGAGGCACGGGGACAGGGAAAACCACGCTGGTCAACGCGATTCTTGCCGAGCCGGCCTTCCGCACCGATCGGGTGGTGATTCTTGAGGACACGCGGGAACTTCAATGTCCGGCTTTGGATAAAGTGGAGCTATTGACCAAGGTCACTGAGCCCAGGGTCAGCATGACCGATTTGCTGCGGATGACGCTGCGCCTGCGCCCGGACCGAATCGTTGTCGGCGAGGTGCGCGGGCCGGAGGCGCTGGCGATGATCAAAGCGTGGAACACCGGACATCCCGGCGGCGTCGCCACCGTACACGCCAATTCGGCGGCGGATGCGCTGCGGCGCATTGAGGATTTGGTGGGTGAGGCCACCCAGGTCATTCCCCGGCGGTCGATCGCCAGCGCGGTTAATGTCGTCATGTTCATCGCCCGCACGTCCACCGCGCCAGGACGCCGGGTCTCGACCATCGCCGAGGTCACCGGTCTGGCCGGGGGCGAGTATGTTTTGGCCGATGTGATTTCAGCGAATCCATGACCCGGCAGTGCGCAACAAAAATGCCGGCGGTTGGAAAGGAGGGGGAGAACCTTCTCCGGGGATACCGCTGACATTGTGATTATAACGGGCGATTCGGCGGTCCCAAGGAGACGTTTCACTCGCGACAAGGCGGTCACGTCGCGCCTAGTCTGTCATTTCCATCAGGAGTTTACGGTATGAAGTCATTCAGAAATTGGTACGAGACGGCAAGGGCGCACAAGGCGAAGCGGCAGCCACCGCTGACATCGAAGGTATTCATATTCGCCTACCCATCAGCACGAGAATTCGCTCATATTGTGCCGACACGCTGAAAAAGAACGGATACATCCGCTGAAGGTTTATTCAAGAAAAGAGGCGAGGGCGCGCACTTCAGGTAGGGGGAGTTCCTGCTGGCAGTTCGCATTTTTCAGATGATATGTCTTAACGAACGCAAGGCGGTTGCCGTTAAAAATGAAGCGAATGTTGACGAAGAAGACGCCATCGGGAGGACTGCGGTAGAGAAACTCTTTCTCAAGTAATTCACGAGCGCCGCGATGATAGGTGCGGCTGTTAACTCCGTGGCCCTTAGCAACGTTCAGGTTCAGCTTGATTTCGTCAGAGTCGGGATTTTCACGCATCTAATGATAGGAAGGGACCCGCGGCAATGGCACGGGTCAAAATCCAATTCTGAGCGGCTTTTTATAACGATTTCTCAATCCTTAGTCCCCTTACCCATCCACGGGCGCGACATTCGTTTGGCAGGCTGTTTTTCGCATATCACTTCGAAAGCTGGGAAGCATACGCATTCCAGTCGATCGCTGGCGTCGTTCCTAGCGATTGAAGTTGGTTGAGGAAGCGGAAGAGGAAATAGACCAACGCATTCTCAGAACTGCAACGCGACAATTTACATTTTTGGTCAAACGTATCGAATGCATGTCCATCGACAGCCAGCCCGCAGTTGAGCACGCGGTGGCCAGTCAGTTCGGAATGGCACTTTTCGAAGCTCTCACCAAATCCGTCATTCCAATCGACTTCGATGGCTAGAATACCCGCGATAATGTTGAACAGGGGCTTCGGCGGATACGTCGGCCCGGCATGGACGATGGGTACTGAGGTCCTCTTCAGGCGCCGCACTGACTCCGCCTTTTTCCCGGCATATTCCACATACGATTTGTCGATTGTCGGCTTACACTCAAAGACGGCGTAAACCGCTTCCGCGGGTACATACCGGTGAGATTCGCTGTCCAACAGCGTCGGCGTATATTGCCGGTCATAGACCACCACATCGATCGACTCCGATACCTGCCCCTCGCTATCAAGCACCGTCGCTTTATGCACCGTGTAACGGTTTGGAAGATATTGGCGAAGCACGTCGATGAAATACTGCTCGTTGACTTCACCGCGATCCCCGTGATGCACGATGCGATCAGAAGAACGCAGCTTCGCGATGAGGCATGCTTGCTCGCTTGCAAATGCGCGCTGAAGAAACTCTTTGCCGCGAATATTGGATAAATGTTTGTCCGACATTGTTGAATTGTCCTTCCATGTATTCGAAGTTCGATCACGAAAGCGGGAATAACGGGCCGAATATTTCGTTGCGCCACAGCTTGAGCGCTTCCCCATTATTTCCCTGGCGTTCAAGCTGAATCGCTCTTGCAGCCGAATCCGATCCGGCCATTAGCTTTAGCTTCGCGGCGTTGCGTGCGGCATGGTCCATGCTGTCGCTGACCGGTGGCCCAAGCTTGGCAGGTTCTTCCCAGGTTTCGTGGATTCGGTCCGCAAGGCTCGCGAGAAACGCCTTGACTTCGAAGCGATAATCGCCGCCAAACGGGGGGTGCAAAAGCTGATGCGCCATCACTTCAATCAGAAAGGACGGCTTCACCGGCTTGCCCTGGTGTGCATTCCATTTCTTCGTCATGCGGACGATACCTTTCCACTCACCGCTGTATGCCTCCTGAGCCTTCACGGCGAGATCGTAGTGAATCTTCGGATTTGTCTCTATCCATCCGGTAGACGTGGCCGTGTCCGGGATTTCGTAGTGCTTGCCCTTGGCAAACGCGGGCACCACATCAAAACTCATTACCTTGCCGCCGGTATTCTCTTCAGCGTCAGGTTTGACGCCGAACTCGACGGTCACGGAACGGCGTTGACGAGACACATTGCCCTTGCCGTACTTCTCAATTAGAGCGTCTTCAAATGCCTTGAGCAGATCGGCAGGCGGTTTGTTGCGACGATGACGCTCCTTCTCACCGAACACGCAGAAAATATCGACATCCTTCAGCGGCTTTGTTTTGGTCCACCGCTTGTAGGAGCCGGTCAGGAAGTCATCACAAATGTCGAACTTCGTACGCAGGTAATCGCGGATTTCGTTGTGCCGCCGTGAGGCATCGTCCTGCTCACTATCCGTCAGTTCGAGACGGCTTCGGAATTTCTTGAATGCTTCAGCAACGGTAATCATTTGGCTGCTCTCCAGTATGCCGCCCCGGATTTGAGTCCGTTTGCATCAATGGTTGTGCCGAGGCTTTGCCGCACAAATCCATCAGTGGATCGAAAGTTTGTCGTGCTCCATCCTTCGACATTCGGCCGACCAGGCTTACATTTCACGATAATGCAGTAGTCGCATGCCGCCGGCCACTGCCCGGCTTTAAGAATGTGGTACTTGATGTCATCGGTGTTGACCCACATGCCACCGTCACCCGATGCGCCGTACACGATGTCAAAATCCCACCGGCCTATGAGCGCGTTTGTCTTTGGGTTGAACACCTCCAATGTGACTGTTTCAAGATCCCGACTATCCAGCCAACTGCTGATGCCTTGCTGCAACACCGTCCATTCCGTGGCGAGCTTCTCGGGGCTCAAACCACTGCCTCGAATGATTTCCTTGAGAGACAACAGCATTTTATCCGTGACGTAAGTCACGGAATGCGTGTACGTATTGACTATAATGAAGGTACTCATGGCCGTAAGAATGCCTCCATGTTGATTGCCGCTTCAGGTGCGACGGATTTCTTCGATTCCTTTTCACCGTCATCAACGGACTCGCCTTTTTCGCGCACGGTGACGCGGACTGTTTTCTTCGCCAAGGCATCCTTGACCCAAGACACATCATCCGCATCAGCGGGTAGGTTCATGAGCCAGTCGCCTTCGGTTGGGCATTCCGCCAGCGACGCTTCGTTCGCATCGTCGCCGGAAATCGCATCGTCGTCGTAGAGGCAGTAGAATCGCACGCGCGGCCCGTTACCCCGCACAACCATCGCCGCGTCTTTGGGCGATTCCGTCGAGATGGTCGACGACGCGATACCCTCAATGCTGAGTAACTCGCGGCGGGCCATGCCGTCCTTGGGTGCAATCAGATCGACGATGA
>JBBRMF010000359.1:0-4612 GCA_038230975.1 Tepidisphaerales bacterium
AGCAGCGGCTTCCACGTTCTGATCACCGATCTTAAATGTCTTGTGCAAATCCGGCTTGGCCGTTCGTTCAACGCGGACTTTCTTGCCCCCCTCAGTGCCTTCCAGAATATCCTGCTTCAAGAGGGAGAGCGGCAAATAGGGATTTGTGATTTGTGTCGGATGGCTGAACTTCACGTCTTTGAGCAGAGCCACACCGCGGGCAGTTCGTTCCGAAGCGGCATCGGAATTATCGTCGGTTTTGGTGGCGATGAGCTTGCCGTCTTCTGTGATCTGGAGATCCTTAACAATCCAGTCTTCTCCTTTGACGGAGGCTTCATATACGGCTTTACCATCGACGAGTTCAGATTCCTTGTCGACATTCCCTGCTTTCCCGCCGTTGGCCAGGATGGTCTTTTGAACGGCTTTCGGCAAGCTTTCCCAGCTCTGTGAGGTTCCTCCGAAGCATGCGAAGGCCGTGATTGCAGATAAAACGGCGGGGGCGAGGAGCTTCGATACGATGCGTGTTTGGGCCATACGATATTCCTTTAAAAAGTGGACGACAATCTGAACTGCGAGGAATATAGAATGTGAAATATGACGGGCGCATGAAAAGATGGACGCAACTTAAAAAAATAAATGACCCTCTGACCGGGGTTAGCTACGTGAGCAGTTCATGAACCACTTGCCCGTAGACATCGGTCAGTCGGAAATCGCGTCCGGCATAGCGGAAGGTTAACTTTTCGTGATCGATGCCAAGGACGTGAAGGAGCGTGGCGTGCAGGTCGTGGATGGAGACGCGGTTTTCGACGGCGCGGAAACCGAATTCGTCGGTGGCCCCATGACAGACACCGCCTTTGAAACCGCCGCCGGCCATGAACATGGTGTAGCCGTAGGGGTTGTGGTCGCGACCATCGCTGCTTTCGGAGACGGGGGTGCGGCCGAATTCTCCGCCCCAGATCACGGCGGTTTCGTCTAGCAGACCGCGGCGTTTGAGATCGCGAATCAAGGCGGCCGATGCCTGATCCATATCGGGGCAGCGGGCCCGGAGGTTCTTATTGATGCGGTTGTGGTCATCCCAGGGTTGGCCGGGACCGTAGTAGACGTGAACGGTTCGCACGCCGCGCTCGACAAGACGACGGGCGAGCAGGCAGCCATTCGCGAATGGCGATGAGCCGTATTCCTGGCGAACTGCTTCGGGTTCCTTGCGAACGTCGAAAGCGTCGGTTGCTTCAAACTGCATTCGATACGCGGTTTCCATCGCTTGAATGCGGCCGTCGAGGAACTCATCTTCACCGAAGGCGTTTTCGTGATCGCGATTGAGTTGCTGAACCAAATCCAGTTGTTGGCGCTGTTCAGCGCCGGTGAGCTGTTTGTTTTGCAGGAACCGGATCATTTTGTCCGGCTCAACGACGGAGCAGTCAAAACCCGTGCCCTGGTGTCTGGCCGGTAGGAACCCGCTCCGCGCACCGGCACCACCTCCACCGCCGGGGCTTAGGACGACAAAACCGGGGAGATTTTGATTTTCGGATCCGAGTCCATAGTCCAGCCATGATCCCATTGAAGGGCGTGTCGCGGCGATGTTGCCGGAATGAAACAGGGCTCGGGCTGGCGTGTGGGTTGGGTTGAAGGTGTACATGGAGCGGACGACGCAGATGTCATCGATGATCGCCGCGAGGTTCGGCAGAAGTTCGCTGACTTCGATTCCCGATCGGCCATATTTCTTAAAGGCAAACGGTGAGGGTAACAGGCCACCGGTGGTGCGTTCGGTTCGCAGGTTGACGGTAGAAGGCCGTTGCCCGGCATATTTTTGAAGGGCTGGTTTTGGATCCAGCAAGTCCATCTGCGATGGACCGCCTTGCATGAAGAGAACGATGTTGTGCTTGGCCTTGGGGGAAAACTGTGCGATGCCCGGGGAAAGTGCGGCGGGCGCGGTTGAAGCGCGGGCGCTTTGCTCGGCGAGCATGCTCAAAAGACCCACCGTGCCTAATCCTCCGCAGAGGGATTGAACGAAAGCACGTCGTGATGTGGTTGAAGTCAGGGCCAAAAAATCACCTCGTTGGTGGACAGCAGCGCCTGGGCATAGCGCGGCAGCGTCGACGTTTTCAGATATTGCTCGGCCAATCGGAGCTCTGTTTCACCGGGATCGCGGCCGAGCACTTTGCGATACATTCCTCGCACTTTTGCGTTGAGATCCGGCTCGTTCTCCATGCTTTTGACCAATGAACCGGCGCGATCCTGAACGAATGCACTGTTCATCACGAACAACTGCTGGAGCGGCGAGGTCGTAATCTCGCGCTGGGGACTGTGCATGGTAGCCACAGGAAAGTCATAAAGTTGAAGCACGGCGCTCAGTCGTCCGCGGCTGATGCGGCCGTAGACGGTTCTGCGGGTATTTCCGGGTTGATCCAAATCGTTTGAAGGGCCGGCCATGTGCTCATCGAGATTACCACTCGCTTGAAGCAGGCAGTCACGGTACGCCTCAACATCAAGGCGGCGAGGGTTCATCCGCCATAGAAAGCGATTGGATGGGTCCACTCGTGCGGCATCTTCGCGTGGGCGGCTGGATTGACAGTAGGCGGCCGACAGCATGATCTCGCGGTGCAGCCATTTCATCGAGTAGCCGTTTTGAATGAAGCGAGCGGCGAGGTCATCGAGCAATTGCGGGTGAGTGGGTTTTTCTCCCTGCACGCCGAAGTCACTCGGTGTGGCCACGAGCGGCTTACCGAGATGCCATGCCCACATGCGATTCACAATCACTCGCGCTGACAACGGCGCGGCATCACTGAAGATTCGGTCGGCCAATTCACGTCGACCGGAGCCTTGGTGAAACTTCGGGTCGCCTTTCGACAGGACGGAAAGGAATCCTCTGGGCGCGGTTGGGCCGGGCTTGGCGACATTGCCACCGGGCAGCACATTCAAATCACGCGACTTTCCTGGCTGGAAATCAAGCATCGTCAAATCAGGATCTGATCCATCGATCCAGAATCCCGCGTCGAATACCGCTTGGAACAAAGGCTCATTTGATACGTCGCGCCGAGCCCGCCCCTTCGTGACCGGCATCGTTGCGGCAACGGGTTTGGTCGTTGGTTTCGTTGTCGATTTGATCGTCGCCTGGTCAGTGTATGGAGGTGGCCTTTTTGCCAATTCGTTCAGATACGCGTACATCTCCGGATGCTTGTCGCGAAGGGCGGCGTTGTCGTTCTTCAGCTTTTCCATCTCCGCAGTGTATCGCTCCACCTTTTGGCGAGCTTCAGCTTCCTTGCTGCCGGGATCACCACGGAGCAGATTCGATACATAGCTGAGATAGAAGATTCGCTGCGTGGATTCCATGAACCTGGTTTCGGCGGCAGGATCGATCTCCGCCAACGGACGTGGTGCTTGCACCGTCGAGGCGAAGACACCGGCAAGACTGTAGTAGTCGGCGGTTGGGATTGGATCAAATTTATGGTCATGGCAACGGGCGCAGGCAACGGTCAGGCCGAGAAGTCCGCGCGAGACGGTGTCAACGCGTTCGTCCCAGTCATCGGTGTAGAGTGTTTCGATGACTTCTTTTGAGAGCCGTCCATCTTTGTGATACCCGGGTGCGGCTCCCAGAAAACCGAGCGCCACCAGATCGTGGCGAGGCGTGTTGGGCATCAGATCGGCGGCCAACTGCAACTTGACGAACCGGTCGTACGGGAGATCTTGATTGACGGCTTCGATCACCCAGTCCCGATATCGCCAGGCGAACGGGAAAGGGGGCGTGGTGGCTTCTCCGGTGAAGTTGTCTTCGCCGTAACGAACGACATCCATCCAATAGCGTCCCCATCGCTCACCGTAGTGAGGGGAGGCCAGCAGTTGCTCGACAAGCCGTTCGTAGGCATCGGGGGATGGGTCGGAAACGAAGGCCTCGACCTGTTCATACGTCGGCCGCAAGCCGGTCAAGTCAAGGTAGGCGCGGCGGATCAATACATCGCGATCGGCGGCAGCCGAGGGTTCCAGATGATTTTCTTCAAGCTTGGCCAACACAAAGGCATCGATCTTCTTGCGGGGCCAAGTGGCATGTTTAACCGCCGGAGCGGGTACGGGTTCAACCGGCTGAAAGGCCCACCACTTGCGACCTTGCTCCAGATCCATGCCCTTTAGACTGGCGGCGGCTGTGTTGCCCGCGGCGCTTTCACGGGGGTCGGGCGCGCCCATTTTGACCCACTGTTCCAGCGCGGCGATCTGTGAATCGCTCAGCTTTTCTTTCGGAGGCATTTGCAGATCGGGATCGGTCCAGCGGACGGCTTGAATCAAACGGCTTTCGTCAGGATTGCGACCGGCGATGGCCGCGCCGTTCTCTCCGCCACGAGCGATTCCCTGGCGGGTGTCGAGGAGTAACTTCCCTTTTAATTTCTTAGCCTGTGCGGAATGGCAGCTATAGCATTTATCGACCAGGACGGGTCGAATATTTTTCTCGAAGAATTCAACATCCTCTTTGGAAACAGGCTTTGAGGCGGATGAAAGGTCGGCGGCCGTAGCGCGCGAAGCGGGTGAACTCGCGCAGATGATCCACGCAACGATCGAGAGTATGGCAGCGGAAACAGCCAGCTTCATCAACATCACAGGCTTCCGACCGCTTTACAGCGGCAGTTCGCACGCTCGACAACTC
>JBBRMF010000360.1:0-4593 GCA_038230975.1 Tepidisphaerales bacterium
GGGGGAGGGTCGGGGTGGGGGCGAATTTTTAGCGAATCAAGTTTCCCCCCACCCTAGCCCTCCCCCGGAGTACCGGGAGAGGGGACAATACGGGAGCAATCTTGTGGCGCCGTTTGACCGCATGATTGCCGCCACGATCGCCACGATGCCGCTGCTCATGCCGTTCTATTTTGACTATGATTTGATGCTGCTGGCGGTTCCAGCGGTGTTGTTTGCGAATGAATTTGTTCCGGGGTGGCAAGCGTCTTCAAACCAAAAGCACGGGCGAGACGCCCATGCCACCGAAATGCACCTCGATCGATGGCTGATTCGCGCATGGATCGCGCTGTATCTTTGGATGTTGATCAACCCGGGGTTGGCAAGTCAGACGCATGTGAATCTGACCGTGCCGCTGCTGACGGCAGTCGCAACGATGTTGATTCGGCGGGCGATTCGAGGAAATCGCATGGTGCGCGCGGGTGAGATTCCCACGGAACAAGTTCCGTGGGCGTTCGGGTCGCGTATTTTTGCGCGCTCGCAGTAACAGTCGTTCTACGATTCCCACTACAATCCGTCGCGTGTTGAAAACATCCGACCATTCGATGCGCTGGGATATTTTGAGCGCGTACGCGGCCAGCATTTCAAAGGTGCTGAGCTGGGTAATTGTGTCGGCGATGCTGTACAGAAAAAGTCCAGATGCGTTTGCGATATTGGCGTTGGTTCGGGGGACGCTGGGAGTGTTGAACTATGCGGCGTTGGGACTGTTACCGGCAATGATTCAGGCGTTTGCGACGGTGGCTCGCACGGAACCGGCACCCGTCGTAGTCTCGCCCGTTCCAGTCGTCACTGAGGGGGGCGTGTTTCAACTTTCATATGTCACGCCAGACACGACGCGTGAACAGCTTGCGAATTTAAATCGACGGTCGGGCGCTAACGATCAAACGCAGAGTATTTACGCGACGGGAATGTTGATCGCGTTATGCACGATCATTCTCGGCGCCGCGGCGACTGCTGGGTTTGCTCATTTCAGCAATCATCTTTACCGAATTCCGCGTTGGATCAATCGCGAGGATACGAAACTGCTCATCGAGTTTCTCGGTTTCGGTCTGATGCTGCGGTGGTTCAGTGATCCGGCGGGAGCTCTGATTCAGACCAGAGGAAAAATCTGGATTGATAATTTGATGCAAGTTGTCGCGGAATTTGCCTGGGTGATCTTTTCATTCTATTTCTCGGCAATATCCACTATTCCTGACGAACCCCTTCGATTGATCGGTGTGGCGTTTTGCCTATCCACCGCACTGCTTCTAATCATGCGCGGCATAGCGGCACGCAAAATCACCCGCGTCTCGGCAAGCGAAGGAATCAACTGGCAATTGATGCGTCCACTGATCACTACCGGGCTGCTGATTACCGTCGCGCAGCTGGCGGACTATTTATATTCACCGACGGACTATCTGCTGATCAATCACCTGCTGACGCCGTTGGATTTGCGGCATTACGCCCCCGCCGTTCAGATTGATTCGGGTCTTTTAATGCTGGTGACCGCGCTCGGCGCGGTGTTACTTCCTAAGACGGCTTTGGCTCACGCTGCCGGAAATCGCGCGATCGTGCGAAAATACTATCTGCGGGGAACGTTGGCGAGCGCAGTCACGTTGATCGCGGCAAGCGTCGTCATCTATTTCGCATCACCGCTGATTTTTCGGGTGTGGTTCGGATACGAGATGCCGGGCACCGTGGCGATATTGCCGTTGATTTTGTTGAACACGGTAATCGGCGGAAGCAGTGCCGTGGGACGGGCGATTTTGATTGGGATCGGGAAGACGAAACCGTTTACGATTTCAGTATTGATCGCGGGGGTGACGAATGTGATCGCGAGTGTTGTGTTTGTTCAGTACTTTCACTTAGGTTTGAATGGGATCATTTTGGGGACGATTGTGGCGGTGGTGATTCGGTGTGGGATTTGGATGCCGTGGTATGTGCTTCGGGAGTTGAGGTGAGGTAGTATGCGGAACATGGTACTCCGCTCGACCGCGCAGCACGGCAGGGAGTTTGCCCATATTCGTTTAACCACCCTCAGGGTGAAGGAGTTTCTATGATTCGTCGCCGACTTTTGAGCAGGGCCGCAGGCGTCACTGTTCTTGCACTTGCCGGAGTTATTGCAGTTGCCGCCGAGAAGCATGAGGGTTCACAGCAGCCGTGGTCAAAGTACAAGGTGCATGACATGTCGCGCCCCGTCCCGCCGGTGGTGACGCCGGGAACGGCCAGCACGAACGATCAACCGGGCAAGGCGCCTTCGGATGCGATTGTGCTTTTGGACGGCACGGATCTTTCGCACTGGCAAGCTGCCGGAGGCGGCGAACCCACTTTCACGTTGCAGGATGGCGTCATGCTTTCCTCAAATTTGAAAGACCCGAAGAACAATAAGAATCTCGAGAGCAAAGAAAAATTCGGTGACGTTCAACTTCACGTCGAATTCGCCACGCCGACTCCGCCACACGGTGACAGCCAGGGTCGTGGGAACAGCGGTGTGTTTTTAATGGGGTTATTCGAAACGCAGGTCTTGGATAACTACAACAATCCAACCTATCCGGATGGCCAGTGCGCTTCGGTGTACGGCCAATATCCGCCGCAGGTGAATGCATGCCGTCCACCAGGTGAATGGCAGACGTATGACATCATTTTCCGCCATCCACGCTATACCGACGGGAAATTTTCTGAACCGGCTTACATCACCGTCCTTCAAAACGGAGTGCTGGTGGAAGACCATCAGCGGATCGAAGGGCCAACTGGACATATGATTGTGGGAAAATATCCTGAAAAACCATTGCCGGATAAGGGCCCATTGCAGATCCAGTTTCATGGCAACCCGGTGAAGTTCCGGAATATCTGGGTGCGACCGCTGGAAGCATTGGATCATCAGCAGCATACAGGTGAAGTGGCCGAGGCGACGGATAAAACGGGTTCAAAATAATGATGGTTTTTTGAAGGGGAACATCGCAATAAAAGGCGGTATGGTTTTATGGCCATGCCGCCTTTTTATTTCAGTGAGTGGTTTTCGCGAGCAAGGGCAGGCGCTTTCGATCGGATACGACCACCCCACCGGGCTTTTCGATCGTGATTGCAAAGAGCGTTGGGCCGCTTAGATGCAATCGTGCGGAGATGGGAATGATCGCTTCTCCGGTTGCCTTGTCGATATTGAACACGCCACCGTCGACGGGATATCGCGCGTCCTGACTCGGGTCGAAGATCCACAATTGATATTGTTCCTGGGTTGGGTTGTTTTTGGGCAGGCCATTGAATCGCATGAAGCCAACCTGACGAGAGTTGCTCCAGGCAACATCGCCCGAGGCACCCGTTGCGGCAGGATCTGCCATGGCTATCCAGGGGATCACTACCACATCTTTCGCCGTGTCTAGCAGGGCTTGGCGCGACGAGATCGTCGACTGTATTTCGCGGGGATACATCGAAAACGCCACCAGAAGAATCGCCGCCGCCGCAAGCGTTGGAGCCAAGCGGAGGAACCAGTGTCCGGCCGTTTGAGAAGTGGACTTCACAACAATCTTAGGCGGCGAGGTCTTTTCCACGAGAGGTTGACGTTGCGACACCATTTCGCGCATTGCAGTAGTCAATGCTTTTTGGCGAAGTTCCTCGGGCAACGGTTCCATCGAGTGTTCAATCAGCCCCAATTCAAGTGATGCGGCGATTCGATCAAACGCCTCGTGGTCGCCGGATTCCGCCTCGGCAAGCAGCTGATTCAATTCATCGGAATCCGATGGCTCAAGCTCTCCAAGCGATCGATCGGCCAACAGATCGGCCATGCGATTGGACATATCCGAATCGTCTTCGGCAAAAGAGTTCTGGAAGTTTTCAGGGTTGTGGTTCATTGTCGCCCCCCGATCTCATACGAACTCTGCTGTACTCCCAGATGTGCTCGAAGCCGACTTAAACCCCGTCGAGCGTGAGATTTTACAGTGCCGAGCGCCATCTGCATTCGCTCGGCTATCTGGGCGTGGGTCAAACCCTGTTCGATCGACAGCTTCAATATCGTCTTTTCTTCCGGACGCAATTGCTCCAGGCCTTCCCGAGCGCGAGCCACGTCCTCGCTGATTTCCAGTCGGTTCAGATCTGGAGCCGCTTGCGCCACGGATTCGGGTTCTAACGACTGTGCGGGCAAATTGTTTTTGCGACTGCGGAAGCGATCGATCAATTTTCTTCGGGCTAACATGGCAATGAACGTCTGCTCCGAAGCGATTTCCGGATCATACTGGCCGGCACTTCGCCACAGTTGCAGAAAAATTTCCTGCGCCGCATCTTCTGCATCAGCACGATTCGGGCAAGCTCGCCGTGCAAGTGTCCATACAATGCCGCCGTAGCGAGTTAGAAACTCGTCTACGGCGGCTTTTTCACCGGAGGCAATTCGTTGCAGGATCGACGCGGACACGAAGCTGAATCCTTCCTGATACCGCTTTGCCGACCAGCAATTTCATCTACTTCCAACCATCGGCTCGAAGCGGTGAAGCTATCATAGGCACTTTGCGGCGGTGTGCCAGTTGAAAGAGATTACTCCTTGGGCATGATCACGGCATCGATGACATGGATCACGCCTTTGCTACA
>JBBRMF010000361.1:0-4499 GCA_038230975.1 Tepidisphaerales bacterium
GCCTGGTCTCCCCGCGACCCGTGGCACACCCGACATCGGGCAACCTACCAACCTGAAAACCGCTCTAATTCGTTGCAGTCTGGTTGCCGGTTCCCTTGAACACACGGCAGGCTTCCTGGTGATTGTGGTGGATGCTGCGTTCAAGGTCGTCGAGGCGGCGCATGATCAGGCCGACTTCCAGTTCGGCTTTCAGGTTGACATCATGATCGACCTCGGCGGCGACGCGGTCTTTGCCGGCGGAGCGGTTCTGGCTCATCATGATGATGGGGGCGGCGTAGGCGGCCTGGAAGGAGAGCGCGAGATTCAAAAAGATGAACGGGTATTCATCCCATAGGAACCATTTGTGATCGGGATGATTTGTGTTGTGCATGCCGGCCAGCGCATTCCAGGTGACCCAGACGGCGAGCAAGCAGCTTTGCCAGATGATGAAACGCCAACTGCCCATCATGGAGGCGAATCCGTCGCTGAGTCGCTGGCCAAAGGTCATTCGGGCGTCTTCGATTTGATTGACGTTTTTGCTGACGGATTGCCGGATGAGTTTGTCGGAGCGGTGCAGCCGACGGCCGAGAACGGTGAGCACATCAATGGCGGCGTGAGGGTGCTTGAGCAGGAACGCAGTGAACTCACCGCGATCGAGCGCCAGCGTTTTGACCGGGCCGACGGCGCGAACGCGGGCCGCGCGGGGCTCGCCGGTCAGCATGGAGAGTTCACCGAAAAACCCACCGGGACCGGCTTCGTCGAGCAGGAGTTCGCCGCCACCGGCATCCTGGGTAAGGAACTCTACATTGCCTTCGACGATGACGTGGAAATCGTCGCCGGGTTCACCTTCGCGGAGGATGACTTGGCCGGGGGCGAAGTTGTTCTCTTCCATGATCTGGCGGACGCCGTTGATCTCCTCGTCATCCATCGTGCTGAAGAGTGGGACTTGCTTTAGTTTTTCGATATCGGACATGAAGAGGCTCCTGGCGTTATTTAACGGCGTTGATCGATCCGTAAGGCGAGATACACATTTTCGGATGCCTGTTGGATTCACACGGTTTACTTGCGGGTGGGGCAAAATGCCCCTCACCCTAGCCCTTCCCCCCATGAGTACATGGGGGGAAGGGACTGGATGCATCATCGAGTTTTGGTGGCCTTCGGTAAAGGGGTGGACGCGGGTAAGATGTGGGGATGGAAAAATCCCAGGAAGAAATGGCCGGGTCTTTGGTGCCGGAATTTGAGATGGTTCAGGCTCATTACGATCTCAGCGATGAGTTCTTTCAATTGTTTCTTGATCCGACGATGACGTACTCGTGTGCCAAGTTCAATAGCCCGGCGACAACGCTGGCCGAGGCGCAGATCGCGAAGATGGATTTATCGCTAGGGAAGTGCGAGTTGAAGCCTGGGCATAAGTTGTTGGAGGTCGGATGCGGTTGGGGCGGCACTTCGCTGCGGGCCCATGAGAAGTATGGGGCTAATGTGGTGGGTTTAACGCTGAGTAAGAATCAGCATGCCCACTGCCGGCAGTTGGCGGCGGGGCGGGCGGGGCTGGATTTTCGATTGGAAGGGTGGGAGACGTTCACGGATAAAGTAGATCGCATCGTTTCGATCGGTGCATTCGAGCATTTTGGCGAAACCAAGCACGCGGCATTTTTCGAAAGATGTCGATCAATTCTGCCAGCGGACGGCGTGATGTTGTTGCACACGATTACGATTGGGAAGCCGAGCAAATCATTTTCGTTTGGACGATTCGTACACTTTTTGTCGGTGAAGATTTTTCCGGGCTCCTACCTCCCGCCGTCACCGGAACGCGTGATTGAAATGGCGCGGCTCAATGGATTTGAACCGGTTCATATGGAAAGCCTGCGGCTGGATTATGCGCGTACCTGCGACTGCTGGGCGGATAATTTAAAGGCACGGCAGGGGCGGGCGATTGAGTTGGCTGGAGAAAAAATCTTCAAAAATTACATCCGATATCTGACGGAATGCGCGGCGTTCTTCCGCAGTGGAGAAAGCAATATCCATCAGTTCAAGCTGCGGGTTGCCTGAACTTCCGGTCAACGAGAATCGGCAAAATCAATACAGGCCATACTCACTTAGAACCGCAGAAACAGTCCAGGTGCCACGGGTCGCGGTACTCCGAGACCCGTGCGTGTCGTGCTTCGAAAGCCACAGGTCTCGGAGTACCGCGACCTGTGGCACCTGAAACCTTGGAAACCAGGGAGACTTTCTGCGGTTCCACTTAGACGCTCGGCGTGTGGATTCAGCACGTCTTCTCGGGCCGCTATCCAACATTCATCCGCGAGAAGTGTAAGCAATCGCGTGGGGATGTGTGTTGCCGTGATTTTATTCAAGGACTGCATCAAATGTTTAATCGCTTTCGTCGCTGTGCTTCTGCCGTTGCTCTTGTGGCGGTCGTTTGTGGTGCGACTGCCCACGCCGCTGATGAAGTGAAAAAACCTGCGAAGACAGCGGCCCCCAAAAAAGAAGCTCCCAGGAAGTTTGAATTGATGGATTATGGCCCGTTTTTGAGCGCATCGTTCATTAGTTGGCCGACTGCGGAATACGACAACGGCCCCGGCGCATTCAGCAGCGACAGCACGGCGCGCGGCATCGCGATCAAGCTGAGCGACGGGTGGAATGATGGGATCGTCTTCGACGCTGACGCGATGCGGATGTCGGTCGGTTGGCACGGCGGCCCGATCCGCTTTCGGGGACTGATTGGCGACGGCGCGCACGGCTGGGACCCGATGCCCAGCGTGGCTCCGACATTTCAAACGCCTAACGGCCCGGGTTGGGCCAATGCCGAGGGGAGTTTTGAGGATCCGCGGCCGGATTCGATTAGCCCTTTGCCGCGCCCCGGCCCGCTGCCCAAAGCCTGGGCGAAGTACAAAGGACTTTATCGACATGGCTCGCAGGTCGTACTCTCGTACACCGTGAACTCGGCCAGTGTTCTGGAGACGCCAACTATTGAGAAACAGGGGATTGTTTCGAGTTTTGCGCGAACGATCCGAATCGCCGGGGCAACCACAACGAATGCGGTAATGATCGCCGATGGAATGCCGTTGATTCCAGTCGTCAAACCGGCGAAAGGGAAGAACGCGCCGGAAAATCCAATGCCATTGATTCAGGGCGCGGCGAATGGCATCACCGCCGAGCTAGGTGATTTGCGTGTGGCCGTCGTGGGAGCTCCGGCTGGCGCGGAACTACAGATGAACGCCAAGATGCAGTTGTCGCTGAAACTTCCTGCGCTTACGGAAGCTACTACGTTCAAGATCTTGTTAGCCAAGGGGGTTTCCGCAGGTGACTTTGAGCAGGCTGTAAAGGCCTCGCCGAAACCGGTCGATGTCATGGGCCTGACCAAAGGCGGCCCGACTCTATGGCCGAAAACGGTTGAGACGCAAGGTGTACTGGCGAAGGTTGATCCGAAAAAGCCGGAAGCCTATGTCGTGGATACGCTGACGGTTCCCGAAGAAAACCCATATCACTCGTGGATGCGGATTGGTGCGTTCGACTTTTTTTCCGACGGTCATCGAGCGGCATTGACGACGTGGAGCGGCGATGTCTGGATTGTTTCGGGGATCGATGAAAAACTTCAGCATCTGACTTGGAAGCGGTTCGCGACGGGTCTGCATCAGCCGTTGGGATGCAAGATTGTCGGGGATAGTATTTACGTGGTTGGCCATGACCAGATCACGCGCCTGCACGACCTGGATGGCGACGGTGAAGCCGATTTCTACGAGAATTTCAACAACGATTGGGAACTGACCACCGCGTTCCACGCCTTTGCATTCGATCTACAGACCGACGCCGCCGGCAACTTCTATTTTGCGTTTGGTTCGCCGGTGCATGCCGGTGGCGGGGGGTTCCAGAAGATTACGAAGGATCATGGTTCCATCTTTAAAGTCTCGCCGGATGGCAGCAAAATCGAACACTATGCCACCGGCCTTCGCGCACCCAATGGCATGTGTGTCAGCCCGAGCGGCCAAGTGACGATCGGCGATAACCAGGGTAGCTGGGTGCCGGTTGACCCGATTCACTGGGTGAAGCCCGGCGCGTTTTTGGGGGTGGCTACTTCGTCACATCTGCCGTTGAAATCGACGGATGCCAAGGCTGATCCGAGCGAGATGCCCAAGCCGTTGTGCTGGGCGATCTATCCGAAACTGGATAACTCCAACGGCGGACAAGTCTGGGTCACCAGCGACAAATGGGGCCCGTTGAAAGATGAATTGCTCTACTGCTCCTACGGCCAGTCCACGCTCTACAAAGTGCTGAAGGAAGAAGTGAACGGCCAGATGCAAGGCGGCATCACGAAGATCACCGGCAAGTTCACCAGCAGCGCCATGCGGCCGCGATTCAACCCTGCCGACGGCCAACTCTATATCACCGGCCTCAAAGGCTGGCAATCCAACGCCGGCAAGGATGGTGGCTTTGATCGGGTGCGATACACGGGTGCCCCGCTGAATATCCCGACAGGGTTGCATGTGACCAAAACCGGCATCGCCGTCACCTTCACCAGC
>JBBRMF010000362.1:0-4392 GCA_038230975.1 Tepidisphaerales bacterium
CGCGTCACGGAAATCTTCGAAGCTCGCAAGCCAAAAGATCCGGCTGTGCTGGCGGAAATCTCCGGCGTCGTTGAAATTCGCGCCGAGAAGCGTCGCGGTAAGATGACCATCATCGTCCGCAGTGATACTGGCATGGAACGCGAACACCACGTTCCGCAGGATAAACAGCTTCAGGTACACGCCGGTGACTTCGTCGAAGCCGGTGATCCCCTGATCCACGGCCCGGCAATCCCGCACGATATCCTTCGCATCAAGGGCGAAGAGCCGTTGTTCCAGTATCTGCTCAACGAAGTGCAGAACGTTTATCGTGCCCAGGGTGTGAAGATCAACGACAAGCACATTGAGATCATCCTCAATCAGATGCTCCGCACGGTAAAGGTTGAAGATCCGGGCGACAGCAAACTGCTGCCGGGCGAAGTGCTCGACAAATTCCGATTCAGCCAGGCGAACGAGGTTCTCAAGAACAGCGTCCGCATCGGCGAACCGGGTGACACGGCGTTCAAGGCTGGCGATGTCATCACCAAGGCTGAGTTCAAGGAAGCGAACGAGGCCGCCGAAACGGCCGGTAAGGAAGGCTCGAAGGAGAACCGCCAGAAGAAGCCGCGTCCGGCTCGCGCTAAGACGCTGCTGCTGGGCATCACCAAGGCCTCGCTGCAGAGCGAGTCGTTCATCTCCGCCGCGTCGTTCCAGGAAACGACCAAGGTGCTGACCGAAGCTGCCCTGGCCGGTGCCGTCGACACGCTGGTGGGCCTCAAGGAGAACGTCATCCTCGGCCACCTGATCCCCGCCGGCACGGCGTTCAACCCGCACTTGAACCTCAAGCTCAAGTACATGGGCGAGCCCGCTGAGGAAGAAGACATGCACACTCCCACGATCCCGCGCGGCGAATACGTCCGCGAGGTGCTCCCGCCTGTCGGAGCCTAAGACTGCGGATCGTTAGTGCATCCAATGCAAAGAACGCCCCGGCAACTTGTTGCCGGGGTTGTTCTTTAACATAAAGTATTGCGATTCCAGACCGCGAGATGATACAATTATGAACATGACAACAACGATGGTTGCGCAAACTCCCATCACCCCTTCCGATCTGCTCGATCTGGAAGATGAAGGACTTTTCGAGTTGGTCGGTGGGAAACTGGTCGAGAAATCGATGAGTTCACTGGCGAGTCGCACTGCGGGGGTCATTACGATTCGCTTGGGAATACATAACGAGCAATCCCGGTTCGGGGAGATTTATCCGGAGCAATCCTTCCAATGCTTCCCCGAAGATTCTGACCTCATCCGCCGCCCCGATATCGCATTCATCACTAGCGATCGACTTGCGGGTGTCGAAGAACAAGGCCACGTTACCGTTGCCCCCGACTTGGCGATTGAAGTGGTCTCCCCCAACGACAAAATCTACGAACTCGATGAAAAGCTCGAAGATTACTGGTCCGCTGGCGTAAAGATCGTCTGGGTCGTCAACCCCAAGTTCCGCTGGATTCGCGTGCATCTTCCGGATCGTTCGGTGGTCGAACTTCATGAAGCGGATACGCTTACCGGCGGGGCGGTGCTGCCCGGGTTTTCGGCATTGGTTCGAGAGTTGTTGCCGTAGCGCATACCTCAGTCTTATCGGAATTCAGGTGAACTGATGGCGGTATTACTCATTCCATCATCGTACCGTTGCGATTGCGGACACGAAGTTCACTTTTTCGAGAATACAGTCCGCGAAATGCAGAAGATGACCTCCAAACGCTCGAAGCCCGCTACAATCGATGACGGTTCAGACCATGGCGTGGAATTCTACCGAGGGAATGCCGTGGCGGTGATTTGCCCGAAAAAAGGCCGCTGCCTGATTACCGAAAAGGAATAAATTCGCATTCCGGGACCACGTCGCGAATCGGTTGATTGAGACGTAATATCTAGCAGGCGTCGACCAGCGATGAATGGATTTATCGACGCCGGCCCAAAGGAGATCCCAAGCAACCCGATTCTAATTATGGTGAAGTATTTATCGAGAATCTTCCCCTCGTCCATATTCGGCGAGATTTGTAAATTATGTCATAAGTATAGGTAATAGAATTATTTAGGATCGATCAGTTGCCAGCCTCATCCGAACTCCCAAATCCTTTCCCCCATACCTCCCTCACCACGATTTTATCAGCCACTCCCTTGACAGACGCTCGATAAGGCGTTCAAACTCTCGCCCCCCGCACCGCCCGGGCAGTTCCTGAAGAATCGCCACTATTCTTCAAGACAGCCTTCTTCACGGACGATACCGGGCGAGGGGAATAGGATCGGGTTGTACTATATATAGTGATCGTGCGGAGGCCGAACGGCCCGGATTGTCTGAAAGCGAACTCAACAAGATTTGAACACTATGAGCAAGAAGCGCGGTAAACTTCTGGTCATCGTCGAATCGCCTGCCAAGGCCAAGACGATCAACAAGTATCTCGGCGACGATTACATCGTCAAAGCGAGCATGGGGCATGTGCGCGATCTGCCTAAAAAGGGGATGGGCGTTGACCTGAAGACGTTTGAACCTTCCTATGAGATTTCCACCCGGAGCGTCAAGCTGGTGAGCGAATTGAAAAAGCTCGCCAAGGAAAGCGACGAAGTTTATCTGGCAACCGACTTGGACCGAGAAGGGGAAGCCATCGCATGGCATCTGAAGGAAGCCCTCGGCATTCCGGATGAGAAAGCCAAGCGGGTGATTTTTAACGCGATCACGAAATCGGAAATTCAGAAGGCGTTTAAAAGTCCATTGAAGATCGATATCGACCGCGTAAATGCTCAGCAGGCACGCCGAATTCTTGATCGAATCGTGGGTTACGAGATTTCGCCGTTGCTATGGCGGAAAGTCGCCAAGGGTTTGAGCGCGGGCCGGGTGCAGAGCGTGGCGGTGCGACTGGTGGTTGAACGCGAACGGGATATTGAAAAATTCATCCCGGAAGAACATTGGAAAATCGGTGGTATTTTCAGCGCCAAGACCGATGCCAAGGCGTGCGCCTCGCTCGTCGCTAAATGGACCGATTTCCTGACCAACACCGGCAACGGTGATCGGACGAAAATCGAGCGTGAGAAATGGCTCTCCGAGCACGGTGCCTTCGCGGCGGAGTTGATCGAACTCGCCGGTAAAAAGTTCGACGCCAACAATAAAGATGACGCCCGTAAGGCGGCCGAATTGCTTGGGTTCATTGTTGATAAAGAACAATCGACCGAGGACGCCGAAGCGAAGGGTCCGGAAAAGCATCTGACGAAGTATCTGGGGCATCTGGGTTCGTGTCCTTCTTTTGCCGTGCGTTCGATTGAGAAGAAGCGCACGACGAGTCGGCCACCGGCACCGTTTATCACCAGCACCTTGCAGCAAGGGGCCTCCAGCCGCCTCGGTTACGGCGCGCAGCGGACGATGCGCATTGCGCAGACGCTGTACGAATCGGGCTACATTACATATATGCGAACGGACTCGACCCATCTGTCGGCCGAGGCGCTCACGATGGCTCGCTCGTACATCAAGGGGGCGTTCGGTGATAAATACGTGCCCGAAAAGCCGAACTTCTTTAGTTCGTCGAACAAAACCGCCCAGGAAGCCCACGAAGCCATTCGGCCGACGGATACGAATTTCACTCCTGCGGATGCCCACGCCAAGTTGTCCGCCGATGATTATAAATTGTATCAACTGATCTGGAATCGGTTTGTCGCTTGCCAAATGCCCCCGGCGGAATTTGATCAAACGACCGTGACCTTGGCGGCGCCGACCAAGCAGGGCGATGCGGTGTTCCGCGCCAGTGGTCGCAAACTGGTGTTCGATGGTTTTATGAAGGTGGCCGGTGTCAGTAGTGAAGATCAGTTGCTACCCGAATTGAATGAAAAGCAACCGGTTTATCCGATTGAGATCAATCCAAGTCAGCATTTTACGCAACCGCCGGCGCGCTTCACCGAAGCCAGCCTGGTGAAGGAACTGGAACGGCTCGGCATTGGTCGGCCATCGACTTACGCCAGCATCATTCAGACGATTCAGGATCGCGAATATGTGCAGCAAATGGATCGGCGCTTTTACGCGACGATGCTCGGGTCGATCGTGACCGATAAGCTCATCCAGGCCTTCCCCGAAATCATGGATGTGGGCTTTACCGCAGGCATGGAGCTGAAACTCGATGGCGTCGAAGAAAAGCACGATGACTGGGTCAAACTGCTGCGCGATTTCTACGACCCATTCCATGCGGTCGTCGATGGCGCACTCGGCAAGATCGAACATGCCGGCGGTAGTGCCTCGCCTTACATGTGCCCGAAATGCGGCAAGCCGATGCTCTATCGCATCAGCAAAACCGGATTCTTCCTGGCGTGCAGCGATCGCGAATGTGCTACCACGCAACCGGTCGATCCCCAGGGCAAGCCGACGATTCGCGAAGTCAG
>JBBRMF010000363.1:0-4335 GCA_038230975.1 Tepidisphaerales bacterium
TGTCCTTCTGCGACGTGCCAATCATCCTGTTCCAACCAGTGCCCTCCTCAAGCCCATCCCCGACAAACAGATCGCCCTGACGTTCGACGGTGAGCCATTCAGCCATACGCGGGTCTTCACCGTCACCGTGATAAAGCTTGACCGGCAACAGCGTAACGATTGCCAAATTAGCGGACCCTGCAAAGAGCGCTACAGTCCCTTGATTCCATAACCTGTTTAGGGAATCTTCAGAGAGAATTTTACTGATTTGATGTCGCCGTTGGCATCCACTTCAAACACGAATCCCAGCTTCTTGTCGAAGAAGGTTCCTCGGAAGAACGTCCAACGATTGCCGGTATGTTGAAAACCTTTGGCCTTTTTGTCTTCGTCGCCGCCAGTGATCGGATAGGCAACATCCATCGCCTGCTGCATCGCCTTGGCGTCGTCGTCGGTCTTTAACTTAAACGTTGGATTGAGCATCTTCTTAAAGGCCGGCAGATTCGTATCGGAACCGGGACGGCTGACGTTCACTAACTTATCTTCCACGCGCGCAACGACCAGCTCCACGCTCTGTGAACCACCGTCGCCATCCTTGATCTCAACAGTCACCTTATAGAAGGGCACGGCAAACACTTTGACCAATGCCGCATCCTGCAGGCGGGTGGGTAAGATCTGGATGAAAGTTGAAATTTGCTTGTCAAAAAACGCCTGCTCTTCTGCTGGAAGCCCCTCTGCCCGCGCGCAAAATGAAACGAGCGCAGCGAAGTTCAATGCAACCACACAAACGACTCGGTTCCATGTATGCGCCATGTGCAACTCCTGAACTGGATCGATCGGATTAACTTGGGACTTCTCACATTTGCGGGCCGACATCGTCCGCCAGTTCGACTAGTTATCGAGGTTCAGGTTTTTGGCAAGGTTTTGCTGGCCGCATGGTTTTTTTCTGTCGCGTCGGGATCGGCGGGTAGGACTTGAAATCTCGTCGGACCGGATTGCAGAGAGCCTGTGCCTGGCGTCGTTCCCGCACGGTGGGCGAATCGATTCGCCAGCGAATCGAGCGCGCCCGGATCACGATCTGAAACGAAGGCAGCGATTTCCTCCGCCGATAGCGGTGTGCCGAAAATTTCCCGCCCTGCACGATAGACGAGATGCGCGCGTTCATCGGCCTCCGCGGGCATCGGGAGTTCTCGGTTGAGCCGCGCGGTGATGAGGTCGAGCCACCATCTTGAATCGGCATTGCGCGGCGGCTTTTCGTCCCAGTCTCCGAGCGCGATCGGAGCGGTGGTGATCGTCACATCGTCACCCGCGTTTGGTTCGATCCACGAACCGACGCGCGCGTTCTGCCAGTAGTCTTTAAGTTCCTTGTCAGCGCCGATACCGAAGCCCGTGGCATTTATTTCGATGAAGTCACCTGGCCATAAGCGGAACGGTGCGAGCTTCCCGCGCGTCAACCAGTCGATCGATTCAACCTTGAGGTCCGCGCCCTTTGCGTCGCGCGCCGTATGTTGGCCTTGATGCCACATTCGTGTTCGGAAGACGACCACTTCCTTCCCGGCATTATGGAAAAGAAGTCGCGACTTTAGCGGTGTGCCGAGCCGGTGCTCCGCAGCGTGCGGCTCCATCAGCCAGGCCATCCGCAAGCCGTTTGGAAGCGCTTCGCCCCACGGCGCAGTCGCCAATTCCTTCGGCAGCGGAGCGCCGGGCTTGAGGGTTACACCGTCGGCTTCTTCCATCGCAGTGTCAATCGGCGCAGGGGAAACCGCGGCGATATCATCCAGCAGCGCCACGGCCTCGGCCAATGTCCAGTCGCGCGTGGCAATGATGCGGGCCGCGAGCGGTTCCATCTTCCTGGCATAAGGGGCACCTGAGGCATCGGCGGAGTTTACACGAATGAACTCATTCACCTTTTGGCCGAGCCGGCCCAGGAATCCACCGGGGATGTTTCCGCTCTTCCGCGCACCATGCTGCCACACTTTGTAGAGTGCCTGCGCACTTGTATCTTTCGGCTGTGGTTCACCCGAGGCGACTGAACCACTCGTTTCGCCAGTGATTAATTTACCCGTCCACGCACCAGCGGGCGCACGTTCGATCAGCATTTCGCCGACCATGGACTGATGTGTGTCTTTGCGAACGTCCTCCGCCATGAGCGACCCGATAGTCCGTCCGACTGCCGAGCGTTCCGGAACATACATGAGCACGAACGTAACCTCGCCGGGCTGGAGCGTTCGATCACCAAGCCTTGGATCTTTCGCTCCTATTCCCGCCTGAGTTCTGCCGTCGAGTTTGAGATAGAGCATGCGGGGCTGTTGTTCTGCAAGGGAGTCGTTGAAACGGATCGGGGCTTTCGACACATTCTGCACCGCCACATAGAGATCCGGCATTTCTCCGGCCTTGGGCTTATCAGTTAAAGTGCGAATCACGACTGCGGCCCGCAGACCGTTCACCGGATCGCCCCAATTCAGGATCTCTTCGGTCCCCGGCTTGAGCGTCGCGACTGGATTTAGCTTCGGCGATTCCTTCTGCTGCACCGGCTGCCCGTTCACTGACGTACGGTCGGCGGCTTTGCAGGAATATAGAATGAACGCAGTCGCAATCGCTGCGATCATCAAAAACGCTGCCGGCCAGCTTTCACGAGCGGCCGGCTCGGTTGCGCCGAGCAGTCGACGCACCCGGCGTCGAAGGGTCGAGATTTTTCCGGTTGCTCCGAGCATCAACGATGGATGGGCGACGGCTAAGCCGCGAGCGGCTAAAGCCCGCTGCGCAACACATAGCAGTGACTCGGCGTACGCGAGCGGTTCGGCACCAAACTTCAACGCCAGATCATCGCAGCAATTTTCACGCTCGACGCGAATGCAGGCGGAGATATACCAGATGGCCGGGTGATAGAAAAAAAGCGTTTCGACCAATGATTGCAAAAGGTTGACGAGGTAATCATGGCGTTGGATGTGAGCCAACTCGTGCGTGAGGATGGCTTCAAGCTGGGACGATGTCAGCCCGGATGCCAGGCCGATCGGAAGCAGGATCGCGGGGCGCAACCATCCGATCAGCGAGGGTATGCGGACCGCCGTAGATTCAAGCACGTCGATGGGAGTACGAATGCTCATTCGATGGGCCAGCCGCGCCAACGACGCGCGGACCGATTCATCGCGCGGGTGCAGGCTCTGACGCCTGATTCGGTGGGCCGCGTTCCATCCGCCCAACTGCCACAACGCCAGCATCAGAACACCGACGGCCCAAAGCGGAACAAGCCGGGGAAGCGCGGGGTCGATCGCGGCGAAATAGCGGGCCCACAGTGCTCTGGAAAGATTTCCGACGGAAACCGGCGATACGTTCGGAATTGACACGGCTTGACTAGATTCGACAGGTGATACCATCCCCGATCCAGTCACATTCGAGATACTCGCCGTTGATGATTGATCTTCAGAAGCAGATTTGGCGGATTCGTTACCGAGACTGTGCGCGTGTCTCAAGTTCGATCGTGCGGCGATGGGATTGAAGAACCAACTGCTGGCGCTCAGCCCCACCACTGCCAACATCGCTGCACATCCGGCAACGTACCGCGCATTGGCCGATCGCCGGCGCATGATCCACTGGCTGGCTGCGAGCAGCACCGCCACTGCGGCACCGAGCCAGGTCGAATGAACGAGAACCCAACCGAGTCGATGAACGACATCCGACGCCATTAACATTTGCCATAACGTGTTCATTTGTCACCTCGTTCCTTTTGATACACCGCGTTGATCAGCTTCCGGATTTCCTTCAACTCATCGCCACTTAATCCACCGTCTTCGACGGCTCGAACCATGAGTTTCTGAACAGATCCGTCGAACGCTTTGCGGACCAGTTCTTTCAATAGACCCGCCTGAGTGGTGGCCTGCGGTATGGCGGCGGCGTAAATCTGAGGCCGCGAATCACTTCGTGTCACCAAATCCTTTTCAATCATGAGCTGGAGAATCTTCAGGGTGGTCGTCATTCCCGTGTCGCGATCGTTTTGAAGAATGTCGTGAACATCCCGGACAGTGCTTGGCCCACGCCGCCAAAGGACGCTAAGGATTTCAAGTTCTGCCGCAGTGGGATGCGCTGTGTTTCTCAAGGCCATGGTTTCACCTTTCGTCGTCCGAATTGACCCCGTTCAATCGGTTAGACGTGCAACTCTACGATTTGTTTCGTACAAATAGAATTAATTTACGATTTTTTTCGTAGATTAAAACCCGGTTCCTCTGAGGGTCCGCATTAGACCTTATTTATGGCACGGGCTTCCAGCCTGTGTTGAGACTTTTGAACTCGAATCACTCCTCAGAATCAGAGCGGTTTTTCGTCCTGATCGGCTAACACGGGCTGGAAGCCCGTGCCACA
>JBBRMF010000364.1:0-4260 GCA_038230975.1 Tepidisphaerales bacterium
ATTCACTCCAAATGCCTTTCTTGTCTGTGGGTATCAACAACACAACAGACGGCGAAGTTCGCCAAAAGACAGGCATTTGGAGTTATTTTTGTGAACAATCGCTGATCGAGGCCGTCGGTAACACGCTGGTTTAAGGACTAGCTGACTTTCTTCATCGTAATCCCCGCAGCCTTTGCCAGCGCTGCGGCTTTGTCGGTCTTCTCCCAGCTAAACGAACCATCCGCGCCCGGAATACGACCGAAGTGGCCATGCCGGGCCGTCTGCTTGTAAATCGGACGCAGCAGATTGAGCGCTTTGATGATCCCGCGCGGCGTCAACGCGAAATGCTCGCGAACCAGCTGCGCAATCTGATCCTCCGGCAGCACCGCGGTATTTTCCGTACTCACCGTCACGCTCACCGGATTGGCCACCCCAATCGCGTATGCCAACTGCACTTCAGCGGCAGTCGCCAAACCTGCGGCCACAATATTCTTGGCGATGTAACGGCCCATGTAGCAGGCGCTGCGGTCCACCTTCGATGGATCTTTACCGCTGAACGCCCCACCGCCGTGTGCGCCGCGACCGCCATAGCTGTCGACGATGATCTTTCGGCCCGTCAAACCCGTATCCCCGTGCGGGCCGCCGACGACAAACTTCCCGGTCGGGTTAATGTGGAAGATGATATCATCGTTCCACAGCTTCTTCGGGATCGCCGGGCGAATGACATTCTCAATAATCTCTCGCTTGGCTTTTTCAGTGATCACGTCTTTCTTTTTGTCCAGGACGCTCGTGTCATGCTGAGTGCTGACAACCACCGTATGCACGCGCGTCGGGCGTTCATTGACATATTCGATGGTGACCTGGCTCTTGCCATCCGGTCGCAACCAACCGAGTTTGCCATTGTCGCGAACCAGTGCAAGCCGTTCGACGATGCGATGGGCCAGGTGGATCGGCAACGGCATCAATTCAGGGGTTTCGTTGCAGGCATATCCGAACATCAAACCCTGATCGCCGGCACCCTGTTCGTTCTCCGCATCTTCCGCCTTATCCACACCCCGCGCGATATCCGGCGACTGGCTGTGAATCGCGCTCAGCACGCCGCACGAATCGCAGTCAAAACCAATGTCGGAATGGGTGTAACCAATTTCCCGAATGGTATCGCGCGCAATCTGAGCATGATCGACCCACGCGGTCGTCGTCACCTCACCCGCCAAAATCACCTGCCCGGTCGTCACCAGAGTTTCGCAGGCCACGCGGGCCTTCGGATCCTGCGCGAGGATCGCATCGAGAATGGCATCGCTGATCTGATCCGCCACCTTGTCCGGATGGCCCATGGTGACTGATTCGCTGGTGAACAAGTGGGTGGTTCGACGAAATTCCGGGGCCACAAAAACTCCTTGATAATGTTGATCAATGACAGGGATGCGAACGAAAACGTCCGATATCCACCGCAAACAGCTCGTCCGCGATCCTATGGGCACAATTCGAGCGGGAAATCTACAACAGGGTATCGGCCGACGCAACGTTGGAGTGAGGTAACCCACCCCAAATTCCCCGATTTTCACCGGAAATCAACAATTTCCACGTTAAAAGCCAAGTGGGGTGGGCGTTCTCCTCCACCGACGGGTTCCACGGCCAGTTTTTCACAGTCGCGCACTTTGTAGTTGTCACGGCAAATCCGTCGCGGTATTATCGGAACTGGCTTCAAAGCACAATTGTGGGTGCCCCCGCACAATTTTGTGATCTCGGGACCAAATAGAACAAACGGCGTAAACGACTCCACTTTTCAATTTCGAGTCGGAGTGAACGATGCCTCGGCGACGTTCGACGGCACCAGAATTCACCTATTGGGAGCCGCTCATGCTTAAGCAGAAAAACAAACTATCGGTTTCCAGTGATTCATTGCCAGTGATGGAATCGCTTGAATCACGTCAGATGATGTCCACAACCGAGGTCCGACAAATCTTCGCGAGTCCCGCGAAACCGGTCTTTTCCTATACTTCCGTCGGTTTCCGACTCAACCCTCTTGCCACGTTCCATGGAGCCGCCGTCGGAGGCGGCGTTGACACCAACAAGGACGATTACGCGGTCAAGGTTTATTGGGGCGACGGCCAAATATCAACCTCCAGAGATAAAGAAGTTGACTTCACGTTGTCTCCAGACCATGTCAATTTCCTCGTCAAAGGTTCACACATCTACAATCAAACACGCGACCGCAAAATCGTCGTGTTTATATTTGCACGATTCGTTCGCCAGAACGTTGAAGTCCCCGCCTTCGTTAACGACATGCCGGATTCGGGCTCGCTTCCGGTCTCCGCTCCTGAGCCCGTTGGCACCCGAAGGCCGCTTGGCGCTGTGCAACTCTCCCGCACCGGAGTCAATCAGATCAACGCCTCGGCTAACAAGGAGTTGAAGAACATCCGTCTCGGCACGGTGATTGGCAAGTACAACAAGTTTTTCGACCGCAACCGCAACGACTACTTTGTCCAAATCAACTGGGGCGACGACGGCTCCTGGACTCCAGGCGTCGTCCTTGGACCGACCACCGCCTGGGATGCCAAAATGCGATTCTTCGGGACGCACACCTACACGAAACCCGGGCGACATACGATCGTCGTCTACATCACCGGCCCCGACGGCCAAACAACAACGTTAGTAGCCGCCACGGTGCTGGTCGTCTGATTTCCGAGAAACCAAACCAGGAGGGGTCCGCTGGTACTCGGGCGGCCCCTACAAAGCTACATCGAATTGAAACGATCAATACCTTTGAAGGTCGCAGAAAGAAAAGGTGCCAGCCACGAATGGCATTCACTTAAGCCCTAACTAACTGGTAATTAATGACTTGTGAAAGAAATGGTTCCGAGACCTGCGGCGGGCGATTTCAGGATTCTTCGAGAAATTCGGATACGCCGTAAGTCCGGTCAATGGGAAAAAGCTGACATCTTCGCTTTAAGATGCTTAATAGCATGTACTTACATCAAACGCGCCTTAAGTGAATGGCATTCGTGCCAGCCACCTTTAAGATCAAATATTGATACAAGTCAATTAATATAAGGACCTTATATTTAAACGCATTCGAAATTAAACAACTCAACATCCAATGATGCCATACCGATTCCGCTCACACGCGGTAGTGAGCTTTTTCCGAAATTGATGCGAATGGTGGCCGGCACTTTTTCGTCTATGCGCTATCGATGCCGCTTTCCCCACCGTCGATTCAGCGGCCCAAAGATCGCTCCCCCCACGTTCTCCAGGCTCCAATCGGGCATGCCGGCAGGCCCCTTCCCGCGCAACTTGTCTACGATGCCGCCCAGCAGGCGAAAGGGGGCCATCATCCGAACGAGCAAGCCCGTTCGCGTGCCCGAGCCGTTTGCGGAAATCAGCAGAGCCGTCACGTCATCGGCCTGCAATCCGCCGGAGGTACGCCGATCGATCTCTGCGAGTAGGTTAGGTACAAGCGATTTGGCGTCTGCGGGCATTTCAATCCCATTCATCAATTGCAGCAATCCCGCCACGCCCATCATTTCGCCCGCGGGGCCCGCCGCTTCGATCAGCGAATCGGTATAGACCAGAACGAGATCTCCTACGCGCAGCTCCACATCAAACTGCTCGCAATGGTCCATCTCCATGATGCCAAGCGGAATATTACCGGCGCTTTCCCGATCATCCCCGCATTCGAGCAGCGACCACTTCCGCGACGCCAGCCGATAAATCAGCGGCGGTGGATGCCCCGCATTGCAGACCGACAGCGTTCGCGTCGGCGCAAAAAAGGTCGTGACGATCGCGGTGGCAAACACGTTGTCGGCGGATGCTTCCAGAAATCGCTTATTCATCTGCGAGACAAATTTCGCCTGATCGAGATAGTTGACGAATCGCCGCATGAGATCGCGAAGGTTCATCGCGATCTCGCGCACGGCGGCCCCGTGCCCGGACACATCGGCCACCAGCAGCCGATTGATCCGCCCTGTCGCGCAGGCCGACACATAGTACACGTCTCCCCCGGCTGCCGCGTTCTCTCCGTATGGCTTGGAATAAACCCACGCATCGAGCCCCGACAGCGTCACCGCCGCATCGACCGCGTCCGATCCGCCCCACACTTCCATGCAGGTCATCCGCTTGTCATGATGGGTTTGGAGAAGAGCCATACCGTTCCTTTACCCGAGATTTCCCATCTGAACCTTTGCCGACGACGTTTTTGCGTCGTTGTGAATAGGATACAAGAACCCAAAGATCGGTCAATCTAATTCTGGCTGAGCGCCCTTGAAACGACAAACAAAAAGG
>JBBRMF010000365.1:0-4150 GCA_038230975.1 Tepidisphaerales bacterium
ACCACGAAGGCACGAAGAGTTTGAGAATCAATTTGTGGCACGGGCTTCCAGCCCGTGTTGAGAACTGTCGAACTCGAATCACTGCTGAAACCTAGACCTTTTAAGTCTTGGTCCGCTAACACGGGCTGGAAGCCCGTGCCACGAGTAAGTTCTCAAACTCAGTGCAGACCCTACGAAATTCAAAGGCAAGCATTTTCCTTCGTGTTCTTCGTGCCTTCGTGGTGAAAACATCTTCGACTTTTCTTTCTACTTCTTTTCTTCCGTCTTAATTCGCGGATTCTTGAATTCGATCTTCATCGGCGCTCCGGCATGCAGCTGCAACGCCAGGATTCCATTGGCAGCGGCTTTGCCGGTTTCTTCGTCGATCAGGTCGACGGTGACGTGCCCATTTAAGATCTGTACCAGATGGTTGCCCTTGGCGATGACGATGTAATCGTTCCACTCGCCTTTGTCCTTCACGGCCTTTTCAGATTCTGCTTTGGGTTCGGTTTCGGCGGATTCTTTTTTGCCGTCGGGGGCGATGTGCAGCTTTTCACCGCGCTTCACGAGGATGCCGCGCCCGCCTTCTTCGTACAGGATGCCGGGGTAGGTTTTGGCTGCTTCGCAGTCGGCCTGGTAACCGCCGACGCGCCATTTATTTGGCCCGCTGTCCGGCAGGCGATGGCTCCGAAATTGAATGCCGCTGTTGCCGAAGTTATGGCCGGCATCGAACCGGAAGCTCACGCGAAATTCAAAGTCACCGACGATGAGATCCTTGTCGCCGTCTTTGGCGATCAAAAAGCTGTTCGCGTTTTTAAGGGCGGTTTCGTCGGTGGTCTCACCGACGAGCATGCCATCTTTGGCCGACCAGTTGGCCGGGCTGCCGTCCCAACCGGTGAGGTCTTTGCCGTTGAACATCGCCTTGAAGCCGTCTTCATTGGCGGCGGGTTTCAAGTCCTCTGCGCGTGCCATACCGACTAACGCGATCGCGCACAATGCCAACATCAAACGTTTGATTTTCATCGAGACTCCGAAATGGGGATTACCTGCGAGGATCGAGGCCTCGAAAGGGGCCTGCCTCCGTCAAGACAGTTACTGCCAGGAGATGGCGATGTTGAGGGGAATGATCGTAGCCCCCACCCTAACCCTCCCCCGGAGTACCGGGAGAGGGGATAAAGTCAGATGAAACGATCACCCAGCGCTCTTGGCGGTCAGCTTTCGGCTGGATTCAACCACGACCCCGAGATTGCGGAATTTTTCATAACGGCGTTCGAGAAGATTCTCGATTTTCGTCCGCTTGAGATCGCGCAAGGCCTTGCCGATGTATTGATCGAGATTATGAGCGGTCGTATGCGGATCGCGATGAGCGCCGCCAAGCGGTTCGGGGATGATCGTATCGATCACGCCCAGTTCTTTGAGATGTTTGCTGGTGAGCTTGAGGCTTTCGGCCAATTGAGAAGCGGCTTCGTTCCCTTTGAACAGAATGGATGAGCAGGCCTCCGGACTGATGACTGAATACCAGGCAAATTGAAGCATCGCCACGCGATCGGCAACGCCGATTCCGAGCGCGCCACCGCTGCCCCCTTCGCCGCAGACGATGCTGAGGATCGGGGTTTTAAGGCGCGACATTTCCATCAGGTTGCGGGCGATCGATTCGGCCTGCCCGCGTTCCTCGGCACCGATGCCGGGGTAGGCGCCGGGAGTATCGATGAGGCTGACGACGGGAAGGTTATATTTCTCGGCCAACTTCATGCAGCGAAGTGCTTTGCGATAGCCTTCCGGATGGGCCAACCCAAAATAGCATTGAACTTTTTCCTTGGTATCGCGGCCTTTGTGATGGCCGATCAACATCACTTTGTGACCTGCGATGCGCGCCAAACCGCATTTAATGGCTGGGTCGTCGCCGAAGTAGCGGTCGCCGTGCAGTTCGCGGAATTCACGGCAAATCATCTCGACATAATCTTTAAATAGCGGCCGTTGCGGGTGACGGGCCACCTGCACCGTTTCCCAGGCGCTTAAACTGTCATAGGTCTTACGCAGCAGGCTGGTGTAATTAATGCGAAGTTGGCGGAGTTCCTTGGTGTAGTCGAGGCTTTTGCTTTCCTGGAGGGCTTCCAGTTCAAACACCTGCTCTTCAAGCCGCGCGAGAGGTTGTTCAAAACCCAACACGTGTCGGGGTTTATGTTTGCCACTTCTGTTTGCGGAAGACGCGTTGCTATCGGTAAATGAGATGCCGGTCCCGGAATCAGCCATAGTGTGATCGATCGAGGCTCGATTGCCTGACCGCCTTCTCAATTAAATCAAATTGCCGAATGTTCAAATCACATCAGAGTCGCCTTGAGGTCATGTCTTGACATGGCACTGACAAAGTCTGAACCAAAGGTAAACAGGGTAGACGACGCCTCGATTCGGTTCAAGTGCGTCAAGTTCCCATAACACGTTGCGTGACCAGAGTTATTTCTTCCGATATTATCGGACGATGCGTTTGAACCGCGTGAGTATTCTTGGCGTTGGCCTGCTGGGCGGGTCGATTGGTCTGGCGATCCGATCCCGCCTTACTGATTGTAAGATCGCCGGTTACGGCCATCGGGCTTCTACGCTGGAAACGGCGATGAAGATCGGTGCCATTGATGAGGCGTATCAATCTCCTGCCGAGGCCGTTCGGGGGGCTGATCTGGTTATCCTCTGCACACCGGTGGGATTACTTGAAGAGATGCTTCGGCAGATTGGGCCGCATCTTCAACCGGGCGCAATTGTTACGGATGTCGGAAGCACGAAACGGTCTGTCGTGCAGGCGGCCGATCAGATTCTTCAAAAGACGGCGCATTTTGTCGGCAGCCATCCGATGGCCGGTAGCGAGAAGCGGGGGGTTGAATACGCGCGGACCGATTTATTCGAAAACGCCACATGTATTTTAACACCCACGGCAAACACCGATGCCAGCGCGCTGGAAACGGTCGATCTATTCTGGCAGTCGCTGGGGATGCGAACCACGCATTTGTCGCCGGAAGACCATGACCGACACCTGGCCGATGTCAGTCACCTGCCGCACGCGTTGGCAGCCGCGCTGGTCATGATGCAGAACGATGCCGCCATCTCGCTGGCTGGCAAAGGCTTCCTGGATGCCACGCGCATCGCCGGTGGGGATGGTGCGCTCTGGCGTGATATCCTACATGACAACGCCGACAACATGCGGGAATCGTTGCAAAGATTGCGGCAGGAGCTGGAAAAGTTGTCGACGTTGCTCGCGCCTGAACATGCGGCAGAGCTGGAAAACTGGTTGAACGCCGCCGCCCAGAAACGAGATGTGCTGCTGCAACAGAAGTTGCGGGAAATGACCCCGGACTAATGCAGGCGGTCGGACAGTGGCTCTGGGTATTACCCGTGGCAAATCGTTCTGCAGGTCGGAATCGAGTGCGGAATTTACTTGAAGTTTCAAGTATGGTTTAGCGGATGGAAGATAAGGGCGCGCTACACCGTGAAAGTGATGGACCGATTCGGAAGGCCAAACCCCGGAGCGGTACTGGGTTCATTTGCATCATCGGAACGGTGGTAGGCTATAGTGCGATGCTGGCAGCTCATGGAAATGGGTGGTCGCCGCTCGTTTTTTTGGCGATTGGGCTGTTTGTGACGCCAATCGTGGCGATGTTGGTTCAATGGGGGATGCGAGTAAGGCCATGGACGGCTCGTGGGCTGGCTTTTGTCTTCATCGGCGTACTGTGCTTTGCGCTGGCGAAATACAGTAGACGCATTGATCGGAACCTTGCGTTTGTCACGGTGTTTGAGATCCCTCCGCCGCCGGGCCTAAACGTGATCGCGGCGAGAAAACAGTGGTTTGATGGAATCGATTATTTAATCGTGTTTCAGTCGAATCGAGCCGGAATTGATACGCTTCTTTCACGGGGGAAGTATGAAGACATCTCCGATCGGGTCCATGATACTAATGCGCATGAACTACAAGTTCCATTTCTGGATGTGTCGGTAATTGTGCCTGAAACTTTCACGTTGACTCATGTTTGGGAATTCCAAAAAAAATGGCTCTCCGCGAACTCCGCTGATCCTTGTATATCTCAGCCGAACAAGTGAAGAACGCGCAATCGAAAGTGGCCGAAGTTGCGCATGCCGCAGGCTCGCCACAAAATGGCCCGCAGTCCCCGGTTGAAACCTTCGG
>JBBRMF010000366.1:0-4119 GCA_038230975.1 Tepidisphaerales bacterium
ATATCCTCCCAAGGGAGAACTCACCTGCAAATGGCTTTGGCGAAGCATCGCCAAACTAGGCAGATTCATGGGCCGCAAAGGCGACGGCGACCCCGGCTGGCTCACGCTCTGGCGCGGCTGGCGCAAGCTCTCGCTGCTCGTAGGTGGCATGGTCCGCAGGACTACCAGCGGACCCTACTTGGCTTTGATTCCCAGCCACGAAGTGGCGAAAGATTTTAGCCCACGATGTAAGTCGTGGGAATCTTTGGTCCACGACGTAAGAATCCCGATACCCCACAATGCATGTTGCAAGGAACAATCCACCCGCGCTTTCCGATGTTCATCAACGAGGGTCGCGCGTTGGCAGAACGCGATTTTCTGACGCCACTCCGTGGCTGAAAAATGAAAATTGGCCGTCGCGGCGATCGTTTACCCACGACTGACGTCATGGGCTAAACTCTGACGCCACTTCGTGGCTGATCAAGAAAAAGGGAATGCTCACCGATATCGGGATCTATCCCTGTCCCCTTTTGTTAATTCGAATGTAAAACTTGTAAGTCTTGTAGGGTCCGCAGGTAGTCCTGCGGACCATTCGCCGCTCGTAGGTGGGATGGTCCGCAGGAGTACCAGCGGACCCTACCTGGCTTATTTACGATCCGCCCCATTTCAAGGCATGGGTTTTCTGAAAACCTTTAGATAGAATGATCTGGGAATCGCAGTATCACTTTCACCGGAGTCACAATGGGTCGCTACGAATGGAGCCGTCTCAATCATTTGCAGGTTGGCAAATACGCTGAATATTTCGTGAAGATGGAGTTCACCATGTACGGCTGGGAGGTTTACTCCACGGAAGTCGATGATAGAGGAATTGACTTTGTCGTTCGGGACGGCAATGGTGGGTTCTTTGAAATTCAAGTGAAATCAGTGCGTCAGAGCAACTATATCTTCATCGCAAAAGACAAGTTCCAGCCGAAGGCGAGTTTGATTGCGGCCGTTGTGCTCTTCACGGAAGATGAACCGCCTCAGTTGTATCTTATCCCTTCGATGCGATGGCAGAGCGAAGCCAGCGTATTGTTGTGCAGTCACGACTACGAAGACAAAAAAAGTAAGCCGGAATGGGGAATTAATTTCTCCAAAAAAAATCAGAATCTGCTCGATGGGTTTTTGTTTGACCAGATGATCGCAACATTAGGGAAGTGAAACCGGGTCGGGTGTTGGATTCATTCCTTTGAACCACTTACGAACCCGTTTCAAGTCCTCGGAGATGATTCTCTTTTGGCGAGCGACAGGAGCGTTTAGCGCGGCATCTTTTGATTCTATCCTTCGCGATCTGCCTCAGCGGCTGCGCGATCGACCGTTATGAGCGAATGACCATGAACGGCTTCCCCGCGACCTATGCCAACGGCTACTGCCATGGGCGTGGCGATCTGCTGCCTCTGCCATTCAACACGGATCAGCCCTTATAAAAGCAGGGCTTTTCTGATGGCGAGCGTGACAAGTCGGCAGGGATGGCCGGCGATCCCCAGTCATCCTATTCGCCACGGTGATAGAACACGATTGGCGGAAAATCAAAGGGGCCGCTCACCATTGCGGAGGGTCATTGGTGAATGTCCCTTTTCAATCATCTCGTGAGCGCAATTGCTGCGAGGCCTGCGGCTATGACCTTCGCGGAGGTACAGCCCGCTGTCCAGAATGTGGCCACGAAGTTCTGGCTGGGGTGCGCGATGGCGAGTACACCCACCCTCCAAAACTAAAATATAAATCCGGCGGCGGGTGACTAACCCGCAGCCGGAAATTTAAATCTGCATCTTCAGGAAACATTGCCTTTCGGCGAATTCCCAGGAGAAGACCATTACTGAACAACCAGGGTGCTTTCGTTGAAGGCAACCGTTGCGGTCTGGTTGGTGGCGGTGATGATGCCAGGCGTGTTGCCGGCGATCGAGTAGACCCAGCCGGTGAGCAGTGCAGGCGCAGCGCCCACAAGACTATAGCTGTTCAACGGATTGGTCGGGGTGCTCTCCAGGTACGGCCCATAAATTCCGGTGGCGGTGTTGTCGACCGTGCCGGTGATATTAGTTTTGGCCATCATCTGGTTCCACTGATTCGTCACCAGGTCAGGCAACACGTCGTTGTGCTGCAGTTTGAACAACTGAATCTGACTGCGAAGCGTCTGCAATTGACCTTGTACGCTGCTGACGCGAGCGCTCGTGCTGGCGTTGGTGAACTGCGGGATCACGATCGCGGCCAAGATGCCGAGGATGATCACGACGATCAAAATTTCAACGAGGGTAAAACCAGACTTGTGATTGCGATACGTTTTCATGTGCTCTCTCCTGTGAAGGGCCGCCTAAGGCCCGAAAACTAAAATTCTTGCTGCATGCCCGCGAACGCGCGGGCAACTGTCTTTCGTGTCAATCTGCTTTCGACAAGGCTCTCTCTCGGATTGAGTCGAATCTCCATCCGAACCCTGTCGATTTCTTCCGGACTTTTGCAACTCTAAGCCGTCAAACTATTCTGAGGCTCGGTTTGCCACATCACTCCGGCATCCACTTACACGGCGTTGTCAAAGATGCCGACTACTCTCCTCCTTTCTTCGGCGACCCACGGGACCGCCGCGTCAAGTCTTGCGCCCACCCGCACACTGCTTGACATGTTCGTCATCGGAACAGATGACACGGCACTTAAGGCCCACACGTCTGTTTGCTTCAAACTTCTCAACCGTGATCTACGACTCACGCGTTGTCACTCGAAAGGTCGATCCGAATCCACTTCGTGTTGATCGATCAGGGAGACTTACAATTCAATTTTCAAAGAGGCAAATGATGTGGAAGCGCAAGTGATGTAGGGTGGGAGTACTCGCCCACCGATTTGCTAAGTGATACGAATGGTGGGCGAGTACGCCCACCCTACAAAACTTCCTCGACCCGCCAATAAAAAAGCCCGGCGCTTGATCGCGCCGGGCAGTCAGCAATTGTGACGTGTTTTCGGACTTAACTATCAGTTGCGAATATGCAGATCCCAGCCGCCGGATCCACCGCTGTTTTCCCAACGTCCGGGAACTACTTCAACGCGCTCGGCACGGGTTTCATAGTGGCCGGGGGTTAGCAGTTCCTGGCGCTCCACACGGCGATATCGACCGTCGCTCACCAGCACTTGCCGTTCGACGGTATCGTAATGTCCGTCGGTCACGAGAACGCGACGTTCAATTTTTTCACGATGCCCACGGCAAATCAGCACGCGTTCGGTCCTTATATAAGGTCGACCGCGATCGTAGCAAACCACCTCGCGCGTTTCGAACTGATCCGGCACCCAGACGTTCTCGCAAACAGTCCGATAAACGGGTTCACAATATACCCGGTCAACCACCGTCCGATAAACCGGTTGCTCATACACCTGGTCGCATACCGTCCGGTAAACCGGTTCAACCCAAACCTGCGTTGCCCGATCTTCGCAAATACCCGGCACCCAGCGGCGGACCGGACGATCACTGCCGATGCGAATGTCCAGGCCAAAACGATCATCATGATGCCGTTCGTGCGCCTGGGCGGTCAAAGGGGCCAAGCTGGCCAGCCCGGCGGTGGTCGCCAACAGCAAGGCCAGCTTGCGGGTCATTTTGTTCTTGAAGATGTTCATTAGGACGGTGTTCATGAGGGTCTCCATTTCTCTAGTTTCGCAGTCATTGGACGCTTGAAGTTCCATAAAGTTTCCGGACTGCAATAAGATGGACACCGGCGGTGACCGGTGGTTAGAGGGACTGAAATAAAAATACGCAAGCTTTTGATATTTAGAGCGTTTTTCAACTTGGTCGGGTGCCACGGGTCGCGGTACTCCGAGACCCGTGCCTGTCATTCATCGAAAAAAGCACGGGTCTGCGAGTACGCCGACCTGTGGCACCCCGACACCTAAGCGACCTACCAAGCTGAAAAGTGCCCCAGGCGGTGCGTATTTCATTTTCGAGCGGCAGTGCCGAAGGCACGCGCGTCTTTCGCGGTGGCGTGAAGAACGCGTGCCTTCGGCATTGCCGCTCAAAAATAAAAATCACGGGAGTTGTTTTCAGTAGTATCTCATTCGGAGAAACGTCAGATCGGTGCGTGTCTGCAAAAGATTTGGTTTTTTGCAATGGATTTATTACACTGCCCA
>JBBRMF010000367.1:0-4095 GCA_038230975.1 Tepidisphaerales bacterium
GGCTTGTTGCTTGGAACTTAAAAAGCTGAGCAACTGCATTTCAACCACACGGGGATTGTTGCCGGCCTGGATGCTCAGAATCCCTTGCAGCACGATTTCTTTGGCGAAGGCTTCTTCGTGTGATTTGACGCTTAGTTTTTCGGCAATGGGGCCGGCGACGAGATTTTGGAGCATGCAGCCGTAGAGTGTTCCGACCAATGCGATGGCCAATGCCTGACCAATCTGACCGGCGTCACCCCCCAGGCTGCGGAACATCGCGACCTGGGCGATGAGGGTGGCCATCAGACCGAATCCGGGGCCGAACTTGGCCATGGTGCCCCAGAAGTGCTTGCCGTGCTTATGGCGTTCCTGCATGGCTTCAATTTCGATGCGCATGATGCGTTCGATCATCTCGGGGTCCGTGCCGTCGATCGTGAGTTGAAGACCGCGCCGAAGAAACGGATCAGGGGCTTCACGAGAGGCTTGCTCCAAAGCCAACACACCATCGCGACGGGCGGTTTCGGCGTACTCGACCATCTCCTTGATCGTGTGCTCGATATGGCTGTGCTTATCGAAAAGCCATTTTTTGACGTAGTTTCCCACGCCGGTGATCACATGCAATGGCATGGAGCACATGGTTGCGCCAAGCGCACCCCCGAAGACGAGGAATAATTCCCCGGGCTTGAAATAGGCCTCCAGATGGCCGTGGGAGGCGTGGAACATTGAAAAAACGACCGCGCCCCAGACGAGCACGAAGCCAATGACGGTTGCTAAATCCATAGGGTTACCTGCCTCTGTCTTCGGCTATCGGACGTGGAAAGCATGATCGGAAGCGGTGAGGCCCGAGTGATTTAGGGATGCGGAAGTGCGATTCAATCGCAGGGGCGGGATTTCCCGTTGCACTCGTTGGCAAGACCGGTTCAACTTCATGGGTAATGGAACATGATCAACTCCCGCCCATTTTGATTCTGGTGCGCGACATGATTTTCTCGTCGAAGATATTCGCGACGGCTCGAGCGCAGGATTGCAGTGTGAAATCATTCCGCGATCCGGCGAAGTTGCTGAGTGAACCGGGTCGCCGATTAATCTTGGATCTGAATCTGGAAGGTGCCATTCCCGCCGCGATTGCCTGGAAGCAGGCTACGGGGGGTGAGGTGGTGGGGTTTGTGTCGCATGTTGATGCCGGGGCAATTAGCGCAGCGCGGGAGGGTGGGCTCGACCGGGTGATGGCTCGAAGCGAGTTTGTGCAGGTGCTGGGCGATTTGTTGAAGTGAAACACGACGGGAACACTCAAGTTTCTTCATGGGTTGCGATTCCGTTCGCGAAAGAGCCTGGGACAAAACGGTGGCATGGGCGTCTCGCCCGTGCTTTTGTTGGAAGAAAACGCGGGCGAGACGCCCACGCCACCTGAAAATTATCGAGCTATATAGTGGACTTTACTAAAAACGCAGGAGGATCACATGGCTGTCAATGTTGATGGAAAAAAACTGGGCGATTTGCTTGGCAGTGATGGCGACGCACTACTTGCGTACAAAGCCAAAGGGTTTCAGCGAGAGACGCTGCATCTGCCGGGATCGGATTTTGTGGATCGGGTGCTGGTGGGGACCGATCGGCCGCCGGCGGTGTTGCGGAATTTTCAGCAGATCCTGAATACGGGCCGGTTGGGTGGGACGGGGTATGTGTCGATCCTTCCGGTGGATCAGGGGATTGAGCATTCGGCCGGGGCGAGCTTTGCGAAAGTGCCGATTTATTTTGATCCGGAGAACATTGTGAAGCTGGCAGTGGAGGGTGGGTGTAATGCGGTGGCGTCGACGCTTGGGGTGCTGGGGAGTGTGAGCCGAAAGTATGCCCATAAGATTCCGTTTATCGTGAAGCTCAATCACAACGAAATTCTGAGCTACCCAAATAAGTACGATCAGATTCCGTTCGGCTCGGTCGATCAGGCGTTTGAAATGGGGGCGGTGGCGGTGGGGGCTACTATTTATTTCGGGTCGGCAGAATCCGATCGGCAAATTCAGGAAGTCTCGCAGATGTTTGCCCATGCCCATGAATTGGGATTGGTGACGATTCTGTGGTGCTACCTTCGCAACAACGCCTTCAAGACCGCGGACAAAGATTATCACGTGGCGGCGGATCTTACGGGTCAGGCCAACCACCTGGGTGTGACGATTCAGGCGGACATCATCAAACAAAAATTGCCGGAAACCAATGGCGGATATAACGCTTTAAAATTCGGCAAAACGGACAAACGTGTGTATAGCGATCTGACCCCGGGCGATCATCCGATCGAGATGACACGCTATCAGTTGGCGAATTGTTACATGGGCCGCAGCCCGCTGATCAATAGCGGTGGGGCGAGCGGGGAGAATGATTTTGCCGAAGCGGCGCGGACGGCGGTAATCAATAAGCGGGCGGGCGGGATGGGATTGATCAGCGGGCGGAAGGCGTTTCAACGGCCGATGGCGGAGGGGGTTAAGTTATTGAATCTGATCCAAGACATCTATTTGGATGATTCAGTCACGATCGCGTGAGAGTAGGGGAAATGACGAAATCCGAATGACGAATAAGGAGAGGCGATTGATTCGTCATTCGGATTTCGTCATTCGTCATTCATCGAGAAACACGCGCTTCAGGTGTCGATCAAACATATTCTCCGTCACATTTTGGGCGACGACGGATTCAAATTTCCGGAGAGCATCCGTGTAACGGCCGCCCATCTGAGCGGCGACTTTGAAACCGACGTGCAATAGCTGGCGGAAGTGTGGGTTGTACTGCGGGTTGCTTTGATCGTGGCGGAGGGCATTGGCGTATTGGGTGCCGGTCCAGTCGGCGACTTGTTGGGGGGTGGGCAGTTTGGTTTTGTCGATGTCGATCACCGTCGCATAGGGTCCACAGAGTTCGTCGAAGCGGGTGAGGGCTTGGGCGTAAATATCCTTCGCGATCTGTGTGCCTTCATCGCCGGCGGAGGCTAAACCGATGAGTTCTTCGAGCCAGGTGGTGCCGGCGGTTTTAAGGTGGAGACCCGCGCCGGTTCGCTTGATCGCACGATGGATGGCCGGGTAGATGGAAAACTTGTCGCTGCCGGAGTGAACGCTCAGCTTGAGATTTTTCGGCAGGCCAAATTCTTTGATCGCGAACGCGATGATCGCCAGGTCATCGTTGAATTCCTTTTCAAATTGATTCACATCGCCGACGTAATCCACGCCCTTGTTGAATCGCCCGGTGAATTTGGGCGCGAGGGTTTGAACGGGAATTTTTTCCTGCGCGATGGCCGCGAGAATGAACAACAGATCAATCGGCGTCTGCGGTTGATCGGTCTCATCCATCGAAACTTCCGGCGCGAAGTTGCCAGTGCCCTTGGCGGCTTCGATATGTCGATACACCTTGCCGGCTTCCTGGACGGCGAATAAATATTTACGCGCGATGGCATCGATTCTCGCAGGGGTGATGTCCAGCGCGCCTTCGATACCCGGCACACGCAGGGAACCGGCGTATCGGCTGTAGGTGGAGACGAACGCGGCGATGGAGGAATCGTTGGCGGGCTTGCCGATGAAATCGGCGACGTCGATCGTGAAAAAGTCGCTCGAGCTGATGAACTTGTCGACGGTTTTTAAGCCAATGTGATCGGCATCCACGAAGTAGGCCCCTTTCCAACCGAGGGCCTTTACGGCGTTGTCGGCTTCATCGCGCACACTGGGGGGTTCACTGTGAACGATAGTGTGTTCGCGGTTGGATTTGTTCCATACTGGCGCAACTTCAACGCCGAGTTCCCTGGCTTTGATGAAAGCGGCGAGTTGGGCTTTTCCCTGGTGGGCGAAGCGGTCGCCGATGCCCATGCTGTATTTGGGGAGGTTCATATGGTGCCTTATTTGTTTGTTGAAAACTGTGATGAACGTAGTTTCGCCACTTGCGGGAAGATTAAGAGGTGGGGGAGCGTGATGCAATTGTTAGAGTCGTTTTGAGGGGAAAAAGGGCGTGTGACAGTTCCGGCGTACCCGATTTCTCCCTCTCCCGGTACTCCGGGGGAGGGTTGGGGTGGGGGAAATCCGCTGAACCACGTCAATTTATCGAAAAAGACCCCCACCCTTCCCTCCCCCGGAGTACCAGGAGAGGGGA
>JBBRMF010000368.1:0-3925 GCA_038230975.1 Tepidisphaerales bacterium
CTTGAGGTTTGCAGCACGGGACTGTGCGAAGGCGGCGATCATGGCGAGATTATTCGCGCGCAAGCGCCACCTTGTTTGGCGTCGCTTCCGCCGCAACTTCTACTTCAGGGTTTTTGAGGTCCCGCCTGACGCCCGCAACAGCCTGCATCTTTCGATTCTTACGAAACGCCACGAAGCACGTGTGATCAGCGATGCTGGCATCAACATCGGACTGATCCCAATGCTCAGCGTGGCGGCGCAGCGCGGGGGCTGGTCGTCGTGTATCCGCCACTTTACGGCGATATCAGTGACGCTGCACTGTTCGAAAGGCAGAGGTGGGAAGCCGGTCAGGAGTGCGATCACATCCAAGAGATAGCTGTGCCCATTAGTCGGGTTCGACGGGCTCAGACTGGTTGACCGCGCAGTAGAACTCGCGAAGCTCACGGATGAGATCCACCAGCGGATAGCTTCCGTTCGCACCGCTCGGGCTGGGAAGCAGCCATACGCTGGCGCCGGCTAGCGAATCTTGCTGCTGGCCGACCTGCGCGCCCAGATTGCCAAAGGCTGTGCGATAAGCCCCGACGCCAAACACCGCGACCCAGCTTGGGCGAAAAGCGCGGACCGTACGAGCGAGCCTGAATCTGCCGGCCAAAAGCTCCGATGGCGCCACTTCGCGAGCGGTCGCAGTGGCGCGGCGTACCAAGCTCGTGATCCCGTATCCCGATTCGAGGAGCTCGGGGCTTTCGTGCGGCGCCAATAACCGCGCCGTGAATCCGGCCTGGTACAGCGCCGGCCAAAACCTGTTGCCGGGCCGGGCAAAGTGATGCTCCGTTGCCGCGGAGTAAAGCCCTGGGTTGATGCCGCAGAAAAGAACCCTGAGTCCGGGTGCGATGATGTCCGGTATACGGCGGCCTGCGGCAACTCGAATTTCGTCGGCATTTGGCGCCCGCAAGCCGAGTGGTGATCTCATGTTCCGCACCGTAGCTGGACCGTGCAGCTCTGGCGAGCCCATACCGCGTTGACGCGTCATCCTGAGAGCTTGGTGAGCGCCGAACCTTTATGCATCGCCATGTGATCCGTTTTGTCGCTCTTGATCTCGTACTGCGGTTCATCCTTATTTGCATGAACCTTGTAGCCTTTGAACTCGATCTCGGACGTGATCACTTTTGTGATCGTTCCGCTGACGCGACCGGCCTCCGAATTCCAACTGACGTGATCGCCCACGTTGAAATGTCTCCTCGCCATTATTTCCATTTCCTCTTGCTAGACGGTGCCATGCTTTCGGTGCCGCTGTATGCCATGCTGCGTTCGATTTTGAAGCGCTCAATAGGAAAACTTACCCCCCGCGGCCAGCCGCCAGCAGTGTCCAATGGAGGACATCTGGTCCAAGGGACTCACGTCTACCGTAGAATTCGGCGCATAACAGTACTATATGCCTGATGTATGGTGACCGTGTTCGGCGCCACCTTCCTCGGTGCCGATTCTGGTGTCTCGTCCACTCCGGCGTGTGGCCGTTTGTCCCCACGTGCTCGCTCTTTTTAGGATAACCCAGATCTCGATTCGGCAAACCACGGACTCCCCTGTTACGAATGGACTTCCGCGGCTATGGAAGAGCAACCACGGTACTCCAGTGTGAGTGGACGATGCATGTGCGCTAGTGGGCGATACAGCCGCTCGTGCAGATCGATTCGAGCGACGTCGCGACGCTCCGCACAATGTGGATTTCCTTCGGCAGCACCCTGCACGGTTCACGAAGGCGCTCCTCTGGTGACGGGCAACAAAATATACGTCGCTACTCGGCTCCCGAACGGTGCGTAAGCTCAGATCTCACTGAGCTTGGCACGCGTCAAGTAGACGTATGTCGCCAACGTTGGTCTGTCGGTTGGGCGTCATTGAAGCCGGGTGCAAATCGTCGGCTGGTCGGCTCAAATTCTGGACTCTTTCACGGACGCACTGCCGCGATCGCCCTCCGCCGCAATCGGCTTTAGCGGCACATTCGAATATATTGACGGATTGGCGGAATGCCTCCAGAACATCTAAGTTCAACTTGCGATACGGCCCAAAACGTGCAAAGAGTCATTTTTTTTGGAGAGCAAAATGGCGGAAACCCCGGACATCACTGGTGGTCTTGATTGCACGGAATCGCAGAACCCCAAGCTGAAGCCGTTTGAAGAGAGCTTGCAGAAGCTGGTCCACAAAGCGTTCGCTAGCGGGGGCTCGAACGGGCAAATAATCAAAAACTTCTTGAATGGAACGTGGATTGGCGAGCCGCTCCATGTCATTCTTACGGACATTCCTATCGGTGCTTGGACGATCGCGCTTGTGTTCGATGGCCTAGACCTGATGAGCAAAAAGCGCGAATTTTCCAGGGCCGCCAATGCATCGGTCGGAATAGGGTTAATTGGTGCCGCTGGCGCGGCCGTAACGGGCGTGACCGATTGGCAAGATGCCGATGCGCCTGCCCGACGGCTCGGAATGATTCACGGGCTCCTGAATGTCGGCGCAACAGCACTCTTTGCGACATCTTTCATTTTGCGCAAGAAGAAGTCGCGGACCAGCGGACGTGTTTTCTCCGCACTGGGATATGCTGTCATGACCTTCGCCGCCCATCTCGGTGGAAAGATGGTGTACGAGTACAGAGTGGGTGTTGATCGAACCGACGGCGAGGTGTTTCCGCAAGATTTCGTTCCCGTGATGCCGGAAACAGGCTTAGCGGAAGCCAAGCCGACCCGCGCCGAACACGATGGTGTCCCAATCCTACTGGTTCGCCGCGGAACCCAAATCTTTGCCTTGGCAGAGACCTGCTCTCATTTCAGCGGACCGCTCTCGGAAGGCGAGCTGGTCGGCGACAGTATCGTATGCCCGTGGCATAAATCCAGGTTCGCGCTGGCGGATGGCCGGGTGCTCGATGGACCGGCAGTGCATCCGCAACCCTGCCTTGAGGTCCGCGTACAGAACGGACAAATAGAAGTGCGTAAGCCGCTGTGCGCTGTGGCAAAAGTTATGTCGTCGGCAATCGCAGGAACATCGGCCACAGGATCGTCCGTGTGAATGGGGTTTTGCCATGATTCAACTGGAGCGGGCGTACGATGCGGAGAGCAGCACGGATGGTACACGGTTCCTGGTGGAACGGCTGTGGCCGAGAGCGGTGAAGAAGAGCTCTCTCAAGATCGAGGCTTGGCTTAAGGATGCAGCTCCGAGTACCGAGTTACGGAAATGGTTCAGTCACGATCCAGCTAAATGGGATGAATTTCGTCGTCGCTACTTTGCGGAACTGAAGGCAAATCCCGATTCCTGGCAGCCGATCCTCCAGGCTGCTCGCCGCGGGACGGTAACCTTGGTTTACAGCTCGCACGATACAGAGCACAACAATGCAGTAGCGCTCCAGGAGTTTCTGCAACATCACCGAAGTAAAGTACGCAAACCGGGTTCGGCAAGAAAGAAAACTGATGGTTCCTGAATTCCCAAGCTTCGGTAACATGCCGAATCTTCTTGCGCGCTCTCATGGGATCAGCAACGGCAGAACTGCCGAGATAGTCGCTGAACTTTTTCAGTGCAACTGCAGGCTTGGATTCCTCCCTTTGGTGATCTAAATCACGACCCATCGCAATCCGACGTTTGAGATTGGAGGAAAGACGATGCCGCCTTTACAACGACAAATCCGCACGATTTTGATGGTATCGGGCAGTCTGCTCACAATTACGGCATGCTCGACGTCTTCAGATGCGACCAAGCCACACCAGGCGAACGTAACCCAGCCAGCCAATGCAACCCAAACGAGTACAAATGTCGCTATCGTTCCGCCCTCCCTGGCGAATGTTGGCGAATATGGGGAAAACATCTACGACGCGGCAAAAGCGGGAAATTGGACCACAGCTGCCGACAAACTACGTGGTTTGAAAGACGCGGCTCATCAGGTGCGTTTAGATGTGAGAAATGCCAACAC
>JBBRMF010000369.1:0-3922 GCA_038230975.1 Tepidisphaerales bacterium
CGTGCATCTCAATCAGAATGTCCGCCTGACAAAGAGCCGGCGCAACATCTGGCTTTAGAATGTCCAGTTCAGCCCCTTCGACATCGCATATAATCAGCACATCCTGGAAATCGACCAGGACTTCCGCCAGAGCCTTGGCCGTGCAAAAACCGCGAATTTCCACCCGATCCGAAACCCCGTTCCGCTTGGCCAGCGTTCTGATCTGCGGTCGATTTTTCTCCAGAGCTTCAAAGCAGATGACCCGAGCTGACTCCATCCGCGTGGCAAGCCCAACCGCGTAATACCCTTCGCCGGCACCGATATTGATCACCGTCTGATACTTGCGCGCGACAATCCGCTCAATCGTCGGCGTCAATTCTCGCTCATAGGTTCCCAATAGCTTGGGGCCAAGCGTGCTTCCCATGCCGGAGTCAACATAACGGAGACCTTCAAAAGGCCCGCCGACCACTACCCCACCGGTTCGATCATAGACGAGCTTGCCAAGTTCGCGGTCGCGTTCCCAATCGCAACGGTCGCGATAGTCGTGGTCGAACCAGACTTTCAGCGTATGCCGAGCAGATTCTGGAACAACGAGTTTGGCTATTTTTCGAATCGGTAACATCGGAACCTCTCGTCAATGAGACTCAGCCGAGGCGCTAGCCCCTTCTTCCACTCTTTGCCGCTCGCCGCGCGCCCGCAAATACTCAAATGCCATCGGTAAAATTGAAATGAACACCACTGCAATCAAGACCAGCTCAAAATGCTTCTGCACGAACGCCATTCCACCCAACAACCAACCAGCCAACACGCAAAGCAAAACCCAAGCCACTCCACCGATCACGTTGAACATCAGGAATCGGAAGTAATTCATCTTTCCGATGCCGGCCACGAACGGAGCGAACGTTCGCACCACCGGAACAAACCGAGCCAGAATGATCGTCTTGCCGCCGTACTTGTCGTAAAATTCCTGGGCTTGCAGCAGATGCTTTTTATTCAGCAGCTTGTCGATCAAGCCTTTCGATTGCCCCCCCTCGATCCCATCACGCCGAAAGATGGCCGGCCCGATTTTATACCCGATCCAGTAGTTTACCGCATCCCCCAAAACCGCTGCAATGACCAATAAAATGACCACGGTCGGCAAGCTAATCCCCACCCCTTTAGCCGTGATCGCTCCAATGGCGAACAGCAGCGAATCACCCGGGAGCAATGGCATGATCACCAGCCCGGTCTCCGCAAAAATAATCAGAAACAGCACAATATAAATATTGCCCTGCCCCACATACCCAATCAGGCTATCCCAAGCCCCCTTATCATTCAGGTGGCGAAGCAGTTCATACAATTTGCGGACAAATTCCATTCAGCACTCCAAAGTCTCGTGACTCGATCTCTATCGGCATTATGGGACCAAAGCGATAAGCCGCAATGGGTCACTTGCGATGGAATGCTTCCAATCCTACAATCCAGTACCCATGGCCAAGAAAAAACTTCCCAAAACTCTTGCCCTCCTCGACGAAGACATGTGTACCGGCTGCGAAGCCTGCCTCGTCGTCTGCCCCGTCGACTGCATCAGTACGGTCCCCGGCCCGCGCCATGCCGCCTCCTTCCAAACCTGCACCATCGACCTCCCCCGCTGCATCGGCTGCACCCTCTGCCATCAGGTCTGCCCTTGGGATTGCATCACCATGATCCCCACGGATCAGTTCCTGCAAAATGAGTCGACTGTGAAGCAGTTGGAGTAGATCGCCACGGGTGGCAATGGAAGTCGTAAACCGCTGAATCACCGAGATCAATCACCCGTTTTATTCCGATCAATCCGCCGCCCCTTAGGATTCCTCGCGCGTCTCCTATATATGGCACCGCTTGATAACCGATAAACCCATCATACAATCCAGCGTGGTTCGGCCTGCAGGTCGAAACCGCGAAGCCGGGAGTTTCCAAATCCTGGCGCTTCGGATGGACTCGGGCGATGTGTCGCCACGAAGGATGACTGACGAACCCGGTCACCAGAACTGTCACAATGAGGGGCCGGCTTAACCCCGGCAACAGGAGATGGACATGTTTGAACGTTTCACGGATCGAGCCCGCAAAGTGATGGCATTGGCCAATCAAGAAGCCCAGCGCTTCAATCACGAATACATTGGCACCGAGCATATTCTTCTCGGCCTCGTCAAGGAAGGCAGCGGAGTCGGCGCCAATGTGCTGAAGAATCTCGACGTCGACCTGCGTAAAGTAAGACTGGAAGTTGAAAAGCTTGTCAAAAGCGGCCCGGATATGGTCACCATGGGCAAACTGCCCCAGACCCCCCGAGCCAAAAAGGTCATCGAATATGCGATCGAAGAAGCCCGCAACCTCAATCATAATTATGTAGGGACAGAACATCTTTTGCTCGGCTTGTTGCGCGAGCATGATGGGGTTGCCGCTCAGGTTCTGATGAATCTGGGTCTGAAGTTGGAAGAGGTTCGGGAAGAGGTACTCAATCTTCTTGGAGCAGGTGTGGAAAACGAAGAACCCGCAGCCCCTGGTGAAAAGTCGACCGGCAACGCCAAGGGTAAAAGCAAAACGCCGGCGCTCGATAGCTTTGGCCGCGATCTGACCGAGTTGGCCCGCGAGAGGCAGCTCGATCCGGTGATCGGTCGTAAGAACGAGATCGAACGTGTCATTCAAATTCTTTGCCGTCGGCAAAAAAATAACCCCGTCCTACTCGGTGAAGCCGGCGTGGGTAAAACCGCCATCGTCGAAGGCCTTGCCCAGATGGTCATCTCCAGCGCCGTGCCCGAAATTCTGCACGACCGCCGTATCGTCGTGCTGGATCTGGCCATGATGGTTGCCGGCACAAAGTACCGTGGTCAGTTTGAAGAGCGCATCAAAGCCGTCATGAACGAAGTCCGTCGCGCCAAGAATGTAATCCTGTTCATCGACGAGCTTCACACGCTGGTCGGTGCCGGTGGTGCCGAAGGTGCCATCGACGCCAGCAACGTGCTCAAGCCCGCCCTTTCGCGCGGTGAGATCCAGTGCATTGGCGCGACGACTTTCGACGAATATCGCAAGTACATCGAAAAAGATGCGGCGCTTGCCCGTCGATTCCAATCGATCCACGTTGAACCGCCGAACAAAACCGATGCGATCGAAATCCTCAAAGGTCTGCGCGATCGTTACGAAGCGCACCACCGAGTGCAGATTCTCGATGCCGCCATCGTCGCTGCTGTCGAAATGTCCGACCGGTATATCACCGGCCGTTGCCTCCCGGATAAAGCGATCGACGTGATCGATGAAGCTGGCGCTCGCATTCGCCTTCGCAGCATGACCAAGCCGCCGAATCTCGCCGACTTGGAAGAGCAGATCGAACGGCTCAGCATCCAGAAGGATGAAGCCGTCCGCAACGCCGAATACGAAGAGGCCGCCAAGCTTCGCGATCACGCCGAGCAGTTGCGCAAGAGCAAAGAAGACATGCAACGTCAATGGCGTGAAAAAGCCAAGGAAGTGGACGGCGTGGTCGACGAGGAAGTCGTCGCCGAAGTCGTCAGCAAAATGACCGGCGTACCGCTCACCCGCCTGGCAAAAGAAGAAGCTCAGCGTCTGCTCGAACTGGAAATGGAACTGCACAAGCGTGTCGTCAGTCAGGACGAAGCGATCAAGGCTGTCAGCAAAACCATCCGCCGTGCTCGCAGCGGTTTGAAAGATCCAAATCGTCCGATGGGCAGCTTCCTGTTCCTTGGGCCCAGCGGTGTCGGCAAAACGTTGCTTTCCAAGGCCTTGGCCGAGTTCATGTTCGGCGATGAAGATGCCCTCATCGCGATCGACATGAGCGAATACATGGAGAAGCACAACGTCAGCCGACTGATCGGCGCGCCTCCCGGCTACGTCGGTTACGAAGAAGGTGGCCAGCTCACCGAGCGTATTCGCCGTCGCCCTTACAGCGTGCTGCTGCTCGATGAAGTCGAAA
>JBBRMF010000370.1:0-3894 GCA_038230975.1 Tepidisphaerales bacterium
CGAATTCATCGCGGCACCGGGGTATTTGCACCAATAGGCACTCGATGAGTGCGTGAACTCCCGTACAATATTAAGGACACCCAAAGTTTCCGGAGCTATTGATGTGGAAAGTGATCTCGGCGGCAGTAAACCGCTTTATTTTAAATTCGTTCGATGAAGCGGCAACGGATAAACAGAGCCGCTCAGTTTCGGCAGCACCAGCATTCCCCGGAAATCGAGGCGATGCGGCAATTCAGAACCAGGATTTTCTCAACCAACAGTTCCAGCAAGCGATTCAAGTACTACAAGGTGGCAATGGCGCGGCGGCGGAACAGATCATGCAAACCGCGGTTTTGAAGATTGCTCAGTCGCAACCGAACACCCCGCTTCACGCCGACGCGAGTTACAAACTGGCGACCGTTCTCAGTGCGATGGCGCAATTTGATCGAGCCGAGATCGCCTGCCGGCAGGCGATGGCCATCCCAGCGGAAGATGAATCGGCAAAGAAAGAACAGCTCACGTACCAGGTCTATCTTGGTGACATCCTTGCGCAACAAGACAAATTGAGCGAAGCCGAACAGGTGTTGGTTGAAAATGTCGCCGCGAGAAAGACAATTTTCGGGGCCGAGCAAATCGGTTATGCGGTGGGCCTGTCGGCGTTGGCGGATCTGCTGCTGTCGCGTGCGCGGCCGACCGAGGCCCTTGAAAAGATCGATGAATCCATCCTTATTTTGAGTCGGGCGAAGAACGAACGCCTACCTGCCGATCTGGCCTTGCGGGCATTCATTGTTAAAGCGGCGAATGGCCCGGCGGCACCAGCGATAGAAGCGTGGCCGGAACTGACGCGTGGGATGCAGAAAATGCTCGTCGGACACGCGCTGCGACAAACCAGACAGGCTGATTCACATCTGGCCCAGGCGGTTTTAGTCGAACTTCGGCAGCGATTGGAAACCACGCCCGAAATGGAGCCCTCGCTGCTACTCAGCATCGATATCGCGTTGGCCCACGCGGCACAGCAGAACGACGACCACGACGTTCATATCAGCGCTTGCCAGAACATCGTGCGAATCTGCGAAGGCATGCCCGACCGCGCGCAATTGGCGATGGCTCAGCAAGCCTTGGCGATGGCGTTCGACAAAGCAGGGCGGGTGGCGGAAACTGGGCCGGCGTATGACACCGCTGTTGCGACGGCCAGAGTGGTGAACGATCTGGCTCTCCTCTCCAACGTACTCCGAAACTATGCCATTTCCGCAGACAAATCCGGGCGATTCGAACAGGCTGATGCGTTGCATCGCGAAGCGGTGGATCATGGTGCCAGTTCCGGAGATTGGTCGACCCACGGGCGATCGACCGTCGCCTACGGAATCTTCCTGCAACATGCCGGGCGATTGGAAGAAGCGCGCGGGTTGCTTGAAGAAGCAGTGGCTCACCTGTCGCCCGCCCACGCGGATTTCACCGCGGCGCAGGAACATTTGCAGGCGTTGGAACAGGGGATTGAATGTTCGTGTAACACAGTCGTAAGATAGATTTCTGGTCCCCTCCCCCTGATACTGGGCCTGTCCATTTATTTAGCCGGGTCGCTTGCGACCCGTGTTTAACGGCCGGCGGAGTCCCTCGGACACGGGTCGCAATCGACCCGGCTAAATAATCGACAACCCCTACTCCGGGGGACTAATACGTCTTCATGCTTGTTGCTTTAAAACCATCCGGTAAAGTGTCGGCCCTATGGATTTTTTCAATTACAAGAACGGTGAGCTCTATTGCGAAGATGTCCCTGCCGAAAAGATCGCGCGGGAAGTCGGTACGCCGGCGTATGTCTACTCGAAGGCGACGCTGCTGCGACATTACCGGCAGGTGGCGGATGCGTTCAAACCGGTCAACGCGACGATCTGCTATTCCGTCAAAAGTTGCGGCAACATCAATCTGCTCAAAGTGTTGGCCGCCGAGGGATGCAGCTTCGATGTGACCAGCGGCGGTGAATTGTTCCGCTCTCTACAAGCCGGTGGCGATCCGAAGAAGATGATCTATGCCGGTGTCGGAAAAACGGATGCGGAAATAATCGACGCATTGAATGTTGGCATTGCGGCGTTCAATATCGAATCGGAAGCCGAGATCGAAAATATCGATCGTGTGGCTGCCAGTATTGGAAAAACCGCGATTGGGGCACTTCGCATTAATCCCGATGTGGATGCAAAGACACACGCGAAAACGACGACGGGTAAGAAAGGAAATAAGTTTGGCGTCGATATTGATCGAGCGGAAGCGGTCTTTGAAAAGTATCGACATTTGAAGCACCTGCGGATTGCCGGGTTGCATTTGCACATCGGCTCGCCGGTGTATGAGATTCAGCCTTATGTGGATGCGGTGACCAAGGCTCAGTCGCTGATCGATCGACTGACTGCGCTCGGCCATAAGATTGAATGGCTTGATCTGGGGGGTGGGTTCGCCGTCAATTATCGGAATCCGACGCAGGCACTTCCGGTGACGGAACATGCCAAGGCGTTGCTGCCGTTATTGAAGGATAAGCCTTACAAAATTGCGCTGGAGCCGGGGCGGTATATCGTGGGAAATGCGGGGATTTTGCTGACGCAAGTGTTGTATCGAAAGAGTAGCGGTCCCAAGCAGTTTGTGATTGTGGATGCGGGGATGAATGATTTGATTCGACCGACTTTATATGATGCTTATCATTTTATTTGGCCGGCTAACCCGCAAGCGGCGGATGTGCCGGAGACGCGGGACGAGGATCGGAAACCGGTGGATGGGGAAGTGGTGGATGTGGTTGGGCCGATCTGTGAAAGCGGGGATTATCTCGCTAAGGATAGGTTGTTGCCGCGCACGAAACGCGGTGATTTGATGGCGGTTTTCACGGCCGGCGCGTACGGATTTGCGATGAGCAGTAACTACAACAATCGGCCTCGCGCACCGGAAGTGTTGGTGGATGGCAGCTCGTACAAGATCATCCGCCGCCGGGAGACTTACGAGGATCTGGTGGCGTTGGAGAGGTGATCGGCTTGGATTTGCAGTTTAGGTTTTCAAGAGAGGGATCGGTGTGAATGCTTTTCCGAGGATCGGGGCGCTTGGGGTATCCATCCATTTTTCTAAAACAGATGCATAGACATTTCGGAAATCGACCGAGTGCTTGAGATCGCCTTCGTCGAGATCTTTGAGGGAGGGATGCTTTCCGACAATGCCTTGCTGGAGGCACTTTCCGAAGAACATCATCGGCGCGGCAGCGCCGTGATCCGTGCCCGCGCTCGCATTTTGTTCCAGACGACGGCCGAATTCGCTGAATGTCATCATTAGTACGCGATCGTCATTTTTCTGCGCGGATAAATCAGCCCAGAACGCGCTGACACCATCTGAAAGCTGCTGCATAAGTCGATCGTGAACGCTGCGCTCCTGCGCGTGCGTGTCAAATGATCCAAGGCTGACGTAGTAGACGCGCGTGGGCATTCCGCCGTTGATCATGGCGGCGATCGTTCGCAAACCAGCGCCGAATTCACCAAACGGATAGTTGGCGGCCGGGGAATGAGCGCGGGTCATTTTCAAAATCTCATCACGGCTCAACTGCGCATCCATCGCAGTTCGTTTTAAAAAATCAAGCTGTGAGGCAGGCGTAACGGCTTCGGTGGCGACCCACTTGCCGGCTTTGTTCAGTTTCAAATATCGTTCCACATCGCGTCCGGCATATCGATAGGTCTCCGGTTTTTCGAACGAGAGCGGATGAATTCGATCCCCTTCCAATGCCAACGGCACTCGATCACCAATCGACAACCCCACATGCGGATCATTCCCGCGACAGGTATTGTCGAAATATCGACCGATCCAACCGGTGGTGACGACCTCTTTTTCCGGCTGTGCACTTTGCCAGATGTCCATCGATCGAAAGTGCGAGCGATTCGGGTTTGGGTATCC
>JBBRMF010000371.1:0-3884 GCA_038230975.1 Tepidisphaerales bacterium
ATGTCCGACGTAAACGGCGGCATACAGCGGGGGAGCGCCCCGAGCAAGCTGATCTTATACAGCCATTCCTCCTTGGTCGCTAGTTGGCTGCCAAAAGTGTCGAGTAAAGTATAAGATTCCTACGCCAAGGCTTTCTCTTTATTCTTGCCAGCCCGTTCCAGCGATGGCCACGGAAAGCACGACTCCTCCAAGCGAAATGACTGCCAGCTGTAGGTTATGCCCTTGTGATCACGGGAGCCATCGATCGGAGCCCCCGGTGCAACTCAGCTTTCAACTTCGCACTTCAACGTAAGTCGGCAATTTGGGACGCCAGTTTGGCAGGCAAGGTGAGAATTTGGCTTAAGAACGCCATTGCGAGTTCTACTGGTGTCCCGCTGGCTCCAATTTTGCAATGCAAAATCAAATAAGCGGGCTGCACGTTTGGCTTAGCCACCATTCGCAAGGGATTGTCTCGGTCATTTGCCGAAAGCCCAGTCTCTCCAGCGTTGGACGACTTGTCGCCAGAGCGTCAACTATGAGATACCTCGCGCCCGATTTCATAGCATCCATTGCCCGTTGTGCCACGACCGCGCGATAAAACCCCCGGCGACGATAGGCCGCCCGCGTCGTACCACCGTACAGGCCTCCGAACACGCTCAGCGGATGCGTTTGGAGCCTTCCAATACTGACTGGCTCCCGCCCGTCGTAGGCGACGTAACCCAGTTGCTGAGTTGAACCAGCTTTGATGGCAGACGCCAACTCGTCGCAGATGTATCCGTAATCTTTACCAAGCGATTCTTCGGCAACAAGCCGGTAGTCCTCGACATGCTCGAGAGTTGTAATTCTGCGCACAACTCCATCCATGTTCTGTGGCACTTCTGCCGCGGCAAGGTCGTAGACCATCACGGCCTCGCGCGGGCCGGACTCCAGACCGTTGCTCTTCAGTTTATCAAGCAAGTTGGCCGGGCGATCATGACAGTAGAGCTTCCATTCGAATGGCACGTTCGCCTTGCGATGAAATTCAATCTCTCCGCGGATCGCTTCTTCAACCTGTTCTGGATCGAGGTCCGACCAAATGACTAGTCCGCGCCCCACCATCTCCACGCGAGTCAGGTGAGGCAGCGTATAAGTCGCGCGGCCATCGCGCGCCAGATATCGTCGCTCATCATCCAGCCGCTTTCTGACTTCTAATAAGTTCATGCTTTGTCCGGCGCGAAATGCTGGCGTTTTCCGCTCAATCACTCCATCCTTCCAAGTTTTCAATTCGTTGGAATTATAAACGACGTGCGCGAAACATGCGCATGATCGCTCGCGACAAAATTGGCGTTAATAATTGAAAGCTGGCTCAAAAATGCGGTTACGAGATATGAAAATGCGCCCGCCACCTTTTGATTAAAATATTAATACAAGTCCATTCAAGTACTTATCTTACAATGAAAATTGATTATAAAAATCACGCCGCGGAATGCAATGCTGCTGTATTCCTTCTGCGTATACGCGGAGCCTGAGAGGTTCTTTGGGAATTGATGCGAACGGTGGCATACCGCCTTTTCGTCTACCCGAAAATCGAAGAGCTCTCGTTCACTTAAGATGCAAAATGTAACAGGGAACATTTTCGGTCCGTGATCATTTAAGAACTTCAGACGATCGTCACTGCAGCAACTTGACTGCCCGGCGATCGCAATGAACCGTTGATCGCGTACACGCGGAAGGTCAAGGGATCGCCGCTATTGAACGCATCGGGCAGATCAAATGTCACGCCACCGCCTGATCCGGTTACGGCGTCGAGCGATGCGATATCCGCAAACGCGCCCCCGCTATGGCCGACTTGAATGACATATCCTGTTTCGCTCGTTATGTTATCGGTGAACTTCACCTCAACCTTTTTCGTGCCGCTCAATTGTGAAGCGGTTAGCCCGATCGGCCCATTGAACCCTTTTGGTTGGGCAACCCCCGAGGTGTCAAATGCGACCGCGCGCCCGGCGATCGTCACTGCCACCAGGCCGTTCGGCAGCAGCACGATTCCATCCGGTGCATTGTAGCCGGAAAGCTGCGACGTTCCCTTGGTCCCAAACGTTTTGTCAAGTGTCAGATCGGTGTTGTATCGCGACACAAACAGGTCCGTATTCGTCGCCCCGGTTAGGCCGGCGACATAGAGTTTGTTGTCCGACCCGAGCGTATAGACTGATCCGATCGCCGGGATCAGCGTGGTTCCTTTCACGCCGGACTTGCTGTAATTTGTAAGGCTTGCATCCGGGAATACCACGATGAACGAATCGTCGGATCGACCGATGATGCCGACAATCTGTAGTGCGGAAAATTGACGCTTGTGGTAGCATTCCGGGAATTTAATTCCCGGATATTTCCCGTCAGTGAGTGTCACAGTGGTGTTGAGGCAGTAAAGGGTTTAAAGGAGCGAGAATGCGAAATCGAAATTACGGCAAGGCGGTCATCCATAGCGCGCGGATTCCGCTTTTGATAGGTTGTGCGATGTGCTTTACGATTGATGCGCGCGCGGCGTTCGATACGATTGCCGAACACGGGCCTTCGTCAAATCGCGTTAATACGTTTTTTCTTGGGGATGGATATACCGCAGCGGATATCAGCGGGGGGACTTACACGACCCATGTTCAGAACTACGTGAATTACATGTTCGCGAATGCTTTGAACTCGGATCCGTTTTATCGGTATCGCAACTTTTTCAATTTGTATAAGGTGAATGTCGTGTCGCAACAATCCGGTGCGGATGAGCCACAGAATGGGGTGGTCAAAAACACCGCGTTGGATGCGACGTATCGGTACGATGGGGTGACGGATCGGCTGTTGTATATCAATGACGCGAAGGCCAATGCCGCGCTGAGTGCTGCGATAGCCGGTTCGGGAAAAACGGCACAGATGAAATTTGTGACGGTCAACGACAACATTTACGGTGGGGGTGGCGGTACTTATGCGACGTATGCCGGGGGGAACAGTTCGGCCCTGGAGATTGCGTTGCATGAGAACGGGCATTCGTTCAGCCATCTTGCGGATGAATATGGTGGATTCACAACGCCATACGTTGGCGCAGAACCCACTGAAGTGGACGTGACGAAAAGTCCCACGGGTGCCAAGTGGTCGGCGTGGCTTGGGTATAATGATCCGACGGGCAGTGTGGTTGGTGCGTATAACGGTGGCCGGTATTACGATTCGGGAATTTATCGACCTACGGCTAACTCGAAGATGCGTGCGCTGGGGGTGCCATTCAATGCGGTGAGCCGTGAGAAGATCATTCAGGATATCTACAACATTGTGCGCCCGCTCGATAGCTACACGAGTAACAGCGTGGCGCTTGTCGATCCCCCTTCGCTGGATGCGGTTCGAGTAGATAACGCGGTGATCGACACGCAATGGTCGGTTGATGGTGTGCTGGATGCGGCAGCCACCGGATCCAGCTCGCTGAGCGTGTCGGGGCTTGCGCTTTCATTGGGACATCATGCGATAACGCTGCGGGCATTTGATCCCACCGGATTTGACCCGGTGAATGGCTGGGTTCGCAGGCAAACCAATCTGCTGCAGGAGAATGTGGCGTGGGATGTGGTGGTCACACCTGAGCCGGGGATGATGGTGATTGGAATGTTGACCCTCGTAGGTGTGTTGAGCGGGCGACGACGAACAGTGTGAAGTGAGATGTGTTCGCGGTTAGGTGAGCGAATTGATTGGAAAAACCCACTCACCCTAACCCAACCTCCGCAATTCCCGCTCGATAATTTTTTTTGCGGGGCCAAAACCGTCGATGGCGTGCAGCCCTCGGGGTTGGCGTGCGCGAAAGTCGATGTAGTGAAGACCAAGTCGTTTTTGGGGCGTGGTATTCTGCCGGCATGTATTTGCGGCGGTGTCATCGAGCCAAGGACGGCAAACGACATGCC
>JBBRMF010000372.1:0-3852 GCA_038230975.1 Tepidisphaerales bacterium
CCAAGCGACGCCTGCAATATTCGTATGAGCTCCTTAAGCTGGGTGCCGTCGATTCGCGGGATGTCGTGGAATCACAACAGTCGCTGCTCAGTGCGCAGGACGGCTACGAGCGGGCGTTGTCGAATCTGCAAGTGGCGATTCTTCGCTATCTTCGCAGCACGGGCACACTTAGGGTCGATCCGACGGCTGGCACATTGGGCTATTCAATGGACCGCGTGGGAACGAGGAACTCCGACAAGAAATTATCAGACCTTCGCGCGGATCTTCAAAAGTTCAACGAAACAACCGTGAACAAATGAGCGCGACTGCGGTAATGAGGGTGGCGAAGTGAAGATCACAAATTAATTGTTTAGGCGGATGAAGTGACCCAATTGAATGCAACGCTTCCAGTTTCGGTATTGCCAGCCAGGCGCTCCTGGATCTGGTTGTTGGTGCCCGCAGTCGTATTGGTGTCGGTGGGTGGATATTGGTGGTTCACGAATCATATGGGCTCTGATTCCTCTGCGTTGATCACCGGCAGCTTCTATACCGTTGCGCCGATGGATCTGGATGTGAAGATTTCCAAAGACGGTGAATTGGCGGCGGTTAACAATATCGACGTGGTGAACCATGTCGAGGGAATCAGCACGATCACCTATGTCGTGCCCGAAGGCTCCTCCGTAAAGCCCGGCGAAGTGCTTGTGACCGTCGATTCATCCATCATCAAACATAAAGTGGATGACTTAAAAGCCAGCCTCGAAACCGCTCAGGCAAACCTGGTGACGGCTCAACAGTTCGAAGAAATTCAAAAAAGCCAGAACGCCGCCAATCTCGCTGCTGCGGAAGTAGCTCTTCAATTGGCGAAAATCGATCTGGAAGCCTATGAAAAGGGGACATTCCCCCAGGCGCGTCAAGATGCCGAAACACTGCTTAAGATGGCCGATCAAACCCTTGCCAACAAGCAGGATGATCAGAACAACACAATGGCTCTATTTGGCAAAGGTTTTGTCACGCCGTCGGATGTGAAGAAAGCCGAACTGGAGATCACCACCGCCCTGAATGCGCGCGACAAGGCCAAGACGGCCGTCATGGTGCTGCTGAATTATCAGCACAAAAAAGATGAGACCACCTTTCAAAGCGCGCTCGCGCAGGCTCAGCAAAAGCTGGAACACACGCGCGCCGAAAACGCCGCCAACCTGACCCAGAAGCAGGCCGTCACCCGTGCCGCTGTCACGCAAGTTCGCATTTTCCAGACACAATATGACGAGCAGCGCGAGCAGTTGGAAAACTGCACGATCAAAGCGCCCACCGCCGGCTTCGTCATTTATTCATCGAGCCTGGATCGCAACGCCGTCACGCCGATTCAGGAAGGTGCCACCATTCGCGATAAGCAATTGCTGATTCGCCTGCCCGATACCACGAGTATGAAGGCCGTCGTTCGCATCCCCGAAGCACAGCGAACGCGCATCCGGATTGATGACCGAAACCCGATGCGCGCCATCGTTCGCGTTCAGCGGGGCACGCATCCGCTGGAACTATCCGCCTTCGTCTCGCGCATCAGCCCGATCGCGGATATGAGCCAACGCTGGTACAACCCCGACCTGAAAGAATACCCCGTTGACCTGACATTGGATTACGTCACCGGCGATTTGAAACCCTCCGAAACCATCCGCGCAGAAATCTTCTGCGAACACCTGACCGGTGCCTTGGCCGTCCCACTGGATTGCATCTACTCCGCCGGCACGGACAACTATGTCTTCGCGCGTTTCACCGATGAAGTGAAACCGTTGAAAGTCACCATCGGCCAAAGCACCGAGACCCACGCCGAAGCCCGCGCCGGAATCGAACCCGGCCAGGAAATCCTCCGCCTCCAAGTCGGTCAAGGCCGTACATTGTTGGAAAAAGCCGGCATCAAAATCGCCCCGACGACCAGGCCTACCGGCAAACTCGCCGGTGGCAAGAAGCCCGGCGCGGCATCTCCGGCAAAGGCTGCAGCGCCCGTTGGCAGTGCCGCCGCAGCGCATGCGGAATAGTCATCGGAGCATTCGAACGCGCAGCCAATACTCTTTAGGTGTCTCCATTTCGTTTCCACACCTGCTAAACGCTACACATGGACATCGGTCCGGACGAAGCTGACAGCACAGTCGCCGATCGCGACTGTAAACGCGTCTCCAGCATCGCCGAATTACTCCGAGGATTCGTGTCGCTCGTAGTGGCGGCTTGCTGTTGTCTTGCAATGTCCATGAGGAATTCGAGCCGGAAGTCAGGCCGCGCAATCGGCTTAAACCCGATATCTAAACCCCTCTCTAACGCAACGTACAGGATGCGTATTGCATTGCCTGGAGACGTCGTGCCATTTCGATCCGATCCAGAAAAAGCTTGCTAATCCCTTCGCCAGATATTAATTTGCCGGCCGGCTCGATCGCATCTCCTGTGGCAGACAGGTGAGAGCTTTAAATCCGGAACCTGGGCGACGTTTTGAACATACGAATCATACCCGAAGAGGAGAGAGCGAAATTGAAAATTAACAGAATCAAAACTGCGCATGCTCTTGGTTTGGATCGCGGGCGCATGCAGGAAGTGGCTGGTCGGCGTGATCGCATTCGTCGGACGCAACGAACGGCTTTGCTCTCGGCTCTTCCCTTTCTCGGATTTGCAGCCGAGGGTTATGCCAACAACGACATCTACACCGGCACGACCGGCAACTGGAGCGATGGCACGAAGTGGTCGCTGAATACCAAACCCTCGCCGGGAGACACTGTGTTGCTCGCTCCGGCTGCGGGTTCAGTGGTGGTAACGTTGGATGTCTCCGCCACCAATCTCAGCCAATTGACACTCGATGCGACCAATGGTACCTCCATCATGCTCTTGCAATCCGCCAACGTTTTGTCAGTCAACGGTGACGAGACGATTGGCCTGTCTGGATCGGGTACCTTCAACCAGAGTGGGGGTACGCACACGATTAGCAACGGAAGCCTGAATGTTGGAAGCGGTGGAACGGGCGCATACTTGATGAGCAACGGCGTGCTGGCGCTGACCAGTTCCAGTGAGTATATTGGAGCCAACGCCGCCGGCACGTTTACCCAGAGCGGTGGCACCCACACCGTCAGCGGTGGATTGCTGGACATCGGCGGCAACTCAAACGGCAACTACAATCTGGCTGGCGGCACGCTGGCACTGACCAACAACGCTTTCGAGTTCATCGGGGATTTTAACGCCGGCTCGCTGAATCAAACCGGGGGAACTCATTCGCTCAGCGGCGGGAGTCTCATCCTTGGATATTTCCCGAGCAGCGTCGGCACTTACGCGATGACCAATGGCACTTTGGCGCTTACCAATAATGGGGCAAACAGCGTAAACGAATACATTGGTTACTTTGGCAAGGGTGTCTTCAATCAATCAGGTGGTTCCCATCAAATTGATCCCGGCGGCACGGGATCGTTGTATCTCGGTTATAGCGCGGATTCGATCGGAATCTATAACCTGATGGCCGGTACCGCATCGGCGGCTACCGTGTATATCGGCGGCGCGGGGGGTACCAGTTCCGGTGGAGTGGGTATACTCAATATCAGCGGGGGTTCGCTGAGTATTTCCCAGACTCTGCGTAGTTACAATACGTCTAGCGGCACCAATCATTCGGCCATTATGCAAACGGGTGGAATCCTCTCCGGTCCAAAGAATTCCTTCTTAGATGCGCCCTTTACTCAATCCGGCGGCACGGCCACATTCGGGATTGTCAGTGGTGTCGGCGATTTTACCGTTGGCGGCGGGACCGCTTCCGCTCAAACCACGATTAGCGATTTCACGTTGAAAGCCGTCGCGATCAACGGCAATGGCACCCTGACGGCCGCCGCCAATAGTACGACTGTGAAC
>JBBRMF010000373.1:0-3849 GCA_038230975.1 Tepidisphaerales bacterium
GGTTGAGGAGAGCAAGGTTCGGTGTTCAAGAAGTTCAAAAGCACTGAATCGCGATCGCTTCTTATCAGACAATTTGGGGACTTTTGAAAAACCACGTGAGAACGATTGTTGAGTCAGGGATCGATTGCGGCGGCTCATTTGAATTCTCCTTCTCGTCGAATTGACGAGACTCCATGAAAATAGGTCGTACGGTGGTAAAACGCCGACACTGCCTTCGGCGCGGCTTACAGCCAGCGGAAAACGGCACTCGCCGCTTCCTTGAGATGGCGTTACACCTATCGGCACGGGATCACTCGTTCGCCAGAAAAACGCTCGAATATCCTGCCTAAACAAATACAATTCGTGGAACTGAAATCCAAATCACATTGCCCATTTTGTGCGGGGGGCCGAAGTCGAAGTATCTGATGTGTTTTGCCCATTTTTATCTGTCGATTATCAACTTGCGCTTTGCTTAATAATTCGTGTTGTTGTAAAGTGTGATTGTTTAAGTTTGGTTTTCCGAGCGAATTGAGGGCAGCAAAGGGCTTGAACCCGGAAATTTTTTCTGTCAGATTTGATGCAGGTGCTGAAGTTGAGCGAACGGCCTCTTAGGAGATGCTTTAAAACGCTCGACTTGCCAAAATCGCGCCAACAGGAGTTTTTTATGAGGCAAGACCGTAATCCCAAGCCGCGTCCACCGGGCTTCCGCAATAATTTCAGCTTCGGCGGAAATAGCGCGGGCGGTAACAGTTCCAGCGGTAATTCATTCGGAGGCAACAGCAATGCGGGCGGCAATTCCGGTCGCCCGTTTGAACGGCCGCGATTTCAACAATCCCGGCCTGCAGCTCCCCGCGCCGCCAAACCGCGCTCTGCCCCTCGGCCTAAACCGGTGGCAAAGACCCCCGATCGGTGGAAAGAGCGCCGGCAGATGCTAAAAGCCGCTGCCTGGCGCTTGGCTAAGATTGTCCATAAATCTCCCGCCGCCGTCATCGCCGCGCCGAACCCGGCTGAACTGATTCGCGTGCCCGACACCAAGGCACGCCAGTTGGCTAAAAAAATCGTCCGCTTGCGAAATAGCCGCAAGGCAAATACCGAAAAGTAGTTCGCTCAGTTCACTGAGATTACTTCGGTCGGCGCAATCTTAAAGATCGAGGAACAAGCACGCTTGGTCCCCGATCTTTTTGCATTCCCGGAGATGTCACGCCCTTTGCTGCCAGACGCGTTGACAGTGTTTGACGCAGCCCACACGGACAGAGCCAATTGAACCAGTCGTTTCCGTTGAACGAGGAGACTGCCTGGGGTGATTCTGTGAGTGTCTTTTAAGGGTAAGACATTTCAATCGAAATACAGTGCGGAAATTGCAGTAAGCGGTATCGTCTGGGTGTCGTCGCCACTCTTCGCGTTACGGCAACCGGGTCGCCAAAGGGCGAGGAGAAATCAATCCTCGTCGGTCCGAATTCTGAAAAAATCCTGCTGCAAAAATACAAATGCTATTACGATCTACTAGACGGCCATGAACATGTTCTGTACGGTTCGCAAATGCAGACCATCCGATTCGCGACGATTCCTCCAATCTTTGTTCGCAGTGGAGAGGCAGCATCTGGTCGAGTCGAAGAGTTGCTTGCCGAGCCGTTGGAAACAGGGCCACTGGGATTGTCATCCCCAGTTACCTCAATGCGGACGGTCGTCCGGGCGCGCGTTCGGAAACAAAGCTGAAAGTGCAGGGCGTCACGAAAGCGCCCTCGAAGCGGTAGAATACTTGTGAATTGCCAATCGCCCGGGCTTTTGAGCCGTGGGTATCTCACGCGGGAGTTTCATGTCGATGCATCCGAGTCGCCGTCATTTTCTGGTAACCGCCGGTGCCGCCCTAACCACGGCGGTCGCCCATGCGGAAACATCTCCTACCGCTTCGAACCCTGGTAAGACGGTTGACCCGTTTGGTTACTGCCTCAACACAAGCACCATTCGCGGGCAGAATTTACCGTTGACGGAGGAGATCGAAATCGCCGCCAAGGTGGGTTTCAGCGCGGTCGAGCCGTGGATCAGTGAGATTGAGAAGCACGTAAAGCAAGGGGGTTCGCTGGCTGATCTTCGCAAGCAAATTGCCGATCACGGATTGGCGATTCCGAGCGCCATCGGTTTTGCCAGTTGGATCGTCGATGACAATGATCGGCGCGCCAAGGGCCTTGAACAGATGAAGCGGGACATGGATTTAGTGGCGCAGATTGGTGGCACGCGCATCGCGGCGCCCCCGGTCGGCGCGAACGGTCCAGACGATGCGCACCCGGAACTATCCGTCATAGCCGAGCGCTATCGAGCCGTGCTCAATCTCGGTCATCAAATGGGCGTGACGCCTGAGCTTGAGCTGTGGGGCTCTTCCAAAACGCTCAGCAAAATTGGTGAAGCCGCGTTTGTCACGGTTCAAGCCGCCGATCCTGCCGCGTGCATGCTGCTCGATGTGTATCACCTTTATAAAGGTGGATCCGACATTGCCGGCATTAGTCTTCTGCGCGGCAATGCGCTTGGTGTGCTGCACACCAATGACTACCCTGCCACTCCCAATCGTGATCAGATTACCGATGCCCAACGGGTCTATCCCGGCGACGGTATAGCGCCATTAGGTGACCTGTTTCGTATCCTTCGTGACATCGGTTGGCATGGACATCTTTCCGTGGAGTTGTTCAATAAAGATTACTGGAAGCAAAGCCCGGTGAAGGTCGCGCAAATTGCTTTCGACAAAACTCGTGCTGCGGTTCAAAAGGCGTTCGCGTAATAAAACCGGTCATTCAAGGGATTCAGATTCGGGAGAACTCAAATGTCTATCGAGGTGAAGTGTCCAACCTGCGGCAAGGTCTATTCCGTGAACGAACAATTCGCTGGAAAAAAGGCAAAATGCACAGCCTGCAGCGGAACGATGGTTGTTCCACAGGCGGTCGTCGAGCCAAATCCGTTCGGTGAAGAGACGTCGCCGTTTGAACTCGCAGTGCTACCGCCGATTTCTTCGCCGCCTCCGGTTCCAACAATGTCACGGCAACCGGATCCTGCGGCACCGCTCATCAAGACCAAGTCGGCAACCGGCTTCCGACCCGGATTCCGATTGAATCGCCTCAAGGTTGCCATGGTCGCCGGAGGCATCGTGTTGATTTTTCTTGGAGTCAAGGAGAGTCGGCTTGCCGCGGCGGCAAAGTCGACCCCACAGGAGATCACCTGCCTTCAGCTTGAAAAAAATGGTCCCGGTGACAATGCCTACGTTCACGTCACCGGCTTGATTCCCACGGTGAACTTTGTGTATGAGCAACGCAACGGAAGCAGCAGCGATTGGTCGCAAGTCTGGCAGCCCGTAATCCCCGTTGACGGCGCGTTTATGTCCGCCGTGAAGATGAAATCGCTGTTTGGCCAGATCAACAGCAATTCCGATATTCCCGTTCCGGACAAAATCAAAATCATCGTGAAGAGCAATAAGATTCACAACCAGGGAGATCTGAGCGCGTTCAGTCGCGCCAAGAATGTACAGGGGATGGTCATCAACAAAGTCGATAGTTTGAGCGAAAAAGAGTTGAAGATTCTTCGAGGGTCATATCCGTCGACGGACTTCACGAAATGCTGGATTATCGAAGATGGGCGCGAGCCGGCATCGATGGGCAAATACGCGATGTTCTTCGGTGGAGGATCGGTCTTGGCGCTGCTGGGATTGGTTCTGATTTTCAAGCCGAATTGATCAGGAAGGTGCAGGATCGAACGTTGTGAAATGGACCGTTCCCCATCTTACGCTTAGAATGACGAGGCTATGCCTGCGGCTTATCCTCTGATGTTAGATGTCGTTAATCGCCTCTCGGTAATCGTTGGCGGTGGGGTGGTGGCGCTGCGAAA
>JBBRMF010000374.1:0-3823 GCA_038230975.1 Tepidisphaerales bacterium
AAAAAATGCACGGGCGAGACGCCCATGCCACCAAATACTAAACCATTGAAAGTTCTCGGACAAACTGCACGGCGGTCCGCCGCGCCCACTGATCGGCTTTCAGTAGATCGTCCAACGACGGAGACTCCTGAACCGTGTGTGCCTGAATTGTATGCTCGACCGCCCGGGCAATGCCACCAAAGGGGATATTCCCGGCCATGAACGCCTCCACGGCCGACTCATTCGCTGCATTCATCACAGAGCCCAGCGTGCCCCCGCGGCGGGCCACATCTTGCGCAATGCCAAGTGCCGGGAAACGCGCAAAATCGGGCGGATGAAAATGGAGCGAAAATGACTTGCTGAGATCCAGCTTCCGACTCACACCGGGTAATCGAGCCGGATACGTTAAAGCGTATTGGATCGGCGTCCGCATATCTGGCGGCCCCATTTGCGCAATGACCGATCCATCCATAAACTCGACCATCGAATGGACGACCGATTCCGGATGGATGACGATTTCAATTTTCTCCGGCGGCAGATCGAACAACCAGCACGCCTCGATTAATTCCAGACCTTTGTTGAACATCGTGGCGGAATCGATCGTGATCTTATTCCCCATCCGCCAAGTCGGGTGATTCAGGGCATCATCCAATGTGGCATTCTCAATTTTTTCACGCGTCGCGTTTCGGAAGGGCCCACCGCTGGCGGTCAGGATCAGCTTTTTGATCTCGTGAGACTTGCCCGACTGCATGGCCTGGAAGATGGCGGAGTGTTCGGAGTCAACCGGCAGGATGGAAACGCCGCGCTTTTTGGCGAGCGGAATCAGCAGCGAACCGGCGACGACGAGAGCCTCTTTATTCGCCAGCGCCAAGGTCTTGCCCGTCTCGACCGCCGCAAACACTGCCGGCAATCCAGCGGCTCCTACAATGGCGGCAAGCACCATGTCAATGTCATCGCGCTCGATCATTTTCACGAGCCCGGCCGCCCCAACATACACTTCAATTCGAGTCCCCCGAGCCGCCTTACGAACCTGATCCGCCTGCGATTCATCGGTTACCGCCACACAAGCCGGCTGAAACAGCCGCATCTGCTCGATGAGCTTGTCCGCCTGACTGTGCGCGCTGAGCGCCGCCACCTGATAGTCCGCCCCGAGGTGGGAAAGAACATCCAGAGCGCTCGTGCCGATCGATCCTGTGGAGCCAAGAATGGCAATCCGTTTGGCCATCAAAGCTTACTATAGCGGTGGGGAGGGGGATAACAAGATGGGGTGGGAAGCACAGAATCAAGCAATTGTTTCATTCGCCAATGTACCAGGCTATATTTTTGCATTACCGCCGGTGGGTCGTAAATTGTTCCAAAGGTGAGTCAAGTGGTTCCTGGCGGACCTGGAGGACGACAATGTATTCGAAGACGTGCGTGGTCGCGCTCGTGGCACTATGCGGGGCTGCGCGTATCAGTGCCGCTATGTTGTTGGCGGACGATTTCAATATCGCCGCGCTCGATCAATCGAAGTGGCGGGTGGACCTCCCCACCGGGAATTACTTTCCCTTCGGACCTGCTGCCACCGCGAACGCTCGCGTCGTTCAACAAAACGGCTCTGTCACGATCACTGGGCGAGGATACTTGATTACGCAGCAGGAATTTCATTCGCCCATTTCAGTCAGCGGCGATGCGACCTTCGTCTCAATCCTTGGTGGAGCATATCATGTTCCGCTCGCTGGCGGCGACAGGTCAGAGTTCCTGGACATCGGGATGCGCACCTCCGCGATCCCCAACGTGAATTTCTTTCGCGAGCCGACCGATGGATTACAGTTCAGATTGGTGGTCACGCCCACCGTTTCAGGGGTGGGTGCGAATCCTACCACTCTGGCGATCACCGACCGAAATGCGGGTGTTTCACTGGGAGGCATCAACTCCAGCGCACTGATGTTGGGGCAGGGCGATTCCGTCCATTTCAGCGTTACCGACGACGGCCAGCAAGTTACCTTCACCGTCGCCAAGATCGTAAACGGCGTACCGAGCGAGACCATCCGCGATTCGTACACCGCCCTTGCAACATCGCCGGGCACTTACAATTACGTGGATTTCTTTACGCGGGAAGACGCAAACGCAGGAAATCCTCGAACCGTCACTATCGATAATGTGAATATCAACTCCATCCCGGAACCCGCCGGACTGGCGTGGTTGTGTGGCTTGTTGTTCGCGATTTCTAATCGAAAATGGCGCATGCGAGACTGAATCGACGCACAGCTGGTTATTGGAAAAGAGTTTGGGCGGAAGTGCTCGCGCAGGTATTTCTTCTCTGGCGGCTCACCGCTGCGGATGTCTTGCGTTGCGATAGCTGTCGCCCATTCCCCCTTTCGTTGTGGTCCCACTGAATCCCCGTATAATCCCCTCCAATCGGCCCTGTATGTACGGGCCGCGCAATCATCCCCCGCATGTGCAGGAGGCACCTCATGGCAGAAACCGGCAACAATGACTTCCCGACGATTCTCGGTCCCGATGCAAGTTTTAAGGGCGATTTAACGTTTGAAAAAGGGATGCGGCTTCACGGGAAGTTTGAAGGCAACATCATGACCCCTGGCCGGCTTCACGTGGCTAAGGAAGCCAAGATGCAGGCGGATGTGGATGCCGGAGCCATTACGATTGAAGGGGAAGTGAAGGGTAAAATCGTCGCGACCGATCGGGTGGAGCTGAAGCAGTCGGCCCGTTATGAAGGCGATCTGACCGCCAGCAAGCTGGTGGTGGATGAGGGTGCGGTGTTGAGCGGGCATGTGACGGTTGGCCCGGATGCCGTGAAGGGCAAGCCGCCGCAGCATGGTGGGAATCCGATGCAGAATCGGCAAATCGAAAAGCCGATCCCGCAAGGCCAACCGGTCAAGTGAACAGATGATGGATCGGGACGCGTTCGGGTTTTTGGATTGAACCGGCCTGGTGACTTCAGTGACCATGGTCTTTCCCATCGAATGACTTAATCCCCGGGAAGCCGCTCGTTTTCCGACATGGCTCAGGAATCTTACAACGTTTCTCCGTCCGAAGATCGCGTAACGATCGTCTGCCTGTATTGCGAGAAACCGCAGGAGGTTAGTCGCAAGGCGCTGTCGGTGACTTGCCGTTTCTGCAATAAGTCATTGAAACTGGAAGAAATTCGATTCAAGGAATATCAGGCCCGGCGTTCGATCGAAACGTGCGGCGTGGTCACGGTCGAGAAAAAAGGCCATGTCGTCACCGATCGGATTCTGTGTGGCGGGCTGATCGTTCGCGGGAAATTCAAAGGGGATATTCAAAGCCGCGGGCCGGTGCTGATCGGGCCGGAAGCGGAAGTGCGCGGGAATGTGACCGCACCAAGCCTGGCGGTGGGGCCCGGGGCGATTTTGGATGGGCAGTACGCGATCGGGCCGAAAGCGATTCCAGATCCGGGCCTGCCGTGAATGGATGGCAACGGCGCGAAATCGTATGGAGCATGGTGGAACTAGATCGTGGATGTTACGGTGAAGGCAGCAACGGATTCCAATCCTGAAACGCGAAATGTTAATGCCACTTTAACCGCTTTAAGCGGCTCAACTACACGGTCTAGGCATGGCCATCCAGGAATCCGACATTGATGTTGGGGGCATGACGGGCGATGGTGAACCGGGCAAGCATGTTTTCGTGTGGGGCGAGATGTGGCCCCTGAAACGCTCGATCGCCGTCTCTGAAATTGGGCGGGGTGGGATCGGTGTCGCGGGGCCAGCCGTCCGTCCAGATTGCGTCGGCGAAGATGGGGATCTGACTTCCCCCGCTGGAGAGCCTGTCGATTTATCCACCCCTTGCATATAAAGCAATTTCGTGCTAAAGTATCGCC
>JBBRMF010000375.1:0-3802 GCA_038230975.1 Tepidisphaerales bacterium
CAAAGATCTCAAGCGCAATGTCCTCCTGAGTCAACGCATAAATCGCTGTTTCGCTTCTGTCAGGCTCACTCAATGAACTGTCTGCCAATTTGAAATCCCACTTCTCTGATTTTTTTCTGAGCTGTAGCGTGGCACGGGTTTTCAGCTTGTGTTTGTGATTTGGAATTCGATCAAAAATCACTGCAAATCAAGCTGTTTTATATCCGTGACCGTCAACATGGCCTGGAAGGCCGTGCCACAATTTGGCGAACATCCCGCCGTGTATTTGTGCGTCTGACATTTTCGATGGCACGCCAATTGACTAGCGGTTTCCGGACTCGGCAACCGGAGACACAGGCATGGCTGCTTTAATAGACACCCTTGGACAACGCATTTTGCAGGCCGCCCGCTTGGCGGTAGCTGTGCACTTGAATCAGGTTGCAGAGTCTGAATTGAACCGCGGGCAGCGGGTCGTGATCGGCAGAGCCGGTCCGCAGATGCAGGCGACGGAGTCGCCTGTCATGGACTTCTCCACGGATGGAGCATTGCCCGCCTTCTCCGCCGAAAGAGTAGCCGGATGATCTATGGCTTGTATCTATCGGCCACTGGCGTCCTGACGAACTCGTATCGTCAGGACGTCATTTCTAACAACATCGCCAACGCCGAAACCGTGGGCTTTAAAAAAGATCTCGCAACCTTCCAGCAGCGCCGAACGGCAGCCCAGGAATCCGGAGATCTCAGCGCCAGCAACCGAATGCTTGAATCACTCGGGGGAGGGATCTTCGCGTCCCCCACGCGGGTGGATATGTCACAAGGTGATCTGGAACCCACCGGAAACCCACTGGATGTGGCCATCCAGGGCAACGGTTTCTTCAAGGTGACCGATGGCAACAAAATCAGCCTCACGCGCGATGGACGATTCATGGTCAATCAGGTCGGGCATCTGGTGGTGACCAATAACGGGTCTCAGCAGGTGTTGGATCAAAAAGACCATCCCATTCAATTCGATGTGAGGCAGGCCGGCAAATTGGTTGCAGTGAATGAGGTCGGTCAGATTACGCAAGACAATGTTCCGGTCGCCACGATCGGGCTGCATGACGTTACCGATTCATCCAAGTTGAAAAAGCTCGGCGGCAACCTCATGAGCTACCCCGATACCGAGGGGATGCGTCCTGCCACCGGTGCTGTTCGCGGGGGTTTTGTCGAAAACGCCAATGTTGAGCCAGCGCTCGAATTGTCATCCCTTATGGATGCCCAACGGCAGCTCGAAGCGAACGCAAATATGATTCGCTATCAGGATCAAACCCTGGCAAGGCTCGTGAATGATGTCGGCAAAATCAGCTAAATAATCGTGCTGTTGCTCCCTCTTCCGGAGTACCGGGAGGGGGGACATAGCAAAAAATCGCGCGAGATCGTGCAAGGTCATTCACGCAACACGTATTCCGCATCGAACGTTTCGTCGCAATCCGGGACTGATGTTTTTGGTTCCCGTCGTCCGATAAGGCAAACATGGCAATCACCGCACTTCACTCCGCTGCCACGGGTTTACGAGCGTTATCGACGCGCATCGACGTGGTGGCGAACAATCTGGCGAATGCGGAAACCAATACCTTCAAGCGCAGTCGCGTGAACTTCGAAGATCTGATGTACGCCATTCTCAAGCAACCCGGTGCAACCAACGCCGCCGGTGAAGTATCGCCCGCCGGAATCTATGTCGGACTTGGCACGAAGATCAGCAATACCCAGTTGGACATGCAGCAGGGGCCGATGGAAAGCACGGGAAATAACCTCGACGTCGGCATTCAAGGCCAGGGGTTTTTCAAAGTCAAACTCATGGACAGCATCGGCGGTGGGGTCGGATATACGCGAAACGGAAATCTATTCGTCAACAATGTCGGTGAACTGGTTCTCGGGAACGGTGACGGCTACAAAATTCTCCCAGCCATTAAAATTCCCCCAGGCACAACCGATGTCAGTATCTCCACCGACGGAACGATTAATGCCACCGCAGGCGTCACCAATAAAAAGACACCCGTCGGCCACCTGACCTTGACCCAGTTCGTCAACCCGCAAGGTCTGAATCTGCTGGGTGGTGGAATTTATACCGAAACCGACAGCTCCGGAAAACCAATCGACACCAAACCCGGCCAACTGGGCACAGGCACGCTGCTGCAAGGCTATCTCGAAGGTTCCAACGTCGATCCCGTAAAGGAACTGGTCACGCTCATCAAAACGCAACGTGCCTTTGAACTGAATAGTCAATCGATCCAGACCGCAGATCAGGCGATGCAGACCATCGCCAACCTGCGTCGAGGCTAAATAACCGTGCGATTCGCGTAGCTTCCGCTGTGCGGAACAAGAATCGCGAGCCAATAAAAGACGTTCCGCACAGCGGAATCTACACAGAAACATAAACAGCCCGTCGCGACAGGATGTTGCCATGAAATCTACGCATGACCAAAGTCTTTCCGGTATCCGCCGATCCTTCCATCTGGTGATGACACTGTCAGTACTCGCCTGGGTGCTGCAGATGGCGCTGGCCCAGTGGAGCTTCGGCGAAGAACCCACCACGGAACCTTCCTCCTCTTCCTCAACAACGTCAACCGAAAAGTTCGTCACCGGTCGCCCGCGATTCCTTGCTGCGGCAACATTGGAACTGCGCGGTGAAGCCACAATCACCGGCGGCGAGGTGAAGCTGAAACAAATCTGTCGCTGGGCAGATGCGGATAAATCCGCGTTCGAACCCGTGGCCGATCTGATCGTGCTGCGTATGGGTGCCACGACCGCGTTTCGGTCGCTGAGCTTGAAAGAGCTGCAAACACTCTTGCAGGATGCCGGTGTTAATCTGGCATTGATTCGATTTGCCGGTACCACCAGTTGCACCATCGGCCGCAATGATGTGGCGATGGACGAGCACACCGGTTTGCAGGAATGGGTGGATGCCCGCATCGGCAAGAATCCTCCGAAAGCCGTTGAACCCAAGCCGGAGGCCGTCATTTCGCAAACGCCGACCGGCACCGCGCAGACCGCCGCCGCCGTGCAGGGTGTTCGCGTTAAAGAACCGGTGGAAAACCACGCGCTTCGCACACTTTTGATTGCCGATCTCGCGGAACGGCTTTCGATTGATCCCACATCGATCCAGATGAAATTCAGCCCGGCGGACGAAAAAATACTCGCTCTCTGTGAACCGCAATTCCAATTCAGTATTGATGGCGAGCGCGCCCGCAGTCTGGGCGGCGTCGCCTGGGACGTGACGATCATGGCCGATACCACCAAGCAGAAGGTCACGATAGGAGCGACTGCCCGTGCCTGGCAAGACCAATTGGTCGTCATCAAACCCATGGCGTTTCACCAGACCATCCGCAATGAAGACCTGTCGGATCGCCGCGCACTCGTCGAGCAGTGGAATGGGGATGACGCCCTGAAACGCGAACAGGTCATCGGGCAATGGGCGGCCCAGGAACTGCGCGCCGGTTCGATCCTCACCCCGCGCCTGGTCGAAGCCGCCCCTCTCGTCAGAACCGGCCAGCTCGTCACGGTGACCGCCGAACAGGGAACGGTTCAGATTAAAACCGTCGCCCGCGCCACCGAAGGCGGGTCATTCGGTCAAACGATCAAGCTAAAAAATGAAACGACCGGCGAAACCTTTGAAGCCACTCTCACCGGCCCACAGACCGCAAAAGTCAGTGCCACGGTGACAGGGGAGCATTCAAATGTCGCGGCGGTTGGAAACTAGCACACTTTTCAGGTTGGTAGGTTGCCTGATGCCGGGTGCCACAGGTCGCGGTACTCCGAGACCTGTGTTTTCGGGGTTTCCAGACGC
>JBBRMF010000376.1:0-3774 GCA_038230975.1 Tepidisphaerales bacterium
CCAGATCAACAGTGGCCGCTTGGAGATTACCACCGGCGGTAGCGGTCAAATCGGCAGTTCGTTCTCAAGGAATGCCCTCAACATCCAGAAGTTTACAACGCAATTTGATTTTCAATTGAGCAATGCCACATCCGATGGCCTGGCATTCGTGATTCAAGGCGTCAGTAATAGCCAACTTGGAGTCGGTGGAAGTGGTCTTGGTTATCAGGGCATCAACAATAGCGCCGCTGTGAAATTTGACCTGTTTAACAATGCGGGTGAAGGGTCGAATTCTACAGGCTTTTACGTCAATGGCGCTACGCCGCAAAACGTGGGGTCCATTGATCTCAGCCCGAGCGGCCTCGATCTGCACAGCGGCCGCATCTTCCGGGTGACGGCCGTATATGTCGGAACGAACCTGCAGGTGTCGATCGCCGATACCGTGACCAACGACACAAACATCCAGAACTACACAGTCAATCTTCCCGCGCTGGTTGGTGGAACAACGGCGTTCGTCGGATTCACAGCGGCCTCGGGTGGAGGTACAACGACCCACGACATTGTCAATTGGACGTACACCCCGCTTCCCATTGCTGCTCCAATTGCGCCGGACGGGCTGGTTGCCACTGCGGCATCCGGGACGCAGATCAATTTGACCTGGGTAGATCATTCGACCAACGAAGCCGGTTTCAAGATCGAGCGGAAATCCGGGGTCGACGGAGCTTGGAGCCAGATCGGTGTTACTGGGACAGACCAGACCAGCTATATGGATGGGTCGCTCGATTCGGACACGGATTATTTCTACCGCGTTGTCGCGACCAATAGCATTGGCGATTCCGGGTATTCCAATGAAGCCGATGCGGTGACGCCCACGCCGCCGGCAACACCGACATCGGCGCACGTCACGTTTGTCGGGGCGCATCGGATTGATTTCTCCTGGACGAATCCGACGCCTCAAAACCCAAGCCAGGCGGCGCAGTTTATTCGCATATTCCGACAGAGCGGCGTCAGCGTTTTTATCCTGATCGCTGATCAGTTGTCGCCGACAACCACGGCTTATCAGGATTTGGGTCCGGGCGGAAATGGATTGGCATCAGGAACGCGATACGACTATCACATTCAGGCTTATAATGTGGCAGGCGCTTCTGACGTGGACGGCTCGCCTGCGACGACCCTTTGTGATGCACCAACAAACGTGGCCGCGATTCCCGGCAGCGGCCACATCACGCTTTCGTGGACAGCTCCGACGGGTGCCCAAAGTTATGTCGTTTATCGATCTACCACGCCGGGTGGCGAGAGCGGCGGCACGCAGTTTAGCACCACGTCGAACACATTTGACGACATCGGTTTGACCAATGGGCAAGCGTATTACTACACCGTAACGGCTGTAAATACACCAATCCTTGGCGGTTCTACGTCTGAAAGCATCATGAGCACGGAAGTCGTTGGCACGCCGGCCGCCTCGCCGGCTGCCCCGACCGGCCTAACAGCCACGGCGAATGCGAATGGGTCGATCAAGTTGTCATGGACAGCGCCGCTCGGCGGCTTGACGTATAATATCTACCGCGCGACAACACCTGGCGGCGAAGGAATTGGTCCGATTGCGACCGGTGTTAGCGGCACGACGTTCAGCGATTCCGCCATTACCGATCTGGGAGCGAGATACTATTATACAGTGTCAGCCGTTAACGGTGGTGAGAGCGGTCAAAGCGGTGAAGCTTCGGCAGTTTCCATATTCAATGCTCACATAAACTTCACCAGCCCGGCGGGCAATTCGGTTAGCGGATATATCAACGACGGCGGCCTGGCGTATGGAATCCGCGGTACAACCGGATATTCGTTTGGGTGGAATTCAGACAATACGGCCAACGGTATCGATCGAAACGCGGGGGGCGTTCCGGATGAACTCCATGACAGCTTAAATGCGTTTGACGGACAGGGCCCGGGGACGATTTGGGAGATAGGTGTTCCCAACGGCACGTACAGCGTCCAAGTACTGATGGGGGATCCGTCGAATATAGATAGTGTCTACGGTGTTAATGCCGAGGGCGTAAATGCAGCAAGCGGAACGCCTGTATCGGGCAACCATTATATTCAGCATACATCGATCGTAACGGTTACTGATGGCCGACTTACATTGGCCGATGCGAACGGATCAAGCAATAACAAAATCGATTCAATTGACATCAGTTCGGTGTTTGCACCCTCTGCGACCGCGAGTACGCCCGGCAACGGCCGGGTTACATTGAATTGGAACGCAGTTTCCGGCGCGACGAGCTATAAAGTATTCCGAGGAATCGTTGGAACTGGCGAATCGGCGATACCAGTGGCCACCGGGGTAAACACTATTGCCTATACGGATACCGGCCTCACAAATGGACGGACCTATTTTTATCAGATCGCCGCGGTCGGTCCGGATGGTGAGAGTGTCAAAACCAACGAGGTTTCGGCGACACCTTTGGCATCGCTGGTCTCTGGCAACTACATCGCCGGCATATCGGAGGTTGGTGCTGCATCGCCGGCGGCGTTGCGTGCTGGTTTGCGAAAGGGCAACGCGATTTACGCTGATTCGACTGCGACGTACAGCCGGATCGGCGGTGCGATCGTCAACCTGTCGCTGGCGGACTACGTTCAATTCGCCAATGCCGACCGGACGGCGAGCAACTATTCGTTCAGCTATACGCTGTCTCAGACGTCGACGGTGTATCTGATGATCGACAAACGGAACCTTGCTCTTCCACTTCCGACGGGCGCCAGTGGATTTGTGGATACCCACGATTATGTGGGAAGCACGACACAGAACTTCGAGGTGTTCAAGAGCGTGCAGGCGCCTGGTGTGTATACGCTGTCTGGGGAAATCAACCCCAACGGCTTTTATGCTCTGGCGGCGGGTCCGACACCGCCGGCGGCACCCAGCAACCTGACGGTTGTGGCGGTGAGTGGAGGCCGTGCACAGTTGACGTTTAATGACAATTCAACGACGGAGTCGGGATTTTACTTTGACCGATCGTTCAGCCCGTCATTTACGAACGTGGTGACAATCGATGCTCCGGCCAGCAGCGGAAGCACGACCAGCGTGATTGACTTGTCCGTCCTATACGGCGCAACGGTCTATTATCGCGTGCGTGCGGTGAACTCAGCGGGAACATCCACGTATTCGAATACAGCGTCGGTGACGATTCCGGCGGCGAATCAGCCGCTGGCGTTGGTGGCGACGCCCGGCCCCGGGGCAGCGCCTGCCCCGCAGATGGTGTTGGGTGGAGGGACGTCATCCACGCCCACCAATACGTCCAGCGCGGTGGCGAGTTTGCTGAGTTCGAATCAGAAAAGTCTCCTGGGATGAATGTTTTTCTTTCGAAGTGATTAGACGAAGTGCGTTGTTTGAGCCAAGTCGATGTGGGATTCGTGATTGACGGTCAATGTACTGATTTTTCAATTTGAAGCGGCTTGGGGCCGCAAGTATTAAGACCGCGTTTGAGAATGGCGTGGATTGTGTGTTTGAGCGAATGTCTGGTGCGAGGAGTGGCAAATGAAGTCTGTACGGGAAAAGTCGTCTGGTTGTGACTGGAAATCGGCCGCAATTCGATGCGCGGCGGGAATTATGCGTGAGGTTCGATCCAGAATGGGACTGGAAGGACCGCGACGCGGGCGCGTGCAGATGTTCGAGGTGCTTGAGGCCCGGCAACTCATGACCACGACTCCACTCATTACGGAGTTCGTCGCGAGCAACCAGACCGGCCTCACCGATGAGGACGGCAGTCACGGCGATTGGATTGAAATCTTCAATCCGGGGGC
>JBBRMF010000377.1:0-3720 GCA_038230975.1 Tepidisphaerales bacterium
CCGGGTGCCACAGGTCGGCGTACTCGCAGACCTGTGTTCTTGCGGCGATCAGGCAGCACAGGTCTCGGAGTACCGCGACCTGTGGCACCCGGCGCGGGGCACCATCTTGAAAAGCGCTCTAGTTTCTCAGGGTCAGTCCTTTTTTGGAGGATGGGGGACATGGTCACTGAAGTGACCATGCCGGGTCTATGAGGTCTTATTTTGCGGGGTTGATTTCCCACCGGTTTTCTTGAGCAATCGGATTTCACCGATGACCATCGTCTTATCGATCGCCTTGCACATGTCGTAAATCGTGAGCGCCGCGATCGACACCGCCGTCAGCGCTTCCATCTCCACGCCGGTCTTGGCCGTGATGCGCGCAATCGCCCGAATACGCAGCTTCACCGGTTCTCCTTGATCCGGCTCAAGCTCCGGAACATCAAAATCGATCTCAATGCTTTCAATCGGCAACGGATGGCAAAGTGGAATCAAGTCCCCGCAACGCTTGGCCGCAAAAATACCGGCGATTCGAGCCGTGTTCAGCACTTCACCCTTCGGGATTTTCTCATTCGCAATCGCCTGCAATGTGGCCGGTTGAATCGAGATCGATCCCTCGGCGATCGCTTCCCGCGCGGTGACGGGTTTGTCACTGACGTTCACCATTTGAGCACGGCCTTGGTCATCGAGATGGGTTAGTTTGTTGGCCATTAATTACTCACTTCCAGCTTGCTCGAAGCTCTGAAATCTGTTTACACTGGATAAGTAACTTCTCCACCGTCGCGAAATCCAACATCGTCGCCGCATCGCTTTTCGCCTTCGCGGGTTCCGGATGGCATTCGAGAAACAATCCATCGACCCCGGCGGCCACCGCAGCTCGCGCAAGCATCGGAGAATACTGCGGATTTCCACCGCTCTGATTTCCAAGCCCGGCCGGCTGTTGTGTACTGTGCGTGATATCGAACACGACCGGGCAACCGAACGCTTTCATTTGCGGCAGGGCGGTGAAGTCATTCACGAGCCGGTTATAGCCAAAGAATGAACCGCGTTCGGTGAGAAGAACTTGCGAACCACCGGCGGAGCGGATTTTTTCGACGGCGTTTCCCATTTCGGCGGGGGCCATGAACTGGCCTTTTTTGACGTTGATCGCCTTGCCGGTCTGACCGCAGGCAGCCAATAGATCGGTTTGGCGGGCGAGGAAGGCGGGCACTTGCAAAATGTCGACGACGCTGGCCACCTCCGCGACCTGCGCGCACTCGTGTACATCCGTCAGCACGGGCACGCCAAGTTCATCTTTGATGCGATGCAGGACGATCAAACCGTCTTCAAGACCCGGCCCTCGAAAGCTGTTGATGCTGGATCGATTGGCTTTGTCGAAGCTGGCTTTGAAGATGTAGGTGAAGCCAAGTTCATCGCAAATCTTCTTGACGTGTTTACCGATCGATAAGCAAATTTCCGCCGATTCAATGACACAGGGTCCGGCGATGACAAAGAGCGGAGATTGAGCGAGGTTCATCATTTTATTCCGATTGATGGGGATGAATTTACGAAGGCACAATAAATGTTAAACGCGTCGGGAGCAAGTTGATCGCCAGTGGAGTATGGCCGGCGGCCTCGCCATCCACTTGAACGGGAATCGGCTCTGGGGAATCAATCACGATCTGTCTACCTCGACGATAGACGACGTTTTCACCGTGCAGATGCTCTCCGGCCGCCGCGCGCAGTACATGTGATATCAGCTCGGCCCGCGATCGGCAGGGCAGCACGCAGACATCGAGCAACCGATCTGTGGAGGAAGCCTTCGGCAACATCGAAAACCCGGTGCCATATTCCGGAATATTGCCGACAAAGACCAAAGCCGGGGAGGGACCAAAAAGAGTCTTGCCATCGACGGTGACCGTCAGTGGTGGATATCGATAGGTAGAAATGGCGTGAAGGATTGGCCCGAGGTAGCTCAAATGACTAATCGGACCCGAACGGCGTTCCTCCAATGCGTGGACCACTTTGGCATCGAGTCCAACACCGGCGATGAGAAGGAGCAACCGACCATTGGCGGTCGCGGTATCGAGGTGAATCTTTTTGCCCGTTCGCAGCGTGTTGACGATTTGATCTTCCAATTTTGCGTCATCCCAACGGATTGCCAGGTGTTGACCCATAAGATTTGCGGTGCCCATCGGAACGATGAGCAGGGGAGGTATCGAAATTTCCAACAAAAGCCGCTCAGCAACCGTCCGAAGTGTCCCGTCGCCACCAATCACAATTGCAGCCACCACATCACCCGCAAGCTGGTCCCCTGAAATTTCATCTGCCCTTCGCATCAATACCCGAACGCTGTACCCCTCAAAAATCAACCGTCGCTCCAACCGCGCGGCGATCTTATTCCCACGTCCGCGTCCCGAAATTGGATTGGCAAAAATCAAAACCGTTGGCATGAAAATGCTCTCTCTGGTATCTTGACTCCATGACTTCGCGCTCGATCCGGGTTGACTTCCCGGAAATAGAGACTATTTATAACCGGTTTGGCGCGTTGGCGAGCATTCGCCCATCGCCGTTCAACCTCGATTCAGAAGAAGCATAGACCTATGAACGAAATGACTGTTTCGTCGATCAATGATCGCGCTGCCGAAGAGTTTTTCCGCCGTGCCCAGGATTCCGAGACCCAGGGTCTGCACGAAAAGGCCGTGGAATTCTACGAGCGGACCCTCAATGAAAACCCCGATCATGAGGCTGCCTGCTTCCGCCTGGCTGTGTTGTATGACCGCCGCGCCGAAGACGCAAAGGCCATCGAACTGTACGAACGCATCTGCACCAGCGCGCCGATCCACATCAATGCGCTGATGAACCTTGCCGTGTTGTACGAAGACAACAACCACTACGACGAAGCGTTCCGTTGCCTGGAGGCGATTCTCAACTCCAGCCCAAATCACGAGCGCGCCCGCCTGTTTATGAAGGATGTGGAATCCGCTCGATCGATGTATTTCGACGAAGATATGGACCGTCGTGGCGATCGTCGCAGCACGGTTCTGGAAGTGCCGATCACCGACTTTGAATTGAGCGTACGCAGTCGCAATTGTCTGAAGAAGATGAATCTCCACACGATTGGAGATTTGCTCCGGACCAGCGAGGCAGAGCTGCTCAGCTATAAGAACTTCGGCGAAACCAGCCTGAATGAGATCAAAGTCCTGCTCGGTCAAAAAGGTTTGCGGCTCGGTCAGGCGGCCGATGAGGCCAAGGCATCGCCCATCCGTCGTGCGGCTCCCTCCGCAGTGGGAAATGTTGCGCCGGAATTGATGGTCAAAACAGTCGCCGATCTGGAATTGTCCGTTCGCAGCCGTAAGGCGCTTCAACGCCTGAACATCAACGTTCTAAGTGAACTTATCAGCCGCACCGAAGCTGAATTGCTCGGGTGCAAAAACTTCGGACAGACCAGTCTGAACGAAATCAAACAACAGCTCGGAACCCTCGGCCTCGGCCTGCGCAAGCTGGAAGAATAAGTTTTGTTCCCTTGGAAGAAGGGCTTGTCGATCAATTTATTATTTAGCCGGGCCGCTTGCGGCACGGTTCTAAGCGGAACTGCTGAAAGTCTGATTGAGTTTCGAGATTTCAGGTGCCACAGGTCGCGGTACTCCGATACACGTGAGTTTCCTATGACAAAACGCACGGGTCTCGGAGTACCGCGAACCGTGGCACCCGGCGCCCGGCGAGCCGGCTAAATAATCCGAAATCCATCATACCGAGCGGGGC
>JBBRMF010000378.1:0-3701 GCA_038230975.1 Tepidisphaerales bacterium
CGCAGAATCCGCATCCGTGGGTCCGACTACTGCGCACCGGTGATACGTTCGCCGGGTATTTCTCCGCAGACGGAAAGGAATGGGTTCCCGTAGGAACTGTGAATGCAAAGATGAACCGTAAAGTTTACGTAGGTCTTGTAGGCTCGGCGAATGCCAATCAAGACTTGATCTCTGCCGCATTTGACCAGGTCTCTGTCCGCTCAGAACCCATGGGACCGGCACAAGGATTCACGCTTGTGGATGGTTCGCTCATCTCGGGCGAAGTCACAAGTTTTGACGCAAAGATATTGCAGTATACAGATGCTCACGGTGTGGTTCATTCGATCCCGATCGACTCGGTCGCCAATATATTCACGACGCCCCTGCCCTTGGAGATGCGGGCAAAACTCTGGACCGCGAACGTCGGCCTTTGCATGGCCACCGGCGACGTCATGGAAGCCAATATCCAGGGACTAAGCTATCGACACGTCTCGGTGGTATCGATCCTCCTGGGCCCGCAAAACGTGGATCTGTCCCAGGTGGCCGCAGTCGTGTTGCGTCCAGTGATCGCCAAAGGATCAACTTTGATCTACCTGACTGACGGTTCGATCTACCGATGCCAGCAGGTGAAGACCGGCGACGGCAATCTCACCGGCGAATCCGTGACGCTCGGAGCAATGATTGTCAAAGCCGCCGACCTGCTGGGCATAGCGGTAGAGACGACCTCACCCTAGTTCCTCGTAGGGTCCGCTTTAGAGGACCCTACAAAACACAAGTTCAATTCCACTACACCAAACTGAAAGATGCTCAAGGTTGGATCGCCGCGAAATAATGCGATATCGGGGTGACCTAAGTTAAGGCTTTCATTCCAACTAAATACAATGCCATCTCGAACATCAAGGCGGGATTCAAATCAGCGTAAGAAAAAGGCGCTATACAAATATCCGCCGCACTGAGTACACCGGCGCACTGTACGAACTTCCGTCGATCCACCCCTCTCAGCTTCGCGAAACAAATCGATCGCGGACCATTTTATGTGGATTTGATGTGATTCGTGTTTGCGAATTTACTTTAAAACAGCGTTTCATTTGCGTTCTCGCAACAGCATGCAAAACCCGTGTTAACATTCAGATTTCCGCTTGCATACTCCCGCCTACTACTTCTATTCTCCCCGTCGGGCCTTGGGCTATACCGTCAGCAACGCCGTCGTAGTCAGCTCCACCCCCGAACCCACGGCACTGTCGGTGATCCTGCTGGGTGCTGTTTTCGCTGGCCGCGGTCGATCGCGATCCAGAGCGTTAGTTGTATAGCAACTCCATAAAAATCAGTCTATCGTGGCTCAGTTAGTCCTGTTGGGATTGCGAATGCGGCACCAATACGATCCGATGAATCGATCGGAGGCGTTGACCTATGATTCTCAACGAGCCCATCGCTTTATTGATCGACCTTGATGGTACATTGATAGATCGCGTACGAAGCATCATTTCATTCGCGCAATTGTTTGAACGTCAATTTAAACGTCAATTCGACTTAAGCCCTAATATGTCAGGTGAATTGAGCACGTCGCATTCAAACATTCATTCGATCTCAAGAGCGATCCTGGCTGCCGACCAAAATGGCAGTCGATCGCGACGTGAATTTTTATGCGGCTTTGTGAACATCTGCCCTGACGGCGCAGCCCGCGTGAACGTGTCCTTGAAGCGTTCTGGTCGAAAATATTTCCTGACTGCACCCGTCCAACCTTTAAACTTACCAGCGTGTTGAAAAGCCTTGTTAACTCCGGCAAGAAACTTGCCATGGTGACCAACGGAAATGGCGCGGCTCAATGTCGGAAAATTGAGATTCTCGGAATCGCCGAGTATTTTTCAGCCCTCGTTATTTCCGGAGAAATAGGATCCCGAAAGCCTCAATCACAGATTTACCAGGAGGCGTTAAAAGCCCTCGGCAACTGCGCTGACCGTGCATGGTTTGTGGGGGATGATCCTTCGAATGACATTCGCCCGGCCACTGCTGTCGGCCTTGGCACGGTCTGGGTGAGTGACGGCAAGCCGTGGAAAGCATCCGAAGAATGCAAGCCGATAATGCAGATTAGACGATTCGCTGACCTTCCTGCGCTGCTCCGGGGAACTACCAACATTTAAAATGGATTTCGCATGACCTGTTGCAAACCCACCGCTTGTCATCGCCACTCCCTCCCGATACAAACACACGCATGTTCGATACTCCGTCGCTGAGCGATTTGCGTCAGCAAATTGACAACCTTGATTCGAAGATCGTCGACCTGCTTAACGAGCGGGCCAAGTTTGTCGTGCAGATTGGGAAGATCAAGCAACTGACAAACGTGCCGATCTACGCTCCGGACCGTGAAAAAGCGGTTATGGACAAAGTACGACGCCTGAATCAGGGACCTTTGCAGGACCGATGTCTGGAAGCGGTGTACCGCGAATTGATGAGCGGTTCTTTTGCGTTGGAAAAGCCGTTGAAAATCGGATTCCTTGGACCCAAGGGATCGTTCTCTCATCTGGCGTCGGTCCGAAAATTCGGCAGCAGTGTCGAGCATGTGCCGTTAACCGATATCAGCATGGTTTTTCAGGAAGTATCGCGCGGGCACATCGATTATGGGCTCGTGCCGGTCGAGAATAGCATCGGTGGTGGTGTCGTCGATACCCTTGATGCATTTCTGAACAGCTCTGCGCGGATTTGCGCCGAAGTGCTGATCACGATTCATCACAATCTATTGGCTAAGGAGCCTTGGGAACAGATCAAGCAGATTTTTTCGAAGCCGGAGGTTTTCAGCCAGTGCCGCAATTGGTTATCTGCGATGGCCAAAGATCTGGATGTGCAACCCGCCGCCAGCAGCAGCCGCGCCGCCGAGATGGCCGCCCAGCAAACCGGAGTCGCCGCGATTGGTTCTTCACTCGCCGGAGAACTCTATGGCCTGCATGTGCTGTTCGAAAATATTGAAGATAATCCGGACAACGTCACGCGGTTCTTTGTCATCAGCCGTGAGGCGGCCAAAAAGAGCGGTGAGGACAAAACCGCCATCATGTTCACCACCGCCCATAAACCGGGCGCGCTGGCCGAAGTGCTCGATGTGTTCAAGGAAAACGGGATCAACCTCACGGACATCGAAAAACGGCCCAGCAAGAAGGTCAACTGGGAATACTACTTTTTTATCGACGCCGCCGGTCATTCCGATGACATGAAAGTGGCGATCGAGCAGGCGCAGATGCATTGCCTGCAACTGACCGTACTCGGAAGTTACCCGCGGGCGCGGGAAGTTTTGTGATGATGACTTGTCTTCCGATATTCCTGCGTTAAGATGCGTAGGTTCGATCAAAACTAACTGACAGGATGTCGGTTAACCCTACTCCAAGGATGGAGATCCACATGTCCAAGCGTTCTATCCGTGCGCGTCATTTATTGGCTGGAATTGCTGCCGCTGGATTATTCGCCGGTGGTTGCGAGAATAAGTCTGCGCAATCGCAGAGCGGACTTCGGCCAGATTCGCAACGAGCGCTGGTACCCGTGACGGTGCCCGAAGAATCTGAGCCTCTCGAATCCGCACGTGAACAAATCATCCCAACTGACTTCAAGGCATCGACTGATCCCTCAGTGATCGCCACAACGGTGAAAAACTACGCCCAGCGGATGGCTCCGCTGATGGAGAATCGACCCAAAGCCACCGAACCAGCGCCGGTCGCCAAGGTGGAGAAATCCGA
>JBBRMF010000379.1:0-3689 GCA_038230975.1 Tepidisphaerales bacterium
CCTGCGGATCGGACTCACCCGCGAGCGCGTCAGTCAGTTGGAGCATCTTGCTTTGAAGAATCTCAAAGAAGCAATGGAAAAATTATACGCATCGGAACTGGCATGGTCACCTAAGGTGACTATGCCGCATCCCGCAGGTCTCTTTGATTTTCTCGCGCGTTTCAGTTTCAATGCCAGAATGACCAAGAGCCTCAAAGCGCTCATCCGCGACATCCCTGATTTCCCCAAGCCCGGGATTCTGTTTCGCGACATTACCCCCCTGCTCGCAAACCCATCCGGGCTGGCGTTGTCAATTGAATTGCTGGCCAATCCCTTTCGTGGGAAAAATATCGATCTGGTGGTCGGCGCGGAGAGCCGTGGGTTTATCTTCGGCACCGCCGTCGCGTGCTGTCTGTCGGCTGGGTTTGTAATCGTGCGAAAGCCGGGCAAGCTGCCGCATAAACGAATCGCCATGCAGTATGATTTAGAGTACGGCACGGATACGCTCGAAATGCACGCCGACTCAATCGTCGCCGGCCAGCGCGTGCTGATCGTCGATGATTTGCTCGCCACCGGTGGAACGATGAAGGCCTGCTGCGATCTTGTAACCAAGCTCGGTGGAACCGTGGCGGGAATTGCCGTGCTGATTGAATTGGCTGGACTTAAAGGTCGCGCTAAGCTGCCCTGCGATGTCCACACCGTGATTCAGTACGAGTGACCCATGGCTGGAAACACCAAAGTCGTCATCTGGGGCGCGGGCGGCCATGCGATGGTCGTTGCAGATATTCTCCGATGTATGGGTGGATTTGAGATCGTCGGATTTCTCGACGATGCCAACCCCCATCGTCACGGTCAACTCTATTGTAATGCGACCATCCTTGGCGGAAAAGAACAACTCCCACGATTACTGGAGCAAGACGTACGGAGCGCCATTCTCGGAATTGGCGACTGTGCCGCCCGCCTGAAACTCGGCGAAATCGTCAAGGATGCGGGTTTCGATCTTGTCACGGCCATTCATCCGCGCGCTACCGTCGCCCGCGATGTGCAGATCGGGGCGGGGTCGGTTCTTGCCGCTGGCGCGGTCGTAAACTCTGGAAGCAGGCTGGATGCGAATGTTATCATCAACACCTGCGCCAGCGTCGATCATGAATGCATTCTCGAAGACGGCGCGCACCTCAGTCCCGGAGTGCATCTTGGCGGCAAGGCGCGGATTGGTCGCGGAGCCTGGCTCGCCATCAGTTCAGCGGTTGCGCCGGGGGTGAGTATCGGGGAAGGCGCGGTCATCGGCGCGGGTGCGGTCGTGCTTTCAAATATTCCGCCACGCGTTCTCGCTTACGGGGTTCCTGCTAGAATCGTGCGTCCCATCGAGTAAGATGGTGATAATCAGAGGATTGCACAGAGACCCATACTAAAGACCCATGTCACAAATGATTTCACCCAACGGCGAACCGCTACTCTTTGAAATCTCCACTCCAGGCGCCCGGGGTGTCGACCTGCCAACCAGCGATGTGCCGTTCGCGGAGATGGACCCCTTCTTTGCCTCGTTCACCGAAACCGGCCTGCCGGAAATCGGGCAGATGGATGTGGTGCGCCATTACACGCATCTGTCGCATCGCAATTTTTCCGTCGATGACAATTTCTATCCGCTCGGCTCTTGTACGATGAAGTACAACCCGAAGGTCAACGAATGGGCCGCAGCGCTCGGCGGGTTCGCCAATCTGCACCCGATGCAGGATGAAGAAGATTGCCAGGGCGCGCTGGCGCTGCTGTATCACCTCCGCAAACATCTGGAGGAAATCGCCGGGCTGGATGAAGTGTCTCTCCAACCCTGTGCCGGTGCGCACGGTGAATGGACCGCGCTCAAAGTGATCCGCGCTTACTTCAAAGATCATGGCCAACCCAAGCGCCGCATTGTCCTCGCCCCCGATACGGCCCACGGTACAAACCCCGCCAGTTGCGCCATGTGCGGGGCCGGCGTAGTCACGATCAAATCACGGCCCGACGGCCTGACCGATCTGGAAGACCTGAAAAAACATCTGAACGATGAAGTCGCAGCAGTGATGGTCACCAATCCAAATACCGTCGGCAAGTTCGATTCGCACATCGTCGAAATGGCTGAATTAGTTCACGCCGCCGGAGCGTTCCTCTATCTCGACGGTGCGAATATGAACGCGATCCTCGGCATCGCCCGCCCCGGGGATTTTGGCGTCGACGTGATGCACTACAACACCCACAAAACGTTCAGCACGCCGCACGGTTGTGGCGGACCGGGTGCCGGGCCGATCGCCGTCCGTAAAATTCTGGCTCCCTATCTCCCTGTGCCGCAAGTCATCAGGACAGAGCGGAAAACCCTGAAGCCGCACAAGTCGACGCAGGTCACTCCGTCTTTAGTCGGTCCTCAGTCATGGCAATACGCCTGGGATCACCATCGCCCGAAATCCATCGGCAAGGTCCGCAGCTTCTCCGGGCAATTCAATGTGCTGGTTCGTGCCTACGCTTATATTCGCGCGTGTGGCAATGTGGGTCTGCGAAATGTCAGCGAGTCGGCGATCCTTGCCGCCAACTACATCGCGCAGCGCATCAAACACGTGTACCCGCTGCCATACGGTCCTAAAGAAGGTCAACCGATGGCCACCAATCCCTGCGCCCACGAATTTATCGCCGTCCCCAAATCGATCATCGACCGCGGTGTCAGCATCATGGATATCGCCAAGAACTTGATCGATCGCGGCTTTCACCCGCCGACGGTTCACTGGCCGGTTCACGATTGTCTCATGATCGAACCCACCGAGACAGAGAGCAAAGCGACGCTCGACAAATTCTGTGACGCGCTACTGGAGATTGCCGCGCTGAGCGAAAAAGATGTGGAAGGCTTGAAACAGGCCCCGGTCAATCAGCCCGTCCGCCGGCTGGATGAAGTCGGTGCAGCCAGAAAACCCGTACTGAAGTGGACCGCAAACGCGGTCTGACTTGGCGTCTCCGGTTTTTCAAAAACAAGAAAGCCCGGCCTCATCATTGTGAGGCCGGGCTTCTCAGTTGTGCGTACTGCTTTTGCGGAACTGATTAGAATTCCACGAGCTGCTTTGCAGCTGCGTACTTACCGCAGGAATCGCACCATGCGGTAGCTGCTAAAGCAGCCCACACATACATTCACAATAGGTCACGAACCACCTCCATTTCACGGAACGAGCGTCGCGGGTGTTCAAAGCGTACGCCGTTCGGGTTTCGCCAAGCCGTCGCAGGATTTCCATCCCACCGCCGGGCTTTTACTCCTGAAGACGCCTCTTCAGGAACAACGAAAGAAGTATACAAAACAATCGTCCTGAGAATCAAATAAAATCTTAAGAATTTTGCGCCGATCCATTTCCTTTCCTACGCCGAAAAACTGAAATTTCCGCTTGGTGAAACGATGGCAATCGATAGCACTTTTGCGCCTATCGCTCATTTTCTTCTAGGCCGCTGTGGTTTGCGGGGAATCGCCGCTCAGATACACTAGCGAGCAGGCTCTGTAGCATGTCCAACCTGCTGTGGTTTGCGGGGAATCGCCGCTCAGATACACTCGCCAGCAATACCTCGCCGCACTCGCTACCGCTGTGGTTTGCGGGGAATCGCCGCTCAGATACACTCCGCGAAACCTGCGCGCCGACTCACCCTCCGCTGTGGTTTGCGGGGAATCGCCGCTCAGATACACTAATGGAGCGAGAAAGAAC
>JBBRMF010000380.1:0-3689 GCA_038230975.1 Tepidisphaerales bacterium
ATTCTCACGGCGATGGGCAAGACCAAAGAGTCACTGATCTACGTTCGTCACGGGGATGATGTCGTCAGAAAGCCCGGCGAAATCGGCATGCACGCGTGTCGAGCGGGGGATGAAGTCGGTAAGCACACGGTTTACTTTGGCGCGCTCGGCGAACGGTTGGAACTCACTCACACGGCTACGAATCGAGACACATTCGTACACGGCGCGCTCAGAGCCGCCAAATGGCTCGCCGGACAAAAGCCGGGGCGGTATGCGATCGCGGATATGCTGGGTTTGTAAGCGGCGTAATTGAATCACAGAAATAGCCGGACCATCATCACGCCGCCAAAGCAGATTGCGGTCAAGACTGTTAACCCAACCCAGAAATCCGACCGGTTGATACCAGGGCCAGGGGGAGTTTCAGAAATTGTTTCGCCCACTGCATTCATCTATTTTCCACCGATCGAGATCAGGTGTGTATACGTTCGCAAATACATTTTTCCACCGCTGATTGCCGGGGTCGAATGGCAGAGCTCACCGAGATGGCTCTCACCTAATTTTTCAAAGGTGTCCCTGGCGGCAAAACAAGTGACGTCCCCTTTTTTGCTGACGGCATAAATTTTATCACCCGTGCAAACCAGGGAACTATAAAATGCCGTGCCGATGCGCTCCTGCCATAACCGCTTGCCGGTGGATGTTTGATAGCAACTCACGCGACCCACATCATTCAGCACAAATAGCAGATCGCCTTTGCAAAGAGGCGTGGGAACATAAGGCGTTGCCTCTTTCAATTCGTACGCGAGGGAAACCTTATCCCCTTGCGGTCGAACAATAACAAACTCGTGCCCATTTAACCCCTCACCACTGAAACCCAGCACCGTGTCACCCAGAACCACCGGTGAACCCACCGTGCGGTTTTTGAAAGCGTCTTTCATCTGCCAGACGACCTTGCCTGTCATCGGGTCGATTCCGGCGATACCTTCGTAACGACTGCAAAAAACTGCCTGTGTGCTATTGTCGGTATTTTTTATGAGCACGGGTGTCGCCGCCGACATTCCGCCTCGAGCACCTGTCGTTCGATTAGATTCCCAAACCACTTTCCCGGTATCGCGATGGATTCCGAACAATGAACTATGCGGGCCTTCCTGATCATTGCCGATCAACACCACATCGCCGACCACGACAGGCGAAGTGGCGCTGCCGTGCTGACTGGTGTATCTGCCGAGGGAACATTTCCAGACATCTTTACCATCATGATCGAAGGCGTTCAGTGAATATTCTTCAGGCGTGGACCAGCAGATGTAAAGGTGCTTTTCATCGACGGCCGGGGTTGATGAAGCGTAATTATTATCCGGATGCTGTTTGTACGGATGCGAAGGGAACTCGCGTTTCCAGATCAGGCTGCCATCGGTTGTCTTCAGGCACATGACGATGCGCGTGGCGGATTCGGTTTCAGAACAGGTGACAAATACGCGATCTCCCCAGATGACCGGCGAAGAATGGCCACCCCCGGGAAGGGTGATGTTCCAGTTGTAGTCAGACTCAATAAATTTCGCCGGGACGGTTGGCGCGTCGACAACCCCCGTGCCGTTGGGGCCGCGAAACCGCGTCCAGTCCTGCGCGGAAGCGGGTTGAAGAATTGCGCTCATCGCAAACGCGGCCAGCAAGAGTGTTGCAAGCTTCATGCAGATCCTTTGTTTCAGAGACTGGGAAAGTAATTATTTCAATGTAGCACAACGTGGGCCGTTTGTTGTGCATGGATTAAGTCACGGATGCGGCCGAAGGGGCAATTGAGTGCATTGCTTCTGCGGCATCGTGCAATGAACCGAATTTCCGAATTTGTGGCCAGATCAATGCTACGAACCCAACCACCACCAATGTTCCGATACCTCCAACAATAACCGACGGTACTAAGCCAAACATCTGCGCCGTTGCCCCGGATTCCCATCCGCCCAATTCATTGCTCGCGCCAATGAAAACGTTGTTGACTGCCGATACCCGTCCGCGCATTTCATCGGGGGTCAGTACCTGAACCAGCGTATGGCGTACCACCACGCTGATATTGTCGAACGCGCCTGTCAGAAAGAGCATAAAAATCGATAGCAGGAATGACTTTGACAGCCCAAAACCAATCGTCGCCAATCCGAATGCCGCAACCGACCAGAGCAGCACACTCCCCGCCTGACGCATCGGCGGCAAGTGGGCCTGCAATGCTGCCATCAGAATCGCACCGACCGAGGGTGCGGCTCGCAACATGCAAAAGCCCACCGGCCCCACATGCAGCACCTTCACGGCAAAAGCCGGGAGCATGTAAGTGGCCCCACCGAGCAGCACGGCAAACAGGTCAAGGGTAATCGTGCCCAGGATAATCTTCGTCCGCCAGACAAACCGAATTCCGGAGGCGATGCCTCTATCCACGACGGTGGGTCGCGCAAGTTTGGCCATTGGCACAAGGCGAATCATCGCCAGGAAAATCAGATACAACCCCTGCCCGGCAAATGCGAGGCAATACGCCAACCAAAGGCTTTGTCCGCTCTTGTATTGCAGCGCGATGAGTATGCCGCCGAGGTTGGGCCCGATCACTTGCGACAACTCGAAAATACTGCTGTTCCAGGTGACGGCATTGGGAAACGCGCTGCGCGGGACGAGCGACGGAAGCATTGCATGTCGAGCGGCGCGATTAAAGGTGAAAGCCGCGCTCGATATGAATAATGGCAGGTAAAACCACTGGTAGGAAATCGCCCCGCGCGCAGCCGCATGAGAAAGAAACGCCAATGCAATCGAGCAAAGCATGGCGACGGCCTGACCGATCATGACCACTTTGCGCCGGTCATATTTGTCCGCGACATGGCCGGCCGGAAGTGCCAGAAGCATGACGGGAATCGCTTGAACCAATCCCAACCAACCCAAATCCATTTCACGCTGGCCGTGACTGTAAACTTCCCAGGCGACGGCGGCACTTTGGATTTGCCCACCTATCAGTGCCGCTGCGAACCCACCGGAAAACAAACTGAACGCGCGGTATTTCCAGGCGACATAGGCCCCTTGGTGCCGGAGGCTTCCGTCGGTTCGTAAAGGAAGTTCGGCAGCGGATTCAACGGAAGCTGCCGACGCAGGCCGGTCCGGGTCCGGAGGTTCAAACGCAAGCGGCTCTGGATCATTCGGCGGCGGAGCATTCATAGGGGTGGGCTACAGTAGTCGGATGGCGTCGCATTGGCGAGCCGTGACAATCCACCTGCGCGCGTATGAAGTTCCACTGACCGAGGAATCGAGGTGGGCATTGGCGGAAGGCAGCAGATATTTCGAGGAGAAGAGCGCGGTTCAGGATACGTTGCCACGGATTGCGAGTCGCCAGGATGATCTGAATATTCCGTACGCCATCAGTGGTGGGTGGGCAACTTTCATTAGATTCTTCAGGTTTTGGCCTTTGACATCAAACCTTGTAAACACAACAATAGGTTGAAGGTTTGTGCCAAAATTCACAAACTCTGGCTTTGGCCGGCGTACTATGACTCTATGAGTGATCTTTTAATGCCATCCGATGTGAATGGACCGGAGCTGCCGGGAGCGCCCAAGCTTCCATTGCCGCCGGAACCGCCCTCGGTCAAGTTGATCGTGCGGCTGTTTGTGATTCCGCTACTGATTGCCGGGGCGGTCATTGGCATTATGGTGCCGTTTGGGTGGATGACGGGCGGGCAGAAGAGCATTGA
>JBBRMF010000381.1:0-3670 GCA_038230975.1 Tepidisphaerales bacterium
GAATCCAAGCAAAAAGACCACCGTCGTGAACGACGATGGGCTTGTGCGGAAAAATAGTCGGGGTGACAAGATTTGAACTTGCGACCTCTTGGTCCCGAACCAAGCGCTCTACCAAGCTGAGCTACACCCCGAAAAAGTCGGTGATTCACGATCGCCGGTCAATTTCGAATTCATTACCGCCATAAATTCTAACTGAAAGAATGAAACTGCACAAGTCGATTCATTGGCCAGCGGGTTCATTGGCCTGGATTATTTGACGCAAATCCTTCGTCGGTTGAGTCTTTTCATCGCATCCCTATAATCCCCCCCTTTCTTCTCCCGGCGGAGAGGTGGCGGATTGAATTCATGGGCTTGATCGTACAAAAATTCGGTGGCACGAGCGTCGCGGATGCCGAGAGGATTCATCGAGCGGCGCGAAAGGCGATTGCGGCTCGGGAGAAGGGCAACCAGGTGGTCGTCGTCGTTAGCGCCATGGGCGATTCAACGGATGACTTGATCGAGCTGGCCAACAAAGTGTGTGGGCACGATGGGAGAAATGCGACCCCCCCGAAGCGAGAAATGGATCAGTTGCTGGCCACCGGGGAGCAGGTGACGATCGCGCTGATGGCGATGGCGATGCACGCCCAGGGGCAGGAGGCCATCAGCTTCACCGGCGGGCAGATCGGGCTTGTCACGGATAACGCATTTTCAAAAGCACGCATTCAATCGATCAACAAGCAGCGAATCTTTGAGCAACTCGACGCGGGCAAGATCGTCATTGTTGCCGGGTTTCAAGGGGTGACCCCTGAGGGCGATTATACGACGCTTGGCCGGGGTGGAAGCAATGCCACGCTCGTCGCGCTCGGCGCGGTGCTCAATGCGGATGTCTGCGAAAATTACACGGATGTGGACGGCATCTACACCGCCGATCCACGCATCGTGAAAAATGCCCGCAAAATCGACCGAATCAGCTACGATGAAATGCTGGAACTCTCCGGCCTGGGCGCTTCGGTCTTGCAGACCCGGGCGGTGGAATTCGCCAAAAAATACAATGTCCCCTTGCACGTGCGCAATAGTCAAAATGATCACGAAGGCACGTGGATCGTCGCGGAGACTCCAAACATGGAACACATCGTCGTATCCGGCTGCGCATTGAAGAAGGATCTCACGCGCGTGACGATCAAAGCCGTCCCGGATCGCCCCGGGGTGGCCGCCAAAATTTTTGGCGATATCGCCGAGGCCAATATCGTCGTCGATGACATCATCCAAAACGTCATGGATGACAACACCGCCAACATCAGCTTCACCGTCGAGCACGGCGATCTGGCCGATATTCGCCCCGTTGCGGAAAAGCTTTGCAGGGAACTTGGCGCGGGAACCGAGGCGATTTATCACGGCGACCTCGCCAAAGTCAGCGTCGTGGGGGTTGGCATGCGGACGCACACCGGCGTGGCGCAACGAATGTTCCGCACATTAGCCGACGCGAAGATTAACATACAGAACATCACCACCAGCGAGATCAAGATCAGTTGCATCATTAATCGAGAAGATGGAGCCAAAGCGCTCCAATTAGTTCACGATGCCTTTGAGCTGAACAGGGCAAAGTGATTGTGTGGCTTCGAGGCCGCTCAAACCGAAGCTCACCTCCGTCCTGCGGAGACGCCAACTTCTCCGCAGGTTGGTAATCACTCTTTCTTCCATCGCCTGCCTGCTCATTCTCCTTGATCATCTCGGACTATTTGGTTATCGCGGCGATGACTTGGCGAATTTTGCCTCCCAGCGGTTCCACGTCGATCGCGTCACTGAAAGTGGAAACCTGGTGATCTCTTCATCGGATCGAACATCCGAAGTGCGGCTGACTGGAGTGTTGGGGAACGCAGGACTACAAAGTTTTCTTGCCGAAATGACGGTGGGCAAGACTGTGATTCTCATGCTTGATCCTCTGCAAACCCGCGATGCAAGCGGACATCTTTTGGCGATCGTGTATCTGTCGAACGGCGATTGTTTAAATGTCAGTGTGATTCGTGCCGGGGGTGCGCGCGTTGATCCCAAAAAGAAGCAATCGATGCTCGGCGTAATGCGAGCGGCCGAAGCGGATGCGCGAAAACATTTTCGTGGGGTTTGGAGAAACCCCTCATCTAACGCTCCAGCGTTATAGCGATTTTCGCACAGTGCTTGAGAATTTATTTGTGGCACGGGCCTCCAGCCCAATTTAGTAGATTAGAGCGTTTTTCATGATGATGAATCGTGCAAGATGGCCGGGTGCCACAGGTCGGCGTACTCGCAGACCTGTGTTCTTGCGGCGATCAGGCAGCACAGGTCTCGGAGTACCGCGACCTGTGGTACCCGGCGCGGGGCACCATCTTGAAAAGTGCTCTAGGATGAAAAAAAGCTCGTTTTTTCGCAGTGATTTGATTTCAAAAGTTCCAACACGGGCTGGAAGCCGGTGCCACAAACTGATTCTCCATCTCACGGCGGAACCTACACGGATCGCGCACGGTTATTCAAACACGCTGGCGAGACGCCCCCGCCACCTATTTCGGTGCTGCCGGACTGGTCATCGCGCGCGAGGGCTCGTCGAACGCTGCTCGAATCTCTACGCGCTCCGCTGCAGTCAGCGTAAAATTCATCGCCTCCGCATTGTGCTTTGCCTGTTCGGCATTTCGAGCCCCTACCAGTGCAGCGGTGATGCCGGGTTCATTCGCAGTCCAATTCATCACAACCTGTGCGATGCTGGCCTTGAGCTTGTCGGCGATCGGTTTGATCTTCTCCAGCGCCGCCAGTATCCGCTTGCGATTCTCAACCGTGAAGAATTTGTGTGTGGCTCGATGATCGCCTTCGGCAAACTTTCGATCCGGTGGAACAGCACCGGCCAATAGACCGCGTTCAAGCGGTGAATAGACAATGACTCCCACATTCTTCGCCCGGCAAAACGGCAGAATCTCCGTTTCGATCTTCCGCTGGATCAAGCTATATGGCGGTTGCAGCGACGCCACGGGCGCGACGGCCAACGCCTTGGTCAGCCAGGTCACATCATAGTTGCTCACACCGATGGCTCGAATTTTCCCCTGTTCCTTGAGGTTGACCATGGCAGCCATTGAATCTTCCACCGCAGTCGAGGTATCGGGCCAATGGATCTGATAAAGATCGATGCAATCCACCCCGAGCCGTTTCAAACTTTGCTCGCATTCAAACGCAATACTCTCCGGCTTCGCATTCTTCCGGATGATGACGTCTTTGCCACTATTGTCTTTTTGTGGCCAGGGTTCGGAACCGTCCGGGCTGTCCCAGCGCATGCCGCATTTCGTGGCGATCACCACTTTGTCGCGGCGTCCGGCGATGGCTTTGCCGACCAATTCTTCGCTGTGCCCCATTCCGTAGATCGCAGCGGTATCGATCGTATTCACGCCATGATCGATGCTGGAGTGAATGGCGGCGATCGCTTCGGCCTCCTCCGAACCGCCCCACATCCATCCCCCGATCGCCCAGGCGCCAAAAATCACCGGGGTGACAGATACATCAGAATGATCGAGTTTTCTTGCTTGCATACGCGATAGAATAAGGATCGCCCAGAAAAAGGGAACGTTGGAAATTCGCAGGAGGATTCTTTCGAGGATCTGCTGAAATCGCCCTGCGACGAAGCCGGTGGGCTCCCTCTTGTGGAATGCTCTATAATGCAGTCATGCCTGAA
>JBBRMF010000382.1:0-3663 GCA_038230975.1 Tepidisphaerales bacterium
ATAAGCCCCAATCTGTCAACGGCTTTTTCGAACCGCCGGAAATCTCCGCTGGACGCGAAGAGCAGCTTCAAGGCAAACTATCAATATCCAGGGTGGGCCAAATGAAGTGATCGAAGTGGGCCAGACCGGACGATCAAACTTAGATGCCAGCACTCCCCGTAGAGCGCTGGCATCTTTTAGGGGCTTGACACCCTGCGCGTCTGCGAGCTGTTCAATGCTGGGGGTTGAGAAGAAGTTTCCGCCGCCTAAATGAAGCGATGGTAAAACTTGTATCTTCTGGATCTCTAAGGAGTCTATGCGGTCCGATCTGGGCTGGATTCTTCCCAGGCCCACCACTCGCACGGCTTTACGAATAAGTTCATGCACATCATTCTCGTGTTCTGGCCCAAACGTGCAAATCACTGGCGAGCCGATGGCCGGATCAATCCTGCACTTTCGTTCCCTACGACTGAAGTCAGCCATATCTAGAACACCATCAACTTGCGTTAACCTGAATGTCGGACGGCTTAACTGACTCGCAACGGCCTCCCGAACCTTCCTGGATACCGAGCCAACTAGTTGCTTGGCCTTGGACCCGGGAAACACCCATTTAAGATCGGTAAACTGTCCAGACTCCACAAGAGAACCCAATCCATAAATGCTTTGGAGTACGCCTGGGTCCAGATCACTCTTCTTGTTTCCGTTGCCAAGGGATTTTATCGTGTCGGCTAATTCATATACCACCTGGGACCCAAAGTTCCTGACTTCCTCAAATGGGAGATTCATTTGAGGCTTTGCTAGCCCGAAATCGAGCTGCGTACTTCCTTCGCGCAACCCGATCAACTCCAATGTGCCTTCATGCCGTATCTGATCGGCAACGGGTCCTGGGTGAAGCGTCTTACGCCCCTCAAGTGCCTCCGCTTGGCGATTTACCGCGCTTTGCGCGTCCTGGCATAACTTGATAAGATTGGGGACGGAAATCCTGCCCTTCCTAATTCCCGGACCATTGACCCTTAACGTTAAAACAGCATCTTTCGGCGCTACCGTTCGCGTCGATCCACGAGTTTTTCGTTTGGTAGGCATCTCTTCTTCACGATACAACGAAAGGACAAAAACATACTTCCAAAACCATAGAAAAGTCAACCCCAACCGCTTGACATCGCCTGATCGTTCAAGCATAATAGTCAGTATGAACCGCCTTGATACGGCCCGTCGCTCACAGATCGTTCGATGCCTTTGCGAAGGAATGTCGATCCGCTCCACTGTCCGCATCACGGGTGCATCGAAGAACACAATTGCAAAGCTCTTGGTTGAACTCGGTGCGGCTTGCACGGTGTTCATGGATGGCGCGATGCGGAATCTTCCCTGCCAGCGGATTCAGTGCGATGAGATTCGGTCGTTCGTTTACGCCAAGGAAAAGAACGTGACCCAAAGCATCGCGAAAAAACGGATTGCCGGGAGCGTCTGGACTTGGACGGCGATTGATGCAGATACCAAACTGATTCCCGCTTGGCTGATCGGCAAACGGGATGCTGGTTGCGCCACCGAATTCATGCAGGATCTCTCGGGCCGCCTTGCACATCGCGTTCAACTCACCACGGACGGGTTGAAAGTATATCTGAATGCCGTTATTGATGCCTTTGCGGATGACATCGACTATTCGATCCTACACAAGGTGTACGGTCGCGATATGCCTGATGCTTCGCGCTACAGCCCCGCTACCTGCATCGGATGCGAAAAGATCCCGATGCTAGGCGAACCTGATCCCAATCACATCAGCACGTCCTACGTCGAGCGGGCGAACCTTTCGATGCGGATGTCCATGCGCCGCTTTACTCGGCTCACTAACGCTTTCAGTAAGAAGGTCGAGAACCATGCCGCGTCAGTCGCGATTTACTTTACGTGGTACAACTTCGGTCGCGTTCACCAGACGTTGAAAACCACTCCCGCGATGAAGGCCGGAATTGCGAATCACGTGTGGAGCGTCGATGAAATGGTGGAGCTTTTGACGGCCATCGAACCGAAGTCAACGCGGCCCGCGAAGGTTTCAAACTGACCCATTACCGAATTTCGCGGTGTCCGCAAGGAACATTTGATCGAGGTGGGCAAGAGAGTTCGTCTGAAGGAGAACATTCAACTGCTTTCAATCGCAGCGATGGTTTGACAGTCGCGGTATCGGAGACCAAGCACGTGACTCAAATCGCCAACGGACAGTGCTCAATGACGACGCGCTTTCCGTTCTGGTTCCCGTCCTACGGGCAAGGCGTCGGCGATTACAAGCTATCTCGATGCGCACACGGGTAAAGCGTGGGTTTAGAATGTCGGCGAATGTGGCGGAGGAAGAGGGATTCGAACCCCCGAGCGAGTTACCCCGCTAACGGTTTTCAAGACCGCCGCCTTCAACCACTCGGCCATTCCTCCGTTGACTATCTTACCTGATTCCTTCATGTTACGAGGGGTGTCACTATGCCGCTTTTGGCTTTTTGGCCTTTCTCGGCACCTGTGTCACTACTTTGTCACTAGTCGGCAACTTTGCCACCGCGCGCGCCTTCGTCTCGTGATTCGAGTGCGCGTACCGCATGGTCGTATTGATCGTTGAATGCCCCAGGAGTTCCCTCACTGTCACGAGGTCCACGCCGGAGCGCGTCAGCCGTGAAGCGAACGTATGCCGGAGTGTGTGCCACGTGATGCCGGTCAGACCAGCACGTTTCAGGATCGCCTTGAAGCCCGCCTTCAGGTCGAGAAACCTGTCACCCGTTACCGGGTCGTAGAAAACATGAGGGCCGTGTTTTACCGCTTGCTTGCCCGCGAGGAGCGCGGCCGCCGTGTCGTTCAGCGGAATCTCCAGCCTGCGGCGTGTCTTGCCCATGATGAGCGATAGTCTTCTTTCGTCGATATCCACTTCCTCCCATTTCAGATCGAGCAGGTCGCCGCATCTGAGGCCCGTATTGATCGCAAAAACGATCAGCTCCCGCAAGTAAGGCGGTGAGGATTCGAGCAAGCGACGCTCGTCCTCCTCGCTGACCGTTTGGAATTGCAGGTTGTTCTCCGGCAAGAATTTGACCCACCGCACGGGATTCGAACCTTGATAAAGTCCCCACCGTTCAGCCATGTTGAACATTTGCTTCAGGAGGGCCGTCTCGCGATTGACGGTCGCCGGAGAGACCGCCCGGACCCGGTGCTGCTGAAATTCCTCCACCCGTAATGCGGTGATGGTGTCCAGATTCGCCGTGCCCAGAAAGGCCTTGAGGTTTCCGTACATCTGTTCGTCCCGTTTCCAGGATCGCTTGTGCGTCCTGGCGTACGCGAAATATCGCTCCCACAATTCCGGCAGCGGAACATGTATGGGTTTTTATGGGTTTTACATACACGCCACGCTGCACCTCTGAGCTTCGCAAGGCCAGAAACTTCTCGGCCTCACGCTTGTTCGCGGTGCCGGTCGATTCCTGCACCCGCTGCCCATCCACGTAAAAATCCGCGTACCAGATGCCAGCTTCTTTTCGTCGGAAGAGTGCCATTTGATTGACTCCTTCTACCTCTTGCCAGCCCACTGCCGTCCGGTTAGAAGTCGAATAGATTCATCTGGTTGCCGGGGTCGAGTAAGTCCAACTGGGAGTCCGATGGCTGAAGTGCCTGTGAAATGGGCATTTTTTCAAAAAGCGATAGGCTGAGAATCTGTAAAAT
>JBBRMF010000383.1:0-3661 GCA_038230975.1 Tepidisphaerales bacterium
CGCGAGCTTGCGTTGCAAGGCGGTGGTTCAGGGCCGGCGATCGTTCCGGGGAAGAGCAGCGAAAGTTATCTGATGAAGCGAATCCTCGGTGAAGGGGATGAAGACCGAATGCCCATCAAGCGCGATCCGCTGACGGCTGAGCAGATCACGCTGGTGAAGACCTGGGTGGATCAGGGCGCGCAATGGCCGGATCACGCCAACATCGCCGGCGCGGCGATCAAGAAACACTGGGCGTATCAGAAGCCGATTTCCCCTGAAATTGCGAAGGTGACGAATACCGCCTGGATCCGAAATCCGATTGATGCATTTGTGCTGGCGAGGCTGGATAAAGAAGGTTTGAAGCCTTCTCCGGAGGCGGATCAATCAACGCTGATCCGTCGGCTGTATCTGGATTTGATCGGCCTGCCTCCCACACCTGCGGAGGTCGATGCGTTTATCAATGACCCTTCACCGACCGCGTACGACCGCCTGGTGGATCGGCTATTGGCCAATCCGCATTACGGTGAACGATGGGCCCGCCATTGGCTTGATCTGGCTCGCTACGGGGACACGAACGGCTACGAAAAAGACCGCACGCGATCGATCTGGCCCTATCGCGATTGGGTGATCCATGCGTTTAATAGGGATATGCCGTTCGATCAATTTACGGTGGAGCAGATTGCCGGAGATTTGCTTCCGAACTCGACACCGCAGCAGCGAATCGCGACGGGTTTTCATCGGAATACGATGATCAACGAAGAAGGCGGCATTGATGTCGAAGAGTTTCGATACAAGGCCATGGTCGACCGCATCCAAACCACTTCAACCGCCTGGCTGGGCACGACGCTGCACTGCGCGCAGTGTCATAATCACAAGTACGATCCGATCACGCAGAAAGAATATTATCAGTTGTATGCGCTACTGAATAATGCGGATGAGCCGGAGATGAATGTGCCTTCGGAGCGGGTGGATCGAGAGAGGAAACGAATTGAGGGGGAGATGACTAAGGCGCGAGCGGGCTGGGAAGAAAAGTGTAAGTCATTGGCGACAACACGGCCGGTGGAATCGCAGGCATTGTGGGAAAAGAGCGTCGTTGGGCGGGCGGCTCATTGGAAGATTCTGGAACCGGTAAAATTCTCGCGAAATTACGGGGGATCGATTTCAAAATTGTCGGACCACTCGCTGTTATTCACGGGCGACAATCTTTATCGCGATGAATACAAACTTGAATTCAAACCTGGCCAATCCAAGATCACGGCGATTCGCATGGAGGTGTTGCCGGATGCCTCGCAGCCGAACGGTGGGCCGGGGCGAAGTCCGAGCGGGGGTTGGTTGGTGAGCGAGTTTACGGCGATCGCACAAGGGTCGCCCCTGGCGTTGCATCGTGCCACGGCGGATGTCGGTTTGAATCCAGATCATGCCATCGACGGCAAGCGCGATACGCACTGGGTGATGACCAACGGCGACGCCAACCCGCACGCAATTGTGTTTCAGGTGAAGAACGGACCGCCGCTGCCGGATGATGCAACCTTGGCGATTACGGTTGTCCAGAATTACCACCAGCAGGAAAATGTCGGCAGACTGAGAATCAGCATCACCGCCGATGACGGGGATATTCGTGCCAGTGGAGTGCCAGCGGAGATTGAATCGATCGTTCTTCTGCCGCCTGAACAGCGGACAGAGGCGCAGAAGATTGCCGTCAGAAATTACTATCTTTCCGTCACTCCTCTGCTGGCGAATGAGCATCAGAAGATCGATGAATTGCGAAAGACGTTGCCGGCGTACACCACGACGATGGTCATGCAGGAGCGTGCCACGCCGCGCGTCACTCACATCCATCGCCGTGGGGAATTTCTGAATCTCGGCGCGGAAGTCACACCGGGCGTGCCGGCAGTGCTGCCACCGCTTCCGGCCGGCGTACCGCGCAATCGGCTTACGTTTGCTCGATGGCTCGCCTCGGAAGAAAACCCGCTCACGCCGCGCGTGGTGATAAACCGTATGTGGGCCACCTACTTTGGCCGGGGGATTGTCCGGACCGTCGAAGATTTTGGCGTAATGGGTGAACTGGCTTCGCACCCGGAAATGCTGGACTGGCTGGCAACGGAATTTATCAGGCAGCATTGGAGTCAGAAGGCGATGCATCGGCTGATTGTCACTTCGGCGACGTATCGCCAATCATCAAGTGTTTCGCCATCGCTCAAACAGCGCGACCCGGCCAACGAACTGCTGGCCCGCGGCCCGCGACTGCGCGTTGAGGCCGAGATCGTTCGCGATATCGCCTTGGCTGCTGCCGGTCTATTGACAGATAAGATCGGTGGCCCGAGCGTGTTTCCTCCGCAGCCGGAAGGTATCGGCGCACTGTCCTATTCCAACAGTGGCTGGCCGACGAGTACCGGGCCGGATCGATTTCGTCGAGGGATGTATACATTTCTGCGCCGAACTTCACCGAATCCGCAACTGATCACGTTTGATGCGCCGACGTCTGAATTCGTGTGCGCTCGCCGAATTCGATCGGATACACCGTTGCAGGCGTTGACGACTTTAAACGATTTGGCGTTTGTTGAGGCGGCCCAGGGATTGGCCCGGCGCGTGATGCAGGAAGGGCCGATAGATAATGCCGGCCGTGTGGTGTACGCGTTTCGCGTGTGTGTCTCCCGTCTGCCGGATGATCAAGAAATCGAGCAGATCAAAGCGTTTTACAATGAAAATCTCGCTCGTTTCCGTGAACATCCTGAGACTGCCAAACAAGTGGCGATTTCGGATTCCGTGCAACCTCCTTCCGGATCTGACGTAGCACAACTGGCGGCTTGGACGACCGTCTCGCGGGCGCTGTTAAATCTCGATGAGACGATCACGAAAGAGTGATAATTTTTTAGGTGGCGTGGGCGTCTCGCCCGCGTTTTCTTCAGAAGAAAGCACGGGCGAGACGCCCATACCACCGTCGGAAAATGAATATGAATCTTCACGATAAAACCCGTCGCCAACTGTTTAAAGACTGTGGAGTCGGTCTCGGCAAGATTGCGCTGGCTTCATTACTGGTCGGCGCGAAAGACGCGTTCGGCGTGCCGGCGATCGATAACCCTCTCTTCCCCCGCGCGCCCCATTTTGCGGCGCGGGCCAAGCGCGTGATTTATCTGTTCATGGCCGGCGCGCCGAGTCAACTGGATCTATTTGAAAATAAACCCGCCCTCGTAAAATTTGACGGCCAACCCATCCCGGCCGAAATAGTGAAAAATCAGCGTTACGCGTTCATTGAGAAGAACGCCGCGCTGATGTCTTCTCGATTCAAATTTAGCAAGCACGGCCAATGCGGTGCGGAACTTTCCGAAGTGCTTCCTCATCTGGCAGGAGTTGTCGACGAACTGACGTTCATCAAATCGGTGCATACGGATCAATTTAACCATGCCCCGGCTCAGATCTTCGTCAACACCGGCAGCGCGCAACTCGGTAGGCCAAGCATGGGATCCTGGGTGACTTACGGCCTGGGTAGTGAAGCGACCGATCTTCCCGGCTTCGTCGTGCTGCAAAGCGCCAAAGGCACAAGTGGTGGACCTTCCAACTGGAATTGTGGTTTTCTTCCGACGCTTTACCAGGGTGTGCCGTTCCATGGAAAAGGGGCCCCGATTCTTGATCTGGCGAATCCGCCCGGTATCGACGCACGTACGCAACGCCAATCACTGGA
>JBBRMF010000384.1:0-3620 GCA_038230975.1 Tepidisphaerales bacterium
ATCGGCAACGCCCTGATGGACAACGCCGCCCGCGTGATGGGCAACAAAGGCGAATTCGCGATCATCACCGCCACCCTCACGGCCAGTAACATGAACGATTGGATCGCCGCGATCAAGAAACGGCAGGCGGAGAAATATCCGGACATCAAACTGGTTGATACGCGGCCTTGCGATGATCAGCAGGATAAAGCGTTTCAAGAGGCGAACACACTGATGAACACGCACAAGGATTTGAAGCTGATCATGTCGATCTGTTCGCCGGCCGTTCCCGGGGCGGCGGAGGCGGTGAAGCAGGCAAAGCGAACGGCGGATCTGAAGGTGATCGGCCTTGGGTTGCCGAATCAAAACAAGCCGTATGTGCATGAAGGCGTGACGGACTGCATCGTGCTATGGAACACGATGGATCTCGGATATCTGACGGTCTACACGGCCGAGGCGCTGAAGCGGGGCACACTGAAACCTGGCGACACGACTTTCAAAGCAGGCACACGACTGCCGAATGTCGTCATTCAAGGCGACAATGTACTGCTCGGAAAACCAACCACGTTCGACAAGAGCAATATCGATCAGTTTGATTTTTGATCGAAAGTGTTTGACAGAAAGGTGGCACGGGCGTCTCGCCCGTGCTTCTCTTTCCAGAAAAATGCACGGGCGAGACGCCCATGCCACCTCAGCGGGAGGACTGTGATGCGATTGATTTCCGGAATTATTTTTGCTGCCGTAGTTTTTCTGTTTGCAGAATTCGCATCGGCACAGGAGAAGCCATCGACATTTTCCGTCACCCATCTGCGGTGCGAGAATCTGACGGACCCGCTCGGGATCGATGAGAAGCTGCCGCGATTGAGTTGGCTGGTGGAATCAACCGGGCGGGGCCAAAAGCAGACGGCGTATCGCATCCTGGTCGCGGGGACGGAAGCGGCGCTGAAGGAAGATCGCGGGGATCTGTGGGATAGCGGGAAGGTGGCGAGCGAGCAGATTTCGCAAATTATTTATCGCGGCAAAGCGCTTGCTTCGCATCACTATTACTATTGGAAAGTGCAGTCGTGGGACAAGGATGACAAGCCTTCTGCGTGGAGCGCATCGGCGGTGTGGTCGATGGGTTTTTTGAATGCGGCCGATTGGAAGGGCCAATGGATTGGATACGACAAAGCCCGCGAGGTCACGCTTCCGGATGCGCCGCTTGATGGGGCGAAATGGATTTGGTTGGGTGATGAAAAAGGGATGGATGCGCCGCGGTCAACGCGCGTTTTCATGGCGGACTTTTTGTTGCCGGATCGAGTGAAGATCGAGAAAGCCGAACTGCTTGTTGCCGGGGACAATCGGTACTGGTTTGATATCAACGGTCAGCAGGTCGCCGGCAGCCCGGAAGGTGGGTCCGGAGTGGGGATAGTGAGTCCGGTGGATATCACCGCAAACGTAAAGGCCGGCAAAAACATACTGCGAGCGCAAATCGAGAATGCGGCGCTCGGGCCCGCGGGTTTGATCGCAAAGCTGACGATCACCGCGGGCGACGGGAAAATCACCACGATTGTCACGGATGAGAATTGGCATTGCACGAAGGACGGCGGCGCGAACTGGCATAGCCGCGAGATTGCCGAAGACGCCTGGCCGAAAGTTTCCGTGACCGGTGATTACGGAATGAAACCCTGGGGCAAGCTCAAGTTTGCGAACCTGCAACTTCCCCCACCGGCACTATTGCGGAAGGAATTCACGACGGACAAACCGATTCGCCATGCGACGCTCTATAGTACGGCGTTGGGATTGTACGATCATGTCTTGAACGGCAAACGCGTCAGTGAAGATTATTTTGGTCCTGGTTGGACAGATTACACCAAGCGCGTTTACTACCGGGCGTATGATGTGACGAAGCTCATCAAGTCGGGTGATAATGCCTGGGGCGCGGTGCTGGCGGATGGGTGGTATACGGGTTACATCGGATGGGGGCGCAATCGCAATCACTACGGCAAAAATTCACGGCTGAAAGCGCAGCTTCATATCGAGTATGAGGACAACAGCGTCACCGATTTCTATACGGCTCCGGATTGGAAAGCGTCGACCGGCGCGACGCGTGAGGCTGATTTTCTGATGGGCGAAACGTATGACCCGCGACGCATTCCGGAAGGCTGGGATCAGAATGATTTCGACATGGCCAAGTGGGATAAGGTGGATGTGGGCGCGGAGGTGAATCCGGTGGTGCAGCATCATCCGGGGCCTTCGGTGAAGGCGTTTGCGGAGTTCAAACCGGTGGCGATCACGGAACCGAAGCCGGGTATTTATGTGCTGGATATGGGGCAGAACTTTGCAGGCGTCGCACGGCTGAAAATAACGGGTGATGCGGGGCAGATTGTTGGAATGCGTTTCGCCGAGCGATTGAATCCGGATGGTACGATTTATACGACGAATCTTCGTGGGGCGCGGGCGACGGATAGGTATATTTGCAAGGGTGGCGCGGAGGAGACATGGCAGCCGCGCTTTACGTATCACGGGTTTCAGTATGTGGAAGTGACCGGACTGAAAACCAAACCGACGGATGATACGGTGACCGGGATCGCGCTTTCGAGCGATACACCGGTGACAGGCAGTTTTCTGTGCTCGGATCCGATGCTCAATCAACTGTATCGGAATATCACATGGACGCAGCGAGCGAATTTTATCGACATCCCCACCGACTGTCCGCAGCGCGATGAACGGCTGGGTTGGACGGGCGATGCTCAAGTGTATATCCGCACGGCGACGCTCAACACGGATGTCGAATCATTCTTCACCAAATGGTTGATCGACCTTGAAGACGGTCAGCGCGCGGATGGTGAATTCCCGATGGTCGCGCCGGTAAAAGTGGCGGGTGACGATGGCGGGCCGGCGTGGGCGGATGCGGGGGTTATTTGCCCGTGGACAATCTACGAAGTCTATGGCGACAAAAAACTTCTCGAACGTCACTATGATTCGATGGTTCGGTTGACTGAATTCTGCGTGAAGCGGAGCACGAAAGAACTGTATCCACCTAAGCAATATCATTGCTTTGGCGATTGGCTCAGTATCGGGGCGGACACGCCGAAGGACGTCATTTATATGGCGTATTTTGCGAAGAGCGTCCGCATCATGGCGCAGGCGGCCGTGGCACTCGGTAAAGTCGATGATGCGAAGAAGTACACTGACTTATTCGAGAAGATCAAGACGGCTTTTAACTTTAAATATGTTGATTCAGACGGTCATGTCGAAGGCAAAACGCAGGCGGGATATGTGCTGGCGATTGCGTTTGATTTGCTGGAACCGGCGATGCGGAAATTGGCTGCCGCACATCTGGTGGCGGATATCGAGCAACGGCAATGGCATCTTTCCACCGGCTTCATCGGCACGAAAGATTTGATGTTGGCGCTGTCGAAAATCGATCGAACCGATGTCGCGTTTCGGCTGCTGCATCAGGATACGTTTCCTTCCTGGGGATTCAGCATCAAGCAAGGGGCAACGAGCATCTGGGAGCGCTGGGATGGGTGGACGCCGACCGGTGGATTTCAAGATCCCGGAATGAATTCTTTCTCGCATTATTCCTTCGGGGCGGTTTATCAGTGGATGGTTGAGAATATCGGCGGCATTCAGCTTGGCGCTCCAGGTTACGATCA
>JBBRMF010000385.1:0-3614 GCA_038230975.1 Tepidisphaerales bacterium
AACTCAGAGAGCATGTCTTCCATCGGGGCCAGCGACGTACCAACGAAGACTTCACGCCCCTTGCCAATAAGGTTTGAGGCCCAGTCCGCCGTTTGGACATCACCAAGGGCATGAAAAATCTTTGTTGAAAAGTTGGTAAGCAGGGCGTCGGCCTGATGCTTGCCAGTCTCGCCCTTCATGCTCATGTAGTAGCTGTGCAAAGATTGCGTCAGGACCACCATGCAGCCTTTGTGGCTGCGGCATTGAGCCAAGTAATGGGCATCATAACTGTTAACAAACTGCGCATATTCATCGGCCCAGATCACTACGACAGCGTCTTCGCAGTTCGCCTTGCGGCGAAGCACGCGACGTTGCACAAGGTATTTCCAGCCACCGGCGATCAACGCTCCCATGTCACCCCACTCCGCCGGGGCCATGTTCACGATCACCCACTTGCCTGCAAGCATGTCGTCCGGGCTAACATTCGTGGTCGTGCTGACCAGTTCCCGAATAATCCCCGTGTTGAAGACATGCAAAATGCCCATGACGCCGGTCGAAATGGATGACCGGGTTTTTTCAGCCATCGCCGGGAATTCGCCGAGCCAATAATCCGCAGCAAGTTGGTAATCATGCGCCTGCACGCCCGGCGTTCGCTTCTCGAACGCATCGGCAAGACACTGGTTGCAATAGCCCGCCCGCCATTCAGGGCTTGTGATCTGGGCGGGATTCAACGCAGCCGTTGAGATGAATCGCTGAATGGCTGGGGCCGTGACCGTCCCCGTGGCCATTCGCACGATTTCAACAGCGTTGTAAATCATCCGCTCTTGTTCACGTTCCCAGAAATCCGCACTTTCCCCGCCCTTGATATCGGAGGCCCGAAGCGTCTCGCCAATCACCGTGATGCAGCGGGTTACGTCCCTCGTGTGCCCGCCCATTTCCAGCACATAGCCGAGAAAATTGAACCGTAGCGGCGTGCTTGGCGAAAAAACGAGCAGATCGTTTTCTCGGCCAGCCTTCTTGAACATGTCCTGCCACATGTCCAAATCCTCTGGCTTCGCGGCGAGGATCAGCCCGCCGGAGTTTGAGTGGCCGATGATCGCCTGGCCGATTTCCCGACCACTGCTGCTGGTTTTGCCCGAGCCTGCACGCCCGGTGATACTCACGCCACCGTTCAGCAGGTCGCGAACCGTAAATGGGTTTCCATCCGACCAATACAGCAGTGGTCTATCGAGCAAATCGCGAATGGGTTTCGGGAGTTGTGTGAAGGATCGCTTTTCACACCAGCGAGCAACGGCAAGTGCCGTGAGGATCAAGGCCAAGAGTGTTAATGACTGCGTCATGGCGTTGGTTCCTCCTTGCATGAATCGCTCACTTCTTGTTCAAGGCTTCGCCGCTGAATCACCTCATCTCGCTGTCGCATAAGATCGAGCATCCACCACTCATGGGCGAGATCCTGCATTTCCTTTTGAATCCGACGGATGTTCTCCAGTCGTTGAAGGCATTCCCTGATCTCGGATAGCCTCGACATCAGAGGGTCAAGCAAGTTCGTGAGCACAAACACCACGGCCAGCGTGAGGATGGCGGTAAAGACAAACACAAACATAGAAATCTCCTTCTAAGACACACGCAAAGCGTTCGACAGAAAACTGTGGAAGTTAAGAGTTGGCGGCAGGAGGCTCCGTGCCTTGTGATGAATGTCCGCGTGCGGACAATTCATGCTCTTTAGCTGCAATGGCGCGATCGTGTTGCCGGATGTACTCAAGCGAACTCAAGCACTCCCTGATCGCGTCGTAATAATCTGTCTTCAGGACAAAGAAGATGGCCGCATACAATCCGACTACCCCTAAACACAAAGCAGCATCAAACAACATGGCAATGTCTCCCTTGAAGTGTTGAACTTTCATCGTTTACGGGCCTTATCTTTCATCACGGCCCCGAATGTCCGTGAATCCAAGCCTTGTTCGCGAGCCTTGCGGGCTTCCTTCTGGGCTTCACCGAGTGCTTCAATGAAGTCGTCAAGCGACAGCTCTTGCCCTGACGCCGTGATACTCACGCCGGAAGGCAACGGGCAGGCAATGCGCTTCGTCCGAATCTGCGGCGTTGCCGCCTTCTTCTGTTTGCGGATATGCGCTGAGAGGCCGTCGCGGGATAACCCTGCCACATGCCGTGTGAGCAGGTCGGCTTGTTGCGCTGGCTCCGCCCGACTGATCTCATAGACAGCGGTGATGCCGATACGACCTTCATCAAGTGCCTGCTTCACCTGCGGGATGCAGCGATACGCAGAGCGGTATTTGGTGATAGTCCCTACCGTCAAATTTAAGCGGGTCGCCAGATCCTTATTGGTCCATCCTGGGTTAAGCTGAACCAATTCCTCGCAGGCGCTGCACTTCTCAGGATCGGATAGCTCAACTCGGTGGATGTTTTCCATGAGCTGATAGATGCGAAGCTCGGTTTCCGATAACTCCTCGTCGGTAATGATGACGTCGAGTTCTTTTACTCCCACCTCTCCGGCAGCGCGGTACCGACGCTCGCCAATCTCCAGTGTTCCGTCGCTACGGGCGACGACCGGTTGTAGCTGCTTGATTTTTAGAGAGTTACCGAGCGCCTGAAGCTCAGCCGCATCGAAGTGTTTGCGGGGTTGATTTGGGTCGGTTTTGAACCACGAGAGTGGCTTGCGGGTGAGTGTTGGCATCGTTTCCTCCTGTCAACCTGCCCCCGTGACTCACTGGCACTCCCAGCTTGTCGCCGACGGTTGGTTGTCGAAGGAAGAACGTTGAGAGATGCGATTTCCGTCAAATGAAACAAATGGCGATGCAAGGCGAGATTCGCCCTAAAGCATTGTCTCTATGCCTGTTATGGCATCTTGAAAAAATTTGGAAAATTGTTCGACTGAAATGGTCGTTGTCGCCGAGGCTGGAAACCGTCTAAAACTTCATTTGCCAGTTTTTGGGCCTCATCGCAAACACAACGCGATTGCAGAGAATCCATAACTCATTACTCGGGCGATACTTACGCAACTACGCTCATGCTGGCACGGGCCGATGAATTGCCCATCTCGCATATGCTGAGAATATTCAGCCGCCAGACACATCGAACTTACCGCTGAGCAGGTCTGTTGCATCATTCGTCAACAAAACTGCAAGCATTCGTAGAAAGGTTGCTGCGTCAGATAACGGTTCCCGAATTAGCAACGGCATGGGCAGGACGTAAGAAGTGTGGAAACTACAGGCGAAATCAACAACGCTTCAGCCCGACGATCGAAGCTAACACATCCCACCCGAGAACCTGAAATTTCGTGCTTTGGCCCACCGCAATTGTTCTTCTTTCTGGTCGCGTTTGTCCAATTGCCGGTTTCTTTCGAAAATCTCCGCCAACTCTTCATCGGACAATTGAGTGCATGTGTAATCGATCTGCTGCATAGGGGGAGTTGACTATAAGCTCATCCACCGAGGGGCGCAAGCGCCGCTCCGTAATGCCCGAAGGCATTGCGTGACGGCTACTTCTTGCTTGCGGCTTCGTCGAGGTAGTCGGCCCACCATTGCATCATCGTCCGACGTTCCGGCAAGTACTGAGCATGGTTGTATGCCGCACGGACTTTGTCTCGTTCTGAATGGGCAAGCTGCCGTTCGATCACG
>JBBRMF010000386.1:0-3613 GCA_038230975.1 Tepidisphaerales bacterium
TAGGCGAAATGTTTGAAGCCGCGCTCTTTGAGGTGTTCAAATGCGAGGGTAGCGATGGCGACATTATCGGTTTCGACGATCGGGATATTGGGGATCAAGGCGGCGGCGGACAAGTCGACCGTGGGAAGCCGACACGCGCGGATGGCTTTGGCGATGCGGGGGTTTTCGATGCGGGCGATGATGCCATCCCCGGGCCAACGATTCAGCCAGGTGGGCGGCGCATCGCCCCGCCCGTGCTCGGCCAGGTAGGTCGACCAGGGGCGGTGTTCGCGCACGTACGCCACGATTCCATGCAGCAATCCGCGCGCGTAGTCGTTGGAGGTTTCGACGAGAAGCGCGATGGTTTTACGAGCACGTGGCATGCCTGAACTTTCAAAAACACCGGTACGTAAAATATCTCAAGTAGATTGCGCACAACCTCATGGTCAGTGTCCGCGTATGCGGTAATATACCTACGCTGGCGGTTGTGAAGTCCAAGTCCATTGGTTTCGTTTGTCCGGCCTGACAGTTCTTTTGGAGTACGATCAGTGCATAAAGAGTTGAATCAGAAATTGAGCCGTTCTCGATTGAGTCTTTGCCTCATGGCGGCGTTGGCATTCTGCCTTGTCGTACCATTGATGTCCAGAGTGACAAACGTTTGGGCAGCGGCAGAACCTGCTTCTGATTCTGGTGCTCCGGCCCCTCGCCGGGTCAAAGTGCTTTTCCTCGGGGATCATGGTCACCATGATCCACTTCTGCGCCTACGGCAGATCTATAGTCTGATGGGCCAGCGCGGAATCGACTTCACTTATACGGATCGCATGACGGATCTGAACCCGGAAACGCTCAATCGGTACGATGCGCTATTCGTTTATGCGAACATCGTAAAAATTTCACCGGAGCAGGAAAAAGCACTCCTTGATTTCGTCGAAAGCGGCCATGGTTTTGTTCCTAACCACTGTGGGTCGGCGTGTTTCGGTAATTCCGAAAAGATCATCGCCTTGATGGGCGCGCGATTTGATCACCATGCCACGGGTGTGTTTAAGGAGACGATCGTTCAGCCGGACCATCCGATCATGAAAGGTCTTACTCCGATCGAGAATTGGGATGAGACTTACGTTCATTCGAAGCACAATGAAGAAGGCCGTACGGTATTGGCGTATCGAATTGAAGGCGATGCGAAAGAACCCTGGACATGGGTTCGCCATCAGGGAAAAGGCCGCGTGTTCTACACAGCCTGGGGTCACGATGAACGGACTTGGGCCAATCCGGGTTTTGAAAACCTGATCGAGCGCGGCATCAAGTGGGCGGCCGGAGATTGGGCCCTGGCGGCGCAGCCACCTTTGAAGCCGTTTACCTATGGTGAAGGCAAGCTGCCGAACTATCTTGGTGGGCCAGGTGCTTTGATTACCAAAGTGCAGGAACCGATCAATATCCCGGAATCGATGAAGCACATGGCGATGGCGCCCGGGTTTGAACCGAAGTTCTTTGCCGGTGATCCGGACATCAAAAAACCGATCTGCATGGCATTTGATGAGCGCGGCCGGCTGTGGGTGGCCGAGACTTTTGATTATCCGAATGAGTTACAACCCGCCGGCCAGGGACATGATCGCATTACGATTTGCGAAGATACCAAGGGAACCGGAGTTGCCGATAAGTTCACGGTTTTTGCGGACAAATTGAGCATTCCGACAAGCATGGTGTTCGCCAACGGCGGCGTGATTGTCTCGCAGGCGCCGGATATGCTGTTTCTGAAAGATACATCCGGCACGGGCATGGCGACGGAACGCCGAACGCTGTTCACGGGCTGGGGCACGGGTGATACGCATGCGGGCCCAAGCAATCTGCATTGGGGCATGGATGGTTGGATTTATGGCACGGTGGGCTACAGCGGATTTAGAGGGGAAGTGGGCGGGAAGAAGCTTTCGTTCGGTGCCGGAATGTTCCGGTTTAAGCCGGATGGATCGGTGCTGGAGTTTCTGGGCTCGACGAACAACAACACCTGGGGCGTGGGTGTGAGCGAAGATTTTGAATTGTTTGCCTCGACAGCGAATCACAATCCGGCTTTTTATCTGGGAATTCCGAATCGATATTTTGAAACCGTCCGCGGTTGGGCAGCACATCGCCCGGCGACGATCTGGGATGAATGGCACTTTTATCCGATCACCGAAAAAGTGCGGCAGGTCGATCAGCATGGGGGTTACACCGCTGGTGCCGGTGCGGATCTTTACACGGCGAGGACTTATCCGCCCTTCTATTGGAATCACGTCAATTTCGTGACTGAGCCGACAGGTCACCTGGTGGGACAATTCGCGATGGAACCGCGCGGCAGCGGATTTGTCGCGGTGAATCGGTTTAATCTCTTTGCCAGCAACGATGAGTGGACGGCTCCGATCGCGGCGACCGTGGGTCCGGATGGGCAAGTCTGGATGATCGACTGGTACAACATCATCATTCAACACAATCCGATTCCGCAGGGTTTCCCCGGCGGTAAAGGTGGTGCGTATGTCACCGATCATCGCGATAAACGGCATGGCAGGGTGTATCGGCTGGTCTATAAAGATGGCAAGCCCTCCCCGATTTTGAATCTGACCGATGCTTCCCCTGAAAAGCTGATCGAAGCGTTGAAGAGCGACAACATGCTCTGGCGGAATCACGCGCAACGCTTGCTCGTGGAACGCGGGAAAAAAGATGTGATTCCGGCATTGATCCAGTTGGTGAACGATCCGAGCGTAGATGCAATCGGCTTGAATACCGCGGCGATTCACGCGCTGTGGGCCATTGCGGATCTGGGCGGGTTGGATGGATCGGATGCGGCGGCGAATGCAGCGGTGTTGAAGGCACTGGGTCATGCATCGGCGGGCGTTCGGAAAAATGCGTTGATGGTGTTGCCGCGCAATGCGGAATCATTGACGGCGATATTAGATGGCAAACTGATTTCGGACCATGCACCTCTGGTAAGTAAGGCGGCGTTGTTGGCGATTTCGGAAATGCCCGCTTCGGATGTCGCCGGTCAAGCCGTCTATCAGACGTTGGCTGCCGGTGGAGATGCCGAGTTAATGAATACGCCGGGTCAGCGACCGCGCGCGGCCGGTCAAACCAGGAATCCCGTTCTTGTTCCGGGTGCGCCACAATTGGCTCCCCCACCGAATGACACGGGGTTGGTGGATGCCGCCGTCATCGCGGCTGCCAAGCACGATGCGGGTTTCCTGAAAGCCGTTTTTGCGGCGAATCCTGTCGCGGCCGGCGGCAGTGAAACTCAACCTGAGGTGAAAGTTGAGAATCCGAACCTGATTGGAAATCCATCCTTTGAAAATGAAAAGAACCTGCAACCGATCGGTTGGAGCACCAATCAATACGGTGGCAATGACGTGAAGTACGAATGGTCGGATGTCAGTCATACCGGCAAACACAGCGTGATGATTCACTCAGAAAAGGGTGTCGATGCCGGTTGGATGTGCGATATCAAGTGCGATCCAAACACCGATTATATTTTAAGCGGATGGATCAAGACCGAAGGCGTTACACGCTTCGGGTCTGCTCAGGGAGCGGTCTTGAATCTGCACGTTCATCAACTCAAGACCAATGCCGTCAGCGGTACAAAGGACTGGACGCGCGTTGAGCTGAAATTTAA
>JBBRMF010000387.1:0-3610 GCA_038230975.1 Tepidisphaerales bacterium
GGCGTCCGCCGTCTCACGCGCATTCACACTCGCTCCACCGAGCAGATCGTCGATCTCGATCTCGACGATAACGAGATTTTCAACTGGCCTTGGGTCTACGCCGTCGAAGTCGGGCATTGGGATTTGACCGATAAATGACAAAGTGCCACAGCGGACTCAAGTCAACCTTTGTCCACGTCCTTCTACCACTCCTTCTTGGAGGAGCAATCTACTTGCTCTTTCGTCCTTCTAGTTTGCTCATGTTCTCCTGGTGCCAGAAACTCGGCCTCACACCGGCACTTCTCGCAGTGCGGAACTTGAGCCCCGCGCTCCGCAGTTTGCTTCCTGAGTGGGTAATCATGAGCGCTCCCGCTGCGCTATGGAGCTATGCTGCGGTATCGTGGACTGCCTTGGTGTGGTCCGGAGCTCCATGCACCGAAGCAACATTTTGGATTGTTTTAGCCTGCGCAATAGGGCCGATGAGCGAATTGGGGCAACGAGTTGGATGGATCTCCGGCACCTTTGATCCTGCTGACCTAGCGCTGTATCTTGTCGGCGTTCTGTTGGCTCTTACCGGCATGTCGTATCGTAGGAACATATTGTGTTGAGAAAGCGACTTTTCACCCTTGGTGGGCTAATCGCGTTAGTGATATTAGCAACAGGAACTAGCGATACGAACACCTCGGGAAGTGGCGGAGGCACCTCACAAGAGGTGCATCTAAACGCCACTGTAAATTTTACGGGCACGCAGTTCGTTATACAAAACAATGATTCTTTCGCGTGGGGAAATGTTGAGTTAGCGATCAATTTTGGACTGATGTCTGGATACTCGTTGAAAGTTGGGCAAATGCGCGCAGGTGAGAGATATACGGCGGGAGCAATGCAGTTCGCGAATTCTGATGGCGAACGATTTAATCCGTTCACTCACAAACCCCAGAATTTCACGATATTCTGCGATACTCCGACGGGTAGAGGCGTCTATAGCGCCACCTGGAACTAAATCCGTTAACGCAATTTTCACACACCTACCGAGCAATCCGAGCCTTTTGGTTCTCGATTGGCCTGATAATCAATATATGCTTCCTCCAACCGGTGCCATCCAAACCCGATTTCTAAAAGATCATCAAGGTGAAAAATTTTGCAAAAATTGCTTAATTAGGCTAGCCCGCGAAAATCAGCCCCAGCTTCTGGGAAAAATAGTTGAAGTAGGCACCGAATTTAAAACCGGGCCGGGGGTCTGCTCGAATTGTGCCAGCGACACGGAAATCGTGTTTGCGATCTGAGCAAAAGCATCTAGCCACTGCCAATAGAGGTTCCTCCAATCAGGTCCGTAACGGTGGTATGCAACCGCGAGCCTTTCGATCAGCTTTTGACCGTCGATGATCAAGGCTCCAATGCCAGTGACCGGGGTGCGGCAAAGCCCGCGATTCTGACCCGAACAACCGGGGGACGTGGACCATCACTTCTCCGATCGATCGCTCGATCATTTGCTCAAAGCGGTCGAGCCGCGTTATCCCTCACCATTGTTGTCGTCCATTGCAACTCCGGTGAATCGCTTTCCTCTCATGATCGTGGATGTCCGAACCGGCCCGCAATCCCCGCGATGTTATTCTGGGATTTTCCATGCGGATCCGCTTCGCCCTGCCGGCGGCTTTCATCATTCTCCCCTGTCTTACCGCTCTCTTCGCATATCAGGCGCAGTTCCGGCAGTACACCGATGAGGAAGATATCCCGGTCCCTGTTCCTGCGGACGCATATCAGAAGACCGAGTGGGCCTTTGCCCGCCTGAAATATCCGTCGGGCCGCTACGCCGGGTACTGGGGCGGACGCGGAAGTTGGCCCACGGACTTTCCCAAGGCCGACCGCCAGTTCGTACAGGGCGTCCGCCGTCTCACGCGCATTCACACTCGCTCCACCGAGCAGATCGTCGATCTCGATCTCGACGATAACGAGATTTTCAACTGGCCTTGGGTCTACGCCGTCGAAGTCGGGCATTGGGATTTGACCGATAAACAATGCAAATTATTGCGGGAATATTTGCTGCGGGGCGGGTTTCTTATGGTTGACGACTTTCACGGAACGTACGAATGGGAAGTTTTCACGGCCAGCATGAGCCGGATCTTTCCCGATCGTCCGATTGTCGAGATCGACGGCCGCGACCCGATTTTTCACGTGTTGTACGATTTGGGAGAGCGTCTTCAAGTTCCCGGCTTGCAGTATCTGTATAGCGGCAAAATTTACGAAAAGGACGGAGTGATTCCTCACTGGCGCGGCATTTACGACGACAAGGGACGCGTGATGGCCGCCATGACTTTCAACCAGGACAATGGCGATGCGTGGGAGCATGCCGACAATCCTCAGTATGAAGAGAAGTACACATCGCAGGCATACCGGATCGGGATTAACTACATTATTTACTCCATGACACACTAGGGTTCGGGATCCCGGCCCGTTTTTCATGTTTGAATTCCTGTTCAAATATTCGCCCGCTACTTTTGCGAAGGGGAAGTTTGTCTTCCTCGCGCCCTGGCCGCTTTGGCTGTTGGCGGTGGCGGTGTTGGCGGCCGGAGCGGCCCTCTTCTGGCACATGCGGCGCAATCGCGGGCTGCTTACCGGCGCGCGTCCTATCGCGATCTGGCTGCTGGAAACCGCGCTGATCGCGCTGGTGTTGCTGATGCTATGGCATCCCGCCATCAGCATCGCGACGCTGCGGCCGCAGCAGAACGTCGTGACCGTGCTGCTCGACGATTCGCGCAGCATGGGCATCGTCGAAGACGGCAAGAGCCGCCTGGACGCCGCAAAAGATCTGCTCACTCGCGATCTTTCCCCCGCGCTCGGAAAAAATTTCCAGGTACGCCTGTACCGGTTCGGCAAAGACCTGCGGCGCGTCGACCGTCCGGAGACTCAGCTCGCCTCGCTCGCCCCCGACGCGAACGCAACCCGCATCGGTGAAAGTTTGAATCAGGCCATGTCCGAGGCTTCGACGTTGCCGCTCGGCGCGATCGTTCTGATGTCGGATGGCGCCGACAATTCCGGCGGCCTCGATTCCGATACCATCGCGCGCATCCGGCAGAAGCGAATCCCGGTGCACACGATTGGTTTCGGACGCGAGAAGCTCCCGAAAGACATCGAAATTACCGATGTCACGGTTCCGGCAAGAGCATTAGCCGATTCCCGGCTCAATGCGCAGGTGCAGTTCCGGCAATATGGCTATTCCCGCGAAAAGGCGCGCCTTTCGGTGCGCGATGGCGGTAAGGTCCTAGCGTCGCAGCCGATCGATTTGAAGGGCGATGGCGTCATGCAAACCGAGTCGTTGGTGTTCAACGCGGGAGCGGCCGGGCCGCGCAACTTGCAGATCAGCATCGATCCTCTGCCGGGAGAGGAGAACAAGGCCAATAACGCCCTAACGCGGCTCGTTAATGTGTCCGCGCGCAAGCCGCGAATCCTCTATATCGAAGGCGAGCCGCGTTGGGAATATAAGTTTATCCGCCGGGCCATCGATGAAGACCACAGCCTGGAGCTGGTCAGCCTTCTGCGCACGACGCAAAACAAAAACTACCGGCAGGGCATCGCCAATGCAAAGGAGCTCGAGGAGGGCTTTCCGACGAAGGCCGAAGAGCTCTTCGCCTAC
>JBBRMF010000388.1:0-3608 GCA_038230975.1 Tepidisphaerales bacterium
AGCACCATCGGCGCGATCACGCCCAGGATCGCAACCAGCAAAGAAGACCAGCCCACTGCCAGCAGTTGAACCAAGTCCGACTCCACGCCGACCTCGAACAGCAGGAGAATCGCTCCGATTTCCGCAAGAACACTTAGCGGCGAACTGTTCTTCAACGGATCGAGTACCGTAACGCCGAACAGGTTCAGATTGCCCAGGAGCACGCCCATGATCAACTCGCCCAGCACAGGGGGTTGCCCCAGACGCCCCATCAGTTCGCCTCCGAATTTGGCGGCGACGATGATTAGTGTTAAAACCATCATCGTCTGACGGACAAGTTGGCCGATGTCTATATTTTGCATAGTCCGCTACTGGGCGGTAGCGATGCGGGATCTATGGTGATCCAGGGCAGGGAGCCGAAAGCGGTGTTAGAGAATGCTCTCGCCCTCTTCGCCGCTGCGAATACGGATGGCTTCGTCAATGGAGGAGACAAATATTTTTCCATCGCCGATCTTGCCGGACTTTGCCGCTGCGATGATGGTCTCGACGATCTGCTTCGCCCGGCCGTCGGCGACAATTATATCCAGCTTCACCTTGGGTAAAAGGTCCACCGTATATTCGTTCCCACGATAGGTCTCCGTATGCCCCTTCTGGCGGCCGTGGCCGCGCACCTCGGCGATGGTCATCCCTTCTACGCCAATGCCGTGCAATGCTTCTTTTACTTCATTCAGCTTGTGAGGTTGAATGATGGCTTCGATTTTTTTCATGGATTCACCGTCCTCTTCGTAGAAGTTATCGTGCCTTTGCCACCGTCGAGCCGGTTCGCGCAGAGTTCGGCCGGTGCCTCAAGAAATTCCAAAAGGCAGCCAGGCTGATACCGGCTATTACCGGAAAAGTCGGCGCGCCCGCTTTGAGCAGCGCGGCCCCCACCACCAGGCACGCGCCGCAGAAATATTTCCATTTCATTTCCAGATCACCATAATCGCGCTCAGGATAGTCACCAAAGCCACCAGAGCAATAGCCGGCGACTTGAGTGGTTTGTTCCATTCCGGCTTTTGACTTCCATCGCGCCGCTTCTGCCGGATGTCTTGCAGTTGCTTTCTGGCGATGGATAGTTCCCAACCATTGCCGGCCAGATTCACTGCTTTGACCGTTTCTGCTTCCGCCCGCTCCAGGGCCCTCAGACGATAGAGCAGTTCGGAATACTTCATCTGCGCAAAGAAATGCATGTCATCCATTTCCACTGCGGCCTCCAGCGTGTCCATGGATTTGTACACGTCGAAGTTCATGGCATATGCCACGCCCAAACAGGTTCGCAGGTCCGCTGAAAGGGGATGTGCGTCACATGCCTTTTCTAGAAAGCCGATATACGCCTTCAGTTCCGCCGGCAAGACCGTGTGAGGGTCTCGCCAGGGAACCGGCAGCGGGCGTGTAGGACGATCAAGAACTGGAAACTGCACCGTCCGGATCGGTTGGAGCGCGGTCGACATCTTACGACGCTCCTACCGAACTCGCCTTGAGTTCGAATTCGGGGTAACACAGCGCCCCCATCTCTGGCAGGTCCAGACCTTCCAGTTCCGACTTTGCGCTAACTCGCTGGCCCACAACGGCGTCAATGATCAGGTTGAGTACGAAGCTGAACGTGAATACGAAGCCGATAAGAGTGGCCACGCCAATCAACTGAGCCACTAGCTGCCCGGCATCGCCGTAGAACAGACCGGTGACATTGCCGTTCACGCCGTTCCAGGAGCCTCCGTAATTACTCTTGCCATCCGCGAACAAGCCCACGCAAATCACACCCCATAATCCATTTGTGCCGTGAACCGAGATGGCGCCCACAGGATCGTCAATCTTCATCACTTTTTCGACGAACTCGACCGACAGGCACACCAGGACACCCGCGATCAGTCCCAAGATGCAGGCTCCCACCGTGTTCACAAACCCGCTCGGCGCGGTGATCGCCACCAAGCCAGCCAAAAGCCCGTTCCCGGTCATGGACGCATCCGGTTTTCCATACCGCATCCACATGTAGAGCATCGAGCCGAAAGAACCTGCCATTCCAGCCAGCATCGTATTTACGGCGATCGAACCGATGCGTAGGCTGCCGTTGCCGGATGCGCCCAGAGTCGAGCCCGGATTGAATCCAAACCAGCCAAACGCCAAAATAAAGCAACCCGTGAGTACGATCAGCAAGTCGTGACCCGGCATCGCAACCGGCTTACCGGTGCGCGTGAACTTACCGATGCGCGGCCCGACGATCATCGAGACCGCGAGCCCGGTAATGCCTCCCACTGCGTGCACCACGCCCGATCCCGCGAAGTCTGCGTAACCGTGCCCCAATCCGAAGTTTGCTCCCAAATTCGCCAGCCAGCCACCACCCCAGGCCCAATTCGCGAAAAGGGGATAGGTGAAGGCGCCCATCACGAACGACGAGATCATGAACGCGGCGTACTTCCACCGCTCGGCCGCTGCGCCGGTCACGATGGTTAGCGCCGTATCCATGAACACCATTTGGAATAGGAACAGAACCATCACGAACACATCATAGCCGCCGCCGTGAGTCAGAAAAAAGCCGCCTTGACCCCACAACCCGAAGGGTTTACCGAAAAAGGTCATCACGAACTCCCGGCTAAGCACGGGCGAATTCCCCAGGTTTGCAACACCGCCAACGCCGCCTTCCTGGATTGCGAATCCGATCAGCCAGTACGCGAGCATGCCAACGCCGTACACCATAAAGTTCATCATCATGGTGTGGTTGGCGTTCTTGGCGCGGCACAGACCGGCCTCGACGATGGCGAACCCGGCCTGCATGAACATGACTAGAAAACCAGCGACCAGAGTCCAGACGAAATTGATGGCGATCTTGTTTTGACCGATTTGGTTCGCGATATCTCCGATAGTGAGGCCCTTCGCCTTGGGAGTCTTGTCGGTGATCGGGTCGGCCACGGTGATATCCGATACATTGCCAGTCAGGCTACCGTCCGGATCTCCGTTGGAGCGAGCCTTGGTATCCGGCGCGGGGATAGCCTTGAGGTCGGCGTCGGTGATCGACACGGGAGCAGGCGGAGGGGTCGCCGGCGCGACCTGATTCGGAGGGGGCGCCGCGGCTGGAGTCTGAGCGGCCCCGAAGGGCGCCTGACTCAACATCAAGATCAGTCCAAGTAAAAGCGTAGTTTTTTTCATGGATTATTTCCTCCAGATGGCCTTGCTCAGGTAGCCGCGGTTAAGCACGCCGATGATTCCCACCAAGCTGACAGCGATGCCCAGCAGCACCATGACCATGCGGCCTCCGACGCTAGATGTTACGCCGAGGCTGGCCACGCTGATCAAGAAACCCAACAACGTCACGACGATTCCCGCGATAATCATTTTCTTATCTCCTCGTTCCGGATTCGGGCCGCGGGCCAGCTATTCATTCTGGTGCTCCCACGGTTTGCACTTCAAAAAAAGGAAAACTCCAATGCCGAGCAACAGCAACGCACCCAGCGCCACTATGACCCCGCCGCCAGCGAAGGCTCCTGCCAGCAGGACAAAGCCACTCAACGTAAAGAAGATCGCGACCGCTTGTGTAGAATTCGCTCCCATTTACCACTCCTCCATTGAAATTAGTAACCAGTTGTTTGCTAACA
>JBBRMF010000389.1:0-3589 GCA_038230975.1 Tepidisphaerales bacterium
ATTCACTCCAAATGCCTTTCTTGTCTGCGGGTATCAACAACACAACAGACGGCGAAGTTCGCCAAAAGACAGGCATTTGGAGTTATTTTTGTGAACAATCGCTGATCGAGGCCGTCGGTAACACGCTGGTTTAAGGACTAGGCAAGGACGGAAACCGATGCCGTGGCTGCGTCGACTGAATCAAAGACCTCAAAGATCGTTTCCAGTCGCGCGCGCACAAAGCTATCCAGAACCAGCGGTTGAACGGCGGCCGCAAGCAGTCGACCGCCCCGGTGCTTCAGGCTGTTTCGAAGGCTGACCATCAACCCCATTCCAAGACTGGAAACCAGTGACAGGTCGGCCATATCCAGAATGACGGCGGAAAGGTGCTCTGCTGAGAGCCGAGTGAATTCAATTTCCAATGGCCGCATTTGCAGACGGGCTTCACCGGATAATTTCACGATAGCGATGCCGGGGCGATGGGTAACTTCTACTTTTAACGTGTTTTCCATGGGATCTCCGCTCAGCCAATTTATGCTTCTTTCGCAGCCAAATATCGCAGTTTATTGAGATTATTGCAATGGAAGCCTGAGTGCTTACCACGAAATAAGAAAATAGGTGGCATGGGCGTCTCACCCGTGGAATCTTGAACGCAAAACGCGGGCGAGACGCCCACGCCACCAACACACAGCGAATCCAAGAAATATGAATGAGAATGAACCTACATCGTTGTCGTCTTCGGGCGACAGGGCTTCTCCCAGGGTCTATTACCTGCACGCTGCCGCGGCTCTGATGCCGGCCAAGGCGGAGCAACTTCCGAAGGAGGTGAATGGTCAGCCGGTCGCCTATTTCTGGGCCGATGGTATCCGCACGGGCCGGTATCTTCATCCGGCGGGTCAATTTGAATTGAATGTGGATGAGCAACGGCTTGAGGGTTGGGTCGCCAACTTTCAGCGGATGAAGGCGGCGGGGGTGGATGTGCCCGTGCCGGTCGATCACTCGATCAGCGCTCGGGACAATCTCGGTTATGTCATCGACATCAAACGCGAGGGCGACAATCTCAAATTACTCCACCAACTGATTGGAGAAGATGCAATCAAACTGGCGGCACGCAACAAGGTTTCGCTCGGTATTGATCCGCAGTTTGTGGATGGCCAGGGCAATGCGTTCGGAGATTGCGTCATTCACTCGTCATTGACGCCGATCCCCGTGGTGAGCGGGCAGGGGGGATTTGTCCCGATGGCGGGGATCGCAAAGACGGCGATGGTCTTCCACCTTGCGGCCAATGAGCCGTTGCGGAATGAGAATTCGGATCTGTTTCGCAAGCGTGTGGAGCGGTTGGTAGACACGGGGAATATCACGCCGGCGTGTCGAGACCGGATGGTGCGGTTGTTCAGGCCGCGCGATCAGTCGGAGGTGATGCTGCTTTCACGAAGCGTTTCGATGCTGGACGAACTGGTGGCTGCCCTGGAACAGAATCGCGCCATTCCGCTTGGGGAGCGCAGTGGCCTGCAAATGCTCTCCCGGCTCGTGCCGGGAAATGAACCGACGGTTGATGCGAACCTTCAAAACCAGATGGTTCGCATGGCCAACGGGAAATAGCAGACCTGCCTATACAGCATCTCGTGGCACGGGCTTCCAGCCCGAGCCACAACAAGGTTTCAAGTCAGTCATAATTTACAAAGGAAGATTCCATGAACAATCCAATTACTGGTTTGCCGGGTGTCGGTACGGCCCGCGTTTCCACACCGCGCGAAATTACGGCAGGCAATGCGCAGTTTGCGCAATTCGTTCCCGGTCTGCGAACGATTGATGGCAGCCGCAGTCGCGATCCACTGAACAGCCCGGATGTGGATGTTCTGCGCGCGGGGGTGTTGCTCGGCAAGACCTCTACCAAGAAGTATGCCCCAAGCCTCATCGGTGTGCTGACCGTTGCGGCCGCCGCTGCCGCCACCAGCCTGACGGTCTCTCTCGCAACGGCGACGGAAATCGTTCGTCGCATCGGCACGACCGGCACGTTCAAGCTGACCGCCCCGCCCGCCGCCGCCGGCACAGTGGCAACGCAGGGGGTGACATTCAGCGCCGTAAACACTTCCACGGGGGTCATCACCTGTACCGCCATTGCGGCCGCGGCCATCGCGGGTGCATTCGTGCAACCGACCGATGGAAGCGAAACGATTCTGACCATCCTCGGCAACAAGTGGGGCGTAAAGGTGACAGATCTCAGCGGTACCAGCACGGATGTGTTGGAAGACCAACTGCTGCTGGCCGCGCATTTGAAGACGGCGAACGTCATCAACTATCCGACGGATACCAGCCTCGTGGCGTATGTGAAAGCGGCGTTGCGAGCGGTGTGCGCGGCGATGACGTTTGATGACGCGTTTTAAAACTCGAAATCAGAAATCAGACATCATAAAAAAATTCGAATCGTGAAAAACAAAGCTCGAAGAGTTCTATATTTCGCATTCTGTGTTTTTCAATTCGAGCGGTTTTCGGATTTTGCGTTTCTGTCTTCGAACTTCCGCATCTCAACATTCTCAGGCTCAGTCTCAACATAAGGAATCCTATGTCCCAAACCCTAGACCAGATTCTCGGCGGCTCTAACCTGACTGGTGTGATCCAGCAAACATCGACCGGCATTCCGGATATTTTTCCGGCCAGCTTTTACGCCAGCCGTCGCCCCGTCGATGGGGATACGGCCGAGTACACGCGCGTGGATGGCACGCGGCAAACCGCGCACATCGCCGCCTATGGCTCTCCGAGTCAGCAGCGGGAATTGAAGGGCGTCGGCAAGGTGCCGGTGAAATTGATTCATACGATTGAGAGTGTGCTGCACAAACCCAATGTATTGACCAATCTCGTGAACTTCAGCGAGCCTACCAAACAGCAGTTGGGCATCGCTGAAGTCACCCGACAAACACGGCAGTTCCGCCAACTGTTCGACAACCTTCGCGTGGCATCGCTGACCAGCATGCTATTCACCGGCTCGATCAACTTTGATGGCAACGGCAGCCTACTCGCCAGCGGCGCCGGCGCAAAAATCAGCGTCAACTACGGCGTACCCGCTGGCAACTATTCGCAGCTCAATGTATTCGGTGCCGGGTCACTGCTGGATCTCACCTGGGATAATCCGGTGGCAGGCATCGCCACGCAGTTGACCAATCTCAAACGGGCCGCCCGAAAGTTGACGGGCTATCCGCTGGTGCATGCCTTCTACGGCCAAAACGTACTGGACTATCTGCTTGGGAACAACAAGGTCAAGGAGATGATGAAGTTCAACCCCGCCGCCAACGCCCGCACGCTGGCCGGTGAAACCCCTTCGGGCCTCTTCGGCCTGCAATGGCATCCGGCCTACGAAGCGTTCTACGAAGATGACAACGGTGTGCCGCAGGATCTGGTCGGCGGCGATCAGGTTCTCTTCACCCCGGAACCTACCATGGATTGGCTCGACTGGCTCGAAGGTACCTACCCCGTGCCGACGAATGTAGGCGCGATCTCCCCCGATGCCATCGGCGCCGCCGGCAACGTCTCCGTTGCCAGCGGCATGTTCAGTTATGGGCAGGTGCTCAGCGACCCAGTTACCGTGAAACATGTGGCCGGCGATACTTTC
>JBBRMF010000390.1:0-3527 GCA_038230975.1 Tepidisphaerales bacterium
GGCAACGCAGAGCGAGCATGACTTCCAGCGGGTAAACGCGAAAGCCGCATTGACTATCTGTGATCTGCGCGCCACTTTCCCAGTACACCGAGAGATTTGCCCAGAATCGACCGATACGGCTGGCTTTGGGATAATCCGGCGCATCCACATCACGAGAGCCGATGACGAGTGCATTCGGTGTTCGCATCGCGGCGTTTAGAAGATTCGGAATTTCCGCGGGATCGAGTTGGCCATCGGTATCAATGGTAATCGCGTGGGTAAAACCCAGTTCGACGGCTCGGGTAAACCCGGTACAAAGCGCGGCGGCCTTACCGCGGTTTTGAGCGTGCGAGATCAAATGATGATTCGTCGTATTTTGCCAGACGCTCAGAATTGAAGCGGTGCCATCCGTTGAGCCATCATCCACAACAATGACGGGCAGTTGCATTTTGTCGATGCGTCCAAGCACATCGGCGAGAGTTCTGGCGTTGTTAAAAGTAGGAGCGATGACCACGGGATGGAATCGATTTACCTCGGGCATGACGTCGTGAAATATAGTCGAATTCGCAGTGTGTTCCAACGATTCGCGTTAAGAGAAAGATGTTCCGCACAGAGCTTGGGAAAAAAGGGTGGCATGGGCGTCTCGCCCGTGCTTCCTTCGGAAGAAAACGCGGGCGAGACGCCCACGCCACCTACAATTTTTCACGCAATTATTCATTTCATCCCCGCTGTCTGGATTGATCAGGAATGGTACACTCCCGCATGATGCCTGCGGACCCAATCGTTACCGTCTTACAGCCCCACCCGACGCTCAAAGCCTATTACGCAGGCGCGTCGGTAAAGCGAGGATTCTTGCGGGAGATGTTTGATGCAACCGCTCCGGACTATGACTATGTCGAGCGATTGCTATCGTTTGGGACCGGCAAATGGTATCGCCGGCAGGCATTGCATCGAGCGGGACTTTCGGCGGGCATGAAAGTGCTTGATGTTGCCGTCGGTACAGGTTTGGTCGCACGAGAAGAAATCGGCATTGTGGGCCAGCCTCGATTTGTGACGGGTCTTGATCCGAGTATTGGGATGATGCGGCAGGCTGTCGATTCACTCGGCATCAAGGCCGTGCTCGGCATTGGCGAGCAACTTCCGTTGGCTTCGGAGCGGTTCGATTTTCTGTCCATGGGCTATGCCTTGCGGCATCTATCTGATTTGAACCGCGCGTTCTCGGAATTCCATCGCGTTCTCAAACCGGGCGGGCGGCTTTGTGTGCTGGAAATTACGGCACCACGCGGTGGGTGGGGCCGCGCGATCCTGCGCGGATACATGCGCAATCTCGTTCCCTTTCTCACGCGCATCACAACCGGCCGGGCCGATTCGCAATTGCTTTGGAAATATTACTGGGACACGATTGAAGCCTGCCTGCGGCCGGAAAGTGTCATCAAGGCGATCGAGGGCGCAGGATTTGTGGATACCAAACACTTTGCCGAACTTGGATTGTTTTCTGAATACACGGCCCGCAAAGCCGAGTGAAACCTGATTCTTTTTTATCAGCAGTGCCGCTAAAAAAAATATTGTGACACCGCCACACGGAAGTATGTATGCATACGAAGTCAATTTTGCTCGCGATCGTTCTGCTGATGACGACGACGGTCGTGAGGGCCGAAAATCGCGCACCGGCGTTTCCCAAAGGAACGTTTTCGTTCCAAACATACGGCTCCTATGAAAGCGGATTGGGCGCGTACAGCAATGCCGCATCAGCCTCGACGGGCGTTGGATACTACGTCTTTGACAATCTATCGCTCAGCCTGGAGGCGGCCGGTTATCGAATCACGCAATCTTCGGCCAAGAACGCCTGGATGTACGGAATCTCCGGCGTGCTGCGACATCACCTGCTTCAATTCGACCGGACGACATTTTTTATCGATGCCTCTTTCGGACCTGTCGAAGCCACGGAACGCGTTCCGGGCGGTGGGACTTATTTCAATTTTGCCACTCGCACAGGCTTGGGAGCGACATTCCAGATTCGCGAACACCTCCATCTGCTCGGCGGCGTTCGATATTTTCATCTGTCCAACGCGCGCATCGAAGGTTCGGAACGAAACCCGAGCATCAACGGCGTCGAAGGATTTCTTGGGTTGATGTGGACGTTTTGAAAAAACCCTTTGACGCGCACGCGGTACTGCCTGATATGCGATCTTTCGTCTGGCGATTTTTCTTTGGCGTGAGTGGGCTTGTTTTGAGCGGGCTGCTTTCGTCCGACCCTATTTTCGCCGCAACTACGCAGCCGGCCATCACACAGATCAGCTTTCGGCGTGATGTGGCTCCTTTACTCCTCAAGCAATGCCAGGATTGTCATGGCGTAAAGAAATCCAAGGGTGGGTACCGGCTCGACACGTTCGAACATCTGAATCAGACCGGAGACAGCGATGCCATTCCGGTCGTTCCCGGCAATCCAAAGGAAAGTGAACTCTTTCGCCTGATTTCGACGCACGATGAAGATGAACAGATGCCTAAAAAGGCAGAGCGATTGCCTGATGCACAGATTGCGGTCATCCAACATTGGATCGAGCAGGGCGCAAATTTTGATGGCCCGAGCCCGACCGCACCGTTGGCGTCGATGGTCACGAATATTGATCACCCTGCCCCGCCGGAAGTCTATCGACAGCCGATCCCGATCACGGCAATTTCTTTCAACCCTGAAGGCAGTGAGTTGGCCATCAGCGGATATCACGAGATCACGGTTTGGAATCCGGAGGATGGCAAGCTCATTGGCCGCATCAAGAAGCTGCCCGAGCGGACGTACAGTCTGTGTTTCTCGCCCGATGGAAAAACACTTGCCGCCGCGACAGGCAACCCGGGTTCACTGGGTGAAATTCGGTTGATTCACACGCAATCGCGAGACGCGGGGAAAGTCATCGACCGAATCACCGATGTGATGCTTGTGGTTCGATTCAGCCCGGATGGTTCACGCCTGGCGGCCGGTGGTGCGGACAATTCCATCCGGATCTACAACACGGCGAGTCAAAAGCGCGAGCAGCTCATCGAGCAGCATGGAGATTGGGTCAACGATCTGGCGTTTAGCCCGGATGGTTTGAAGCTGGTTTCGGCCAGTCGCGATAAATCGGCCCGGGTTTTCGACGTCAACACCGGAGCCATGCAGGCGGCATACCTTGGGCACGAAGAGTCGGTGCTGGGCGTCACCTGGAATCCTGATGGCAAACTCATTTACACCGCCGGTCACGATCGGAAAATTCATGCGTGGAGCCCGCTCGATGACAAAAAGAAAGTGAGCGAGATCGCGGGATTTCCCTCCGATCCATTCAAGATGGAAACGGGGATGGGCTGGCTTTTTTGCCCGGCAGCCGATGGGATCGTGCGGCAGTACACGCTCGACAAGCTCACCTCGGTTCGCCCGTACCTTGCAGGAAAAGAATGGGCTTACTGCCTATCGTTGGACACAAAACATAGACGCCTCGCAGTAGGTTACGGCGACGGAAGAGTTCGATTGTGGGATGTGGATCAGGGCAAGCCACTCACCGAATTCATCGCGGCAC
>JBBRMF010000391.1:0-3495 GCA_038230975.1 Tepidisphaerales bacterium
AGACCGCCAACGTCGCGGCGGTTGCAGCAGAATCGGCGCGCGAGGCGGCGAAACCAGCGTCATCACGATCTGCGTTTCCACCGATTCCCGGGATGCCCGGCGCGAGCACTGGCGACGCCGGGTACGCCACCAACGCCGTCCTGATGGGGGCCGTGCTTCCCAATCTGGGCAAGCCAACGCCGCTGCACCTGCGCTACGCCGAGGCGTTGCGGAATTCATTCTCAGAAAAGGTCCGGTCCGCCGCTCGCGAACCGCTCGACGCCACCGCGCTCATTTATGCGATGCTCCTCAGCCCGGACGAAACCTTACGCGGGCAGCAACTCACGGAACTCGCCAGGCGAGTGGCGCCGGGGATTGGCGACAACACCGCCACCCTCTGGCCTGAAGTCGCGCCCATCGCCGCTCGCGCCCGGCTGCCGCTGATGAATCTCGCCTTGCCCGCGCTACGTCACCTTCGGCCCGACGAGGTCGAGCAATTCAGCCAGGCGCTGCAATGGCTCGTTGAGAGCGACGGGCAGACCACACTCTTTGAATTCGTCCTTCAGAAAATCGTCCGCCGCCACCTCGCGTCGCAGTCGGGCGAAACGCGCCCTACGGCCGTTAAATATGACACGCTCAAACCGCTCGTGCGGGATTGCGGTGTCGTGCTGTCGGCGCTGGCGAACGCGAGCAGCAACAACGCTGGCAAAGTCGAAAAGGCATTCCGGACGGGCGCGCCTCATCTGGGGGCGAACGCCGACGGGCTGCGACTCCTGCCGCGGGAAGAATCTGGGCTGGAACAACTGGATACCGCACTCGATCGCCTCGCCTTGGCCGCGCCGCAGATCAAAAAGAAGTTTCTCGAAGCCTGCGTGCACGTCGTCGGCGCGGATGGCTTGATCCAGGAACGCGAAGCCGAATTGCTCCGCGCCATTGCCGAAACGCTGGATTGTCCGATCCCGCCGTTTGTGCAGATCCCGGAAGGACCAACATGAATTCGTGGCTCTCACTTCTACCACCGCTGATTACCATCGCGATAGCCATCTGGTCGCACAGAATACTCCCTTCTCTTTTGATCGGACTGCTCACCGGCAGTTATCTTTTACATCCTACCGTTACCGGCGGTTTTGCAACTGCCGTGGACCAGATTGTGAAGACCCTGACGGACAAGGACAACCTTCAGGTGCTTCTGTTTCTCTATTTGTTCAGCGGCTTGATTGGAATCATAAAACGCTCAGGCGGTATCAAAGCGTTTTCCGACAAAGCCGACAAACATATCAAGAGCGAAAGAGGAGTGTTCTTCACCTTGTGGGCGCTAATTCCGGTGACGTTCATTGATTGCGGATTCCGAATTGTGGGCGCCGGGTCCATTACCCGTTCTCTGGCCGAAAAACATAAGATCGCCCCAGAGAGGCTGGCCTTCATGCTGAACAACACCGCCAGTCCAGTGGTGGAACTGATCCCCATCGCCACTACCTATGTGGGATTTAATGTTGCGATCATTACTCAGGGATTGAAAATTGCCGGAGTCACGGAAAGCAATTCCGCCTACACCATCTGGCTTAAAGCCATCCCCTTGGAATTCTTCAGCATCGCGGTCATTCTGATCACCTTCTTTTCCATCTTTGTTCAATTCAAGAAGGCCGACCACAAACCTAAAGTACCGCATGGCGGCAAACCCGAAATGAACATGAACATGGAAGATCCCAAACCGGTGATAAAACCACGGGTGATCAACCTGATTGTTCCCATGATATCTGTAATTCTGTTGAGCTTTTTCTTCTTTTGGCTTTTCGGAAGAGAACAATCGGGCAGCACTTCCATTGTTTCAGCGATCACTAACACAGAACCGAACAGGGCCATGCTCGTGGCTCTGTTTATCTCAATCGTTGTCACCGCGATCTTTTACGTGTTTCAAAAATATGATCTAAAACAACTGACCGCCGATGTCATTTCTGGTGGAAACGAAATCATGACCACTCTGGCAATTCTTGCCATCGCCTGGCCCTTGGCTGCGGTTTCACAAGAACTGGGGTTGAACGCGCTAATACAGCAGCAGGTAGGAAGTTCCCTGCCGACGTGGAGTGTGCCGGTTTCGATTTTTCTTTTGTCTGCGGCTGTAACTTATTTCATCGGCTCAGGCTGGGGAGCCGCTTCACTGATTATGCCTTTCGCAATTCCCTTGGCGGTGTCGGTTGGGGCCGGCATTCCACTGTGCGTTGCGGCGGTGATTACCGGAGGAACATTCGGAGATGTTACTTCGCCCGTTGCCGGAATGACGAATATGTCGTCGAACATTGCTCACGCAGACCACACAAAATATGTGAGGTACGCCGCACCGTATAATTTTGCCGCCGCAGGTATTGCGATAATTCTTTTTTTGATAGCGGGGTTTTTCCAATGAACGACCTTGAAGACATTTGCGGGCGCCGCGGTCGCGCGGTGTGGGTGCATGACAGGCGCGCGATTGTTTTACATGCGTGCTGCGTCACCGGAAGTGCCTTTGTGCTCAACTACCTTTGGGAAAGCATGCAGTGTCCATGGTTTTTCATACATCGGGGTGGGAGTACCGGACAGATCGCGATGGCCTTCGTCACGCTCGGCGACGTCGCAATGACGTGGATGGCGCAGGGCTTGGTCGCGACCGTTTCGAGGCGCTGGCTGTGGCTGCTTGGACCTTGGCACTGGCGGCAGTGGGTTGTGTTGTTGGGCGCGGCCTTGGCGTTGAGTGTCTCCGTCGAGAGCTGGGCGCTGGCAACCTCTCGGTGGGCCTACACTGCCATAAATCCCCGTGTGCCTGGCACGCCGATTTCGGTGCTGCCGTTGGCGCAGCTGCTTCTCTTGTTTCCCTTAACCTTCGGGCTGTCACGCAAGTTCGTCCGATTGGCTTTGAATCCTAATGCAAAAGCCGGAGCAACACGAACGTCACCATGGAAAGAGATTCAAGCGTATAGGAAAGAGCCTCAACGCACCGCTGGAGGCGCGAACCAAAAGTCCCCGGCTAAGGAGTGATATTTATGAAACATAGCGATCATCCGACCAACAAGTCGGACACAACCATAGCCAAACCCGCCTCAAATCCGGCGGGCGACGAGATCGCCAAGAAGGCCTACTCCATCTATGAAAAGGAGGGGCGTCCGCAAGGGCACGACAAGCAGAATTGGTTGGCGGCTGAAGCCGAGATGTCGGGCCACGGCTCGGTAGAACATCAAGGTCACGCAGATCACCACGCGCACATGGCTGCGGATTTCCGGAATCGGTTCTGGATCTCGCTGGTTCTGACCCTGCCGATTCTCATCCTCTCGCCGATGCTCCAAAGGTTGGTCGGTCTTCGGGAAGCAATCCATTTTCCCGGCGACCTTTACGTTCTGTTCGGTTTCTCCTCCGCCGTCTTTTGGTATGGCGGATGGCCCTTTCTCAAAGGCTTGTTCGAGGAGTTAAAGACCCGCAGGCCGGGGATGATGATCCTCATCTCCGTCGCCATCGCCACCGCTTACCTTTACAGCAGCGCCGTGG
>JBBRMF010000392.1:0-3479 GCA_038230975.1 Tepidisphaerales bacterium
AGCCTTCATTCAGTTTTTCCGCAGTCGCACCGCAATCTGATTTCACGCGCAGCGCGTACGAAGCGGCAGTGCAGCGCGCCATCGACTACATCACCGCCGGCGATATTTTCCAGGTCAATCTCGCCCAGCGCTTCACCGCCGGGCTGCCCATTTCTCCCGAGCAGCTGTATCGCGATCTGCACCACCAGTTCCCCGCGTGGTTTGGCGCATTTCTTCATTACGGCGATCATGCCCTGCTCTGCAACTCGCCTGAACTTTTTCTGCGCATCACGCCACAAGGCAACGATCGATGCATACTCACCCGCCCGATCAAAGGCACGCGCCCGCGCGGGCCGGGGCTCAACACGGAACTCCTCAACAGCCCCAAAGACCAGGCCGAACTCAACATGGTCATCGATCTTGAGCGCAACGATCTCGGCCGAATCTGCCAGATCGGAACTGTCAAAGTCACCGAGCCCCGAACGATCGAAACGCACCCCACTGTTTTTCACGGCGCGGCCACCATCGAAGGGTTGCTCGTCGATGGCACGAACCTGGTCGAAATCCTCCGCGCCACATTCCCCGGTGGGAGCGTCACCGGCGCGCCGAAAATTCGCGCCATGGAAATCATCGAGGAACTCGAACCGGTTCGCCGTGGACCCTATTGCGGCGCGATCGGCTACCTATCCGTCGACGGGCACATCCAGTTCAACCTCGCCATCCGCACGATGGTCGCCAAAGCCAACCGCCTCTACATTTCTGTAGGCGGTGGAATCGTCGCGGACAGCCAGCCCGCCGCCGAGTATGATGAGACGATTGTGAAAGCCAGGGCGATGTTTGAGTCGCTGGCCCGATTTCGAAAATGACGATTTCGGAAATAACGAATAACGAAATTCGAATTCACGAATGAAGACGAAGCCCGTGCATTTTTTCGTGAATTCGTGAATTCGTGAATTCGTCACCCAAAAAAATAACCCTTCAGGATCCCCATGCTTCTCTGGTTAAACAACGAATTTCTCGACGACTCCACCGCTTCCGTCTCTCTGCGCGACACCGGCCTGCTTCACGCCACCGGGGTCTTCACCACCATGCGAAGCTATGGCGGCAAAGTTTTCCGCCTCGACCTGCACCTCCAGCGCCTCCGCCGCAGTTGCGAAGCGCTTTTTATTCCGCTGCAATATAAGGATGAAGTGCTGATGGAAGCGGCCGAGGAACTTCTCCGCCGCAATGAACTTCCCGCCGCCCGCCTCCGCCTCACAGTCACGCGCGGCGTCGCGGAGCAGGACCCTCTCCACGGCATGCGCCTCGCCCCCACCGCGTTCCTCACCGCGACTGAACTGTCCCCTTATCCCAAAGAATATTACGACCGCGGTCTCACCGTCATTCTCCTCGATGACCAGAAGCTCAACCCATACGACCTGCAGGCCGGTCACAAGACGCTTAACTATTTCTCAAGGCTTGCCGCCCTCCGCGCCGCCAACCAGCGTTCCGCCGGCGAAGCGCTTTGGTTTAATGTTCACAACTACCTGCAGTCCGGCAGTATCAGCAATGTGTTCATCGTGAAAGACGGCATACTCATCACCCCACCCACACCCACCGATCTGCTCGATCCGACAATCGCCGATTCTGTCCACTACCCGAAAAGTTCCACACTCCCCGGCGTCACCCGCCGGATCGTTTTGGAACTCGCAAATCAAAACTCGATTGAAACCCAAATCGCCGCCATCGATGTGAACCAGCTTCTGGAAGCAGATGAAGTCTTCCTCACCAACAGCATCATGGGCGTCATGCCCGTCTGCCGAATCGAGAAACAAGCCATCGGCTCCGACAAGCCCGGACCCGTTACAACCGCACTCGCCGCTCACTACGCCGGGTTAGTTTCCGAGTAATATTCCCGCCGATTTTTCGTGGCATGGGCATCCTGCCAACCAGCAAAAGCGCGGCGATCTTCAAATACAATTTCTGCGACGCTCAACCCGTCCGCCCCTTCCTCGTCAACTTGTACATCAAAAAGTAAGCCGTCGGCGTCGCTACCAACGACAACAGCACCGAAATGCACAACGCCCCAATCACCGCAATCGCCAACGGTCGAAGCATATCCGCCCCCGACCCAATCCCATGCGCCAATGGCAACATCCCCAGCGCGGCGGCCATCGACGTCATCAGCACCGGCCGCAATCTTCGTCGCCCGGACTGCACCAGCGCCTCTTCCATGCTCAACCCCGTGCCCAGTAGATGATCCACGTAATCAAGCATCAGTATCCCATTTTTGGCGACAATACCGATTCCGATAATCGCCCCGAGCCGTGAGATAATATTTTCAGACGTACCCGTAAAATAAAGCGCGGCCACCGTTCCGATCAGCGCCAGCAGAGCCCCCACCATAATCGCGATCGGTTCCATGAACGACCGGAACTCCATGACCAACACCGTAAAGATCAGCAGCACGGCCATCACCATGACAACGAGCAGATTGCGAAACGACTCCTGCTGTTGCTGATAGAGCCCACCAAATTCAATCGCCGAAGCCGGGAAGCGGGGATCGTTCGTCAGCTTCGTTTTGATCTCCTGGATCACCTTGCCAAGATCCCCGTTCTCCAGTTCCGAGGTGACGGCCACATACTGACGCAAATCATCCCGCTCTAATTCAAGTGTTCCCGGTTCCTCTTTCACATCGGCAACCTGGCTCAAAAGTACGGTCTGTCCGGCCGCGGTTTTGAGCGGGAGATTCTTCAGCGTGTCGATGCGATTGATAGAACGCGGGTCCATCATGACACGAACATTGGTCACACGATCGGCCTGTAACACGTACGATGAAAGCTGTCCCAGTTTTGCCGTGTTCACAGCCGTGGCGATATCGGTGGTCGTCAATCCAAATCGCTGCGCATCCTCCGACCGAACGTGAAATGTCAGAGAAGGCCCGGCGATGACCAATCCATTTTCACTGTCGACCACATGCGGGATTTCATCGATCTGCGCCTTCACCGCCGGTGCTGTCTGCTTGAGGAATTCGAGATCCGTGGAAAAAATCTTGATCTCGACCGGTTTGGGGGAGCCATCAAGATCGCCAATCAAATCGCCAAGCATTCCATGGAAAACTACGATGATCTGCGGCTCCACATGCTTCAATTTCGCCCGGAGTTCACTCATCACCTCGTCCGTGGAACGCTTGGAATTCTGGCGAAGTTTAACGAGAAAATCACCGGCGTTTGATTCGGTCAATTCAAGCCCGATGGCAACGCCGGTTCGCCGCGAAAAGCTTTCAACCTCCGGCGTATCCTTCAGCACTTTTTCAATTTGCAGCAGCGCTCGATTGCTTTCAGTCAGGCTTGTGCCAGGTGGCGTGACTTTAAAGTCCATCACAAACCCGCGCTCTTCCAGGGCCGGCAGAAGTTCGGACTTCAATCGTGAATAAAGATCGAGACTTCCCAACACGAGCAAAGCGCAAAGCCCGACGGTGATGAAGCGATGCTGCAACGCCGTTCGCACCGCTTTTTCAT
>JBBRMF010000393.1:0-3457 GCA_038230975.1 Tepidisphaerales bacterium
GGCCAACGTGTTGCGGTTGGCCCGTGCGGAACATGCAATGTATGTCGTCCACGGCACGTATCAAATCATTGAAACTGAAATACGTGTTGTTGGCGTCGTGATAGTGGTGCAAACGGGTCAGACGTTGGGTGGCCTGAAATCCACGGCCAATCTTCGCGACCTTTTTGATATTGAAGATTCTCTTTCGCATCAGGCCCAACGCCTGATCAATCCTCCGAAAGTGATTGCCGCGAATCATCGCACGGAAACAGAGTCATTCGCGAAGATCGAGAAGGATGTCCCTTATCGCAACTTCTATGCGTGGAATTACGAGGATCCTGCCGTTGCGCGTTCTCGCCAAACCTTGCAGAACCGCATCGATTACGTGGAGCCCTGCTATGGATATTTTAGTGGTTACTCGACGTATCCATACTGCGGATTTCGTTCCTATTACAGTGGCCAATATTTGAATTACCTTCCTTAGAGCATTTTTCAGTTTAATGTCTCGCTGGATCGGTTATTTGAATGGTGTAGGGTGGGTGTACTCGCCCACGGATTTGCCGAGTGACACGGAAGGTGGGCGGGTACGCCCCACCCTACAAAACTAATATTTGACGACCCACCCTTCGGCGTGGATATTGCCGACATGAATTCAACGATGACCCGCGAACAACTGATTCGTCGCATTTCCGAAGTCGCCCTGCTGCGGGGTGAATTCACCTTGCGCAGCGGCCGCAAGAGCAATTATTATCTCGACAAATATCGATTTGAAACGCAGCCGGATGTGCTGATCGAATTGGGCAGGCTCTTCGCCGCAAAGGTGACAGCCGGGATCGACCGCATCGCCGGTCCGGAGCTCGGCGCGGTTGCCCTGGCTGCCGCCGCTTCGATGTCGAGCGGTAAGCCGTTCTTTATCGTTCGCAATCAGAAAAAAGGTTACGGTGGTGACAAGCTGGTCGAAGGCATCTTGAACGCCGGCGAAACCGTCTTGATCGTCGAAGATATCCTCACGACCGGTGGGCAAGTCCTGGAAGCCGCCAAAGTGATTCAGGCCGCCGGCGCAAACGTTGCAGGGATTTGTGGTGTGATCGACCGCATGGAGGGTGCCCGCGAAAACATCGAAGCCGCTGGGTTTAAGTTCGAAGCACTGTTCACGACAAAAGATCTGGGAATCGAACCGGGGCAGTGATGATTTCGCGCATTGGATTTTGTAGGGCCCGCTTTAGAGGCTGGGAATTTTTAGGTGCGTGGGCGTCTCGCCCGCGTTTTCTTCAGAAAAAAGCACGGGCGAGACGCCCATGCCACTTAATCACTTCGCAGCAGTCGGCATCGTTTTATCAAGCTGGGTATTCACAAGCTGGGCTTTGGTCATATCGTTCGCAGACTTCAATTTCTCGGAATACATTTTGCCAACCCGATACCAGTTGGATTGCGTCATGAATTGACCGGCCATCTCCCGGGGTGCTTTGGTTCGCCCCCAGGCCTGTTCATATAACAACACAACCTTGTCCCCGCGTTTTGAATCGACCAACATTTTCTCGGCGCCTTTGAGTGCCTCCAGCACGAACGGCCCGGCGTTGGCGTAACGTTGAATCACGTCCATGTAGCATATGCCGGCTTTGTCCGATTGATTCTGCGTTTCCCACATCGCCGCCTCTTGCATGCGGATGTTGGCCGCCAGATCAAACCGCGACTGGAATATCGTGAAAACATTGCTCCATAATTGATCCTGTTCTTTTGGATCCGAAATCGTGGCGATCATCGGGGATAAGATCGCCAGCGTGAAATCAGGGTATTTTTTGGCTCCCAGGTTCAGCAGCAAATCGGCCCAACGCCGTTTGTCGGCCAGCGAAAGCTTGTTGGCAACAGCCATCTCACGGACACCAAACCACGCCCCGGCAAATCCGGAAGATTGATGCAGCGCGGCTTCGAACAATGCCAGCTCGGTGGTCGTGTCGGCCTTGCGAGCTGCGGGGCGAATCGAAGCTGCGACGAGATTTTCCGGAGCCGCCGTTTGCGGCAATCCGTCTTTCTCAAGCGACATCAATCGCTGGGCCGCATCCGTCAGCGCGGCGGCGTTTTGCCGATCGATCGGCTTGGTCTTAATCAACTCTCCAAGCAATGAGACATACGAATCGGGAATGTTTTTGCGCGTCTGCGGGTCCATCACGTTACCGCGCACGCCCCGATAGGCTTCATACCGACCGCTGTCGAAATTCCACCAGCCGGCCGATCCATTGGTCTGCAAAAACCCAACCCAGGCATGACCCACTTCACCCGAAGCACCCACGGTATAGGCCGTCGGAACGCCGATCGATTTACCAACTTCCATCGCGAAATAGGCCTGATCCGCACATACGCCACCGAACAATAAAATATTCTGGAGCGTGAACCCCGCCTGCGTCACCTTTTTCGGGGTGCCCAGTCGAAAGTGTTCGTAGTCGTATTTGATATCGAAGAATCGTCGGCCAACTTCCTTGTCACCGGCGTATTTCGCCAGTGCCCAATTCATCTCATCGATGCTACCCGTTGTGTCGACGACGTACACCAACAATTCCGCCGGCACGTTGCGAATGCCAAAAAACATTCGCCCTTCGTTCTTCACGTAATAGTCAAAGATATCGATCGGCTCAGCCGACTTGGGAGTATTTTCGTTGACGTGTCTTTCGAACGGCTTTTGATGCACCACGCAAATCGCGGCGGCCAACGTGGCGTACTTGTCGAGCAATTCCGCGCGCTTTTGCCCCAGATGATCGAGCATTCCGTAAGCGCCCACCGGGTCTTCCCCAGGCCGAAGCAGAAACACCAGTGTGCTGGCCAGATTCCGGTTATTCCGAAGCAGTTTCAGCAATTCGATCCGATTCTCTTGCGGTACACGCTTCAATTGCTGCACCAATCGCAGGGCAATATCCGCCTCGCGCATGGCATCCGGCCGATCCTCAGGACCATACAACACGGTTTGATCGAACAGTGCCTCCAGTGTCTTTAACGCCGCTGACCAATCCCCATTTTCCTGCACTGCATCAAGCGCCGCCGTCGCCAGATCCTTCACGAAATTCGCATATTGTGGTTTGGCTTTAGCAGCCGTCCCCGGGGCTTCCACCGCCCGCGCCGAGCCCGCGACCAAGAAAACGGCAATCGACAATATCCCACCCATCATCCAACGCAAAGTCCGCCGCATTTGATCTCCTTGCTCGACTGTCGGAAGTTTACGAGATGCTTCCCCGGAATGCACTAGAATTATCCTGTGATCCTCATTCGCTTTAACGAAGTGTGCCAGTTTTCATCGACACATTTGCACATTTGCACCGCCCAATTTTCAAGCTCATTGACAGCCAACGATCGTTGGCTACACTCTTCCATCACCCTGGCGAACGCTTCGCCGGGCGGAATTGAAGATTGATCCCGGGGCCATAGTGAAATGGGATCACACCACCATGGCATGGTGGGATTCGGGGTTCGAATCCCCGTGGCTCCA
>JBBRMF010000394.1:0-3384 GCA_038230975.1 Tepidisphaerales bacterium
AGCTGAAACGATCGTCGCCGACGTCATGACCCGCGAAGTCATCTGCTGCGATCCCGACACCGATTTGGACGAAGTCAGCGCCATCATGAAAAACCGCCGCATCCGCCATCTCCCCGTCTGCGGCGCCGGTGGCCGATTGCTCGGCTTAGTCTCCATCGGCGACGTCAACGCCCACTACGCCAGCAACCAGGCCCAAACCATTCACTTTCTCAGCGACTACATCTACGGAAGAGTCTGACCCCAAAACTGACGTACCCATCCCCCAAAAACCGGCCGTGGTCACCTTCGGTGACCCGGTCTTCTATTTTTAGGAACTAAAATGCACAAGACCCCCGTCTGCAATCCCTTTTAATAGCTCTGCTCCAGTGCCCGCACCGAGCCATCAGCTTGCAAATACAGATAAACGCTTCCCGCATCTCCCCACGTCATTAACCGCCGATCATGCCCCTCCGAAAACCCAATCGGCTCCGCATGGTTCACGTAAGGATAGGGTTGACCGGTCTTCGGTAGAATCGAACCCAGTGCGCAAAGAAATTGGCCGGACAACTCCTCCGGCTGCTCTTGGATCCACGATGGCACGCCGCCGATTTTTGTGCCTTCGATCTGCGGCAATTGAAACGACGCCTTGTATCGATCGAAGACACGTTGCACATTCACAAAATCGAACGTTCTATGAAGTACCACGTATCGCGGCAGGAACTCATTTTCAACGCGCGGCATATCCTTCGCATTGATCGGTGCTTCATCGGACGTTTGAACCCAATGATACTGAAGTGATTCGGACGAATGCCCAGCCGGTTTTCCAAAAATCACGAACAAGTCACCTGGCAGGTCATCAAAAATACAGCGCGAGTCCCCAAAATAGAATTGAGCCACAAACCGCGTCGGCTGATTTGCATCATCGGTTGGCCATTCGTGACTTTCAGGCCAAAACGGCAACTCGCCCCAAAACAGAAACGCCGCGAAACGCCCCACGGCCACGAACCGACCCGGCGCGGCGTTGCGGATTGAATCGTACCCCCGTCCCTAGTCCTCCCCGGATGCGTCAAGCTCGTCGCCGGTCGGTTCAAGGAACAGATCGACCCACCCACACCGGGGAAGGAAACCGGACGGGGGAAAACACCTCCGCACGCGACCGCAAAGGGATTGTCTGGCCGTGGGGCATGTCGGTCGCGTTCTATAGCGGGGCGATCGCGATCGGAGCATTTCATTGGCTTCACGGCAAACAGCGTCGATCATTGAGCGCCAGAACAACATCACCTCGACAAACAGATTCGCCACGACTCGCCTACTTCGAAAACCGAAGGCTCCACGCGGGGACGGAATCGGTTCGCGGTGCAGACTCTACGAACCGGTTTCAAAGAATCACGTAAGTGAATTTTGTATCAATACTTCTGAGAAATGCGGCCGGCACATCTTCTAATTTCTTCGATAAAGAATCCTACCGCTTCAACGGTTCATTTCCAAACTTGTACCAATCATCAGCGGCATATCGAACCTGAATGTAGGGGCCAACGCAAGGAGGATGTTTATGTTCGTTTCATTGCCCGGGCGGCAAAAGCGTGGCTTCTCGCTCGTCGAACTTCTGGTTGTGATTGGGATCATCGCGCTCCTGATGTCCATGCTTCTGCCGGCAGTGGCGAAGGCCAACGCAAACGCAAGAAATGTCGCCTGTAAGTCAAATCTCCACCAGACTTACCTCGCGATTCTCGCCTATTCTCAGGACAATAAGGATTGGATGTTTCCCGTGGGCCTTGGTGCGGGCCTGCCGCACGAAAAGCGATGGCCCAATGTCGTTTTCTCCCCGCCGAAATGGAATCCCCCCTCGCTCCGGTGTCCCGCGGATTTGGATGCCGCCGAGGAACATTCATATGTCCTCAACAGCCACATTCCCGAATACAAAATCCGCTTCGGCGCAACCAAAGGCGTCGCCTCGCCGGAAATCATTGTGATCGGTGAGAAGCGATCGGGCGAGCCCGACTATTACATGGACGCCAAGGATGGTGACCTCGATCGCGTGGTCGAGTATTACCGGCACGGGTTATACGTCGGGTCCAACTATGCCTTCATGGATGGGCACGTCACCAGCAAAACCCCCGAAGACTTACGAAACTTGATTGACCCCTGGGATCCGGTCGTTAAGACGCCCGCTCCCTGAGAATTGTGGTGAGGTCGTTATGCTGCAAAATCTTCAACGCTGGCACTGGGTGGTCATCGGCATCGTCGTGGGGATTGTCATCGGTACGATCAAAGGCAATCTCGACAACGTCGATCTGGCCGACGTCTCCGGAGGCATGGGCCAGCAGGATGTTTTCGAGAAATCGATTCTTCAGCCGATCGTTTACGATGGAGTTCCGTATCCCCAATGGCAGAATGTCTATGTTGTACGCGTCGACGACCCGCACCGGGCTTCCGGCGCGGCTTACACGGTGCTGGGTAAATATCACGAAAGCGGAAAGTACCGAATCATCGAGCGATCCAGTGACGGCAAACCAGTCGTGAGATGGACCGAACGCTTTTATAAGGCGCCCTCACCTTACGTGCCGCGATCACCCATCGTGGGGGCGATGGCGCAGCCCGCTCTAAAGCTTGAGCTGGATGGCCTGCGCCGCCTAGCCGAGGCTTTGCATCTTAAGGAATCGGAGGAGCCAGACTCGGTAATATCCTTTCTCGCGAAGGTCCAGGCAAGCCAACCCGGATTTTCTTTTCAATATAAATGGTGGCGCCGCCCGCGCATTAACTTTTCCGTGGCCATTCTGATTTCGGTGACTGCGATTGGCGGCGTCTGGCCGTTTGTCGTCAACCTTCTCACCTACGGTAAGCTTTTCGCGCCTCCGAGGGAGAAGCCCGTTAAACCCAGCAAGCCCAGCGTAGCCACCAAGCCAAGCACTCCTGCAAAGCCAGCCGTCACGCAGGCGGATTTGACGCATCTCCGCCAACTGGAGGCCGAGATCGAAGCCAAGCTTGCCCATCACGCCGGAAGCGCGGAAGGCTCTATCGAATCCGTCCTGCAAGAAACCACCACCGCCCGCTCCGTGGTTACGGCCGCGCCGAAAGTCTTGTCGGGCGAGCGCCTGGAAGCCCTGCCTGATGAGGCCAAAGAAGCTGCGGAATTTAAAGCCAGGAAAGACGACTTTTACCCCACGCACCGTCAACATCGGCGCGAGTAGCCTTGTTTCGCACTAAAGCAAGCAAGTAGGGTCCGCAGTACCCTGCGGACCGATTCGTTTCGGCCGCTGAACGGTCCGCAGGGTACTGCGGACCCTACAGGCCTCGTCGGACTCGCCGCTGATCGCGTTGGCCCCCTGGCCCGTGCCGCGTCGGGACGACTGGCTGACGTGGGTGAACCAAGCGCAAACACCCGCCGAGATGGCGGCTCTGCGA
>JBBRMF010000395.1:0-3350 GCA_038230975.1 Tepidisphaerales bacterium
CATTTTCCCGTTGCCTCCCCCTGGTACTGGGGCGGTCGAATTATTTAGCCGGGTCGCTTGCGACCCGTGTCAGAGGGCTTCGATCAGCCGCCCTGCACGGTTTCCAAGCAAACCGACTAAATAAAGCGACAAACCCTACTCCCAGGAGAAGTTGTGAGGTCTTTTTGATCGGGAAATCGAAATTCTCACGAAGGGTGTTTTTTCGACGAATTGGCGTGTAAAATCACCGAACTGTGTCGTCGCGTGTCCGCGATGGCAGTCTCAATCTCCACCTCACATGAGGAACTTTGATGCGGAAAACGAATCGATGCGGCGCGCTTTTGATTGGCTTGGTACTGGGTGGCATAGGCAGCTTGCCCATGGTTGTTACCAAGGCTGAAGATGCTCCCAAAGCCCCGGCAGCGTCTGAGAAACCTGTGGCCGAAAAGCTGGCTGCAGTGCCGACGACAGGTCGCGCTAAAGAGGCGATCCTGGCCGATCTGAATGCGGCAAGTAATGAATTGCGCGGTTTGATAAAAGGACCGGATTCATTCACCGACGAAAAGAAGCGTGCGGAAATGGCCCCCAAGGCAATTCCAGTCATGAAGAAATTTCTGGCCGCGTTTGATGAGTTGACGGCTCAGGATCCGATGGCCAAAGCCCAGGCGGGTTCCGTCCATGGGCAGTTCCTTTCAATGCTGACCGTGCTTGGTGATACGGATGCGGAAAAACGGTTGATTGCCGCGGCCGCCGGTGACACCCCTGAAGCCGTGGAATCCAAAGGGGCGTTGTTGATGGCGAATTGGTGGCGAACTTCCAAGGATGCGACCGCGCAGAAAAAACTCACCGATGACGCGCGCGGACTGTTGAAGGCCAATCCGACCAATGATTCAATCGCCATGCTGATCATGCAGATGTCCGAGCAAGGTGCAGCTTCTCCGGAAGTGAAAGACGCTTTGGAAAAGGCGCTGGTTGCCGAAGCCAAAGGGCCGCGGGCAAAGATGCTGGTCCAAAGCATTCAGGCCACCCAAAAGCTCAAAGCAATGGAAGGCAAAGAATTGGTGATTGCCGCCGTCACCCATGAAGGCAAGCCATTCACCACCGCCGATTGGAAGGGGAAAGTGATTCTGGTCGATTTCTGGGCCACTTGGTGCGGGCCTTGCCGCGCGGAGCTGCCCCGGGTGAAAAAAGCTTACGCGGATTTCCATCCGAAGGGCTTTGAAATTCTAGGCGTGAGTTGCGACCGAGAACCGGCCGCGCTCAAAGCGTTCCTTGCGGAAAACAAGGATATGCCTTGGACTCAACTGTTCGATGAGAAGACCCCCGGCTGGCATCCGTTGGCCACGCAATACGGGATCGAAGGCATCCCGACCATGTTCCTGATCGACAAGAAGGGCGTGGTTCGCAGCGTCACCGCGCGAGAGAACTTCGAAACTGAAATTCCGAAGCTGCTCGACGAGAAGTAACATCGCTTGTAGCTGTAGGTTGAGTACACCCGCCCTGCAAAACTTGAGAACTTATTTGTGGCACGGGCTTCCAGCCCGTGTGAGTGGTTCAGGACGAAAAGAAGCTCTGGCTTCAAGCAGCGTTGCGAGTTCAAAATTCTCAACACGCGCTGGAAGCCCGTGCCACGAATTGATTCTCAAGCTCGGTGTGGAAGCTACGAAACCCGTTGTAAATGCCATTCAAATTCAAAATGGCGCGTGATGGAACACAAAGCCAAAATCTTCGCCCGCTGGGTGCTGACGATCCATTTGTTGTTGCTCGTGGTCGTGATCGGCTTGATTTTCTTTGCCTCCAAGTCGGTTTACGAACAGGCGCGGCAACAGGCGATGGATCAGGCCGAAGGGTCGCAGGAACTGCTCGCCAAACAGACTGCGGATGGCATCAAGGCGTTCTACGATTCGATCCGCGACGATCTGGATTTGATTCATCGCGCGGATGATGAAGAACCCTCGACGCAGCCGACCGGGGCTCATTCCGCGACGAATGGGCCGTCAACCCGTGCCAGCAGTGGCGCTCCGATCATCGTCGGGCCGTTCACACTGCCGTTTTCGATTCGCATTCTCAATGAAGTGGGGGCGGCCGGGCAAAAAGACAATCGCACGGCCAATATCATCGGGCTGTTGTTGTGGCGTCAACTGGATAGCCGCGCGTCGTTACTTTTTTCGGTTGATATCGAGCGGTTGATTTCCAAAGACTCAGCCGTGCCTGTGGTGAAGAACCCAGCGGTTCGAGTGATCGGGCCTCCCGGTTCACAGCGCCTTGCCAGGGATGTTGCGCTAAAGATGCAGGCGTGGCTTTCAACCGTCGATCAACCGAGCGTGAGTAACTTTCAGGATTTTGGGGAGCTTGGCGCTGGCAATGTTGTATGCATTCCGGCTCCCGCGCGACCTGGGGATAAGAATCGCCGGTTGCTTGTGGCGTACGTGCCGATTCAAAAGGTGCGCGGTAAGTTTCTCGATAAGCTCAATCCCTCGGACATGTCCACCGCCGCGACATTGGCCGATGGGAATATGGTCACCATGGTCAGTTCCGACGCGATACTGGTGGGGATCAATGCACTGCGGGCCGAAGACCTTCACGTTCGCGAGCTTGCCCAATTGACGATGGCGAGCAATCAACCGGAAACGCTGGCGATCGAACAACCTTACCGGTTTGGCAATGTCAGCCGCCAACCACGAATGATGACAATGGTCCCTGTCAGCCTCATGGGGCAGCGGTGGTATCTGATGGTGTCATCAAGGCTGGCGCAGGTGGATGCCGTCGTCAATCGACTCTTCAAAAAAGCCTTGTATTGGGCCATATTCGTTGTCGTGGCAATGACGGGTATCCTGGTTTCCACGAGCATCACCATGATTCGCGGGCGGGCGCGATTGGAGCGGGCGCGTCACCAGGTTTTGAAGCGAGAGATCGATCAGGCGCGCGAAATTCAAAAGGCCTGGCTTCCTTCGCACAAGATCACCTTGCCGCAGATCGATATCTCGGCCGTCAATCGACCGGCGAATCATATCAGCGGAGATTTCTACAACTGGTTTGAACTGCCGGACGGTCGATTGGTAATCACCATCGGCGATGTCACCGGACACGGAATGTCGGCGGCATTCCTTATGGCAACCACGCAATTGCTGGTGCGCACGACGATGATGCGCGTCGGTGATCCGGGCCGTTGCATGGAGGAAGTAAATCGCCAGCTTTGCACACAGATTTTCGTCGGGCAGTTCGTCACGATGCTGATCGTCGTGCTCGATCTGGAGCGCGGCGAGGCACAGGTCGCGACGGCTGGGCATTATCCACCCTTAATGGGCGACGGGATGACATTCAAGCCCATGTCGGTTGAGCCGCAACTGGTGCTAGGGGTCGATGAAACA
>JBBRMF010000396.1:0-3348 GCA_038230975.1 Tepidisphaerales bacterium
AAAAGCCCGGCCGAGGCGGCAGGACTAAAGCAATACGACATTCTCCAAAAGCTCGACAATCAATTGCTGATCAACGCCCATCAGTTGGCAGTGCTCGTGCGAATGCACAAGTCCGGGGAGGAAGTGGCGTTGACCGTGATTCATCAGGGTCAAACCCGGCAGATCAATGTTCCGCTGGTGGAGAAAGAAGTCACCGCGCTGGACGATCGGAATCCATGGGGCGTGCCACCTGGCCCGTGGGAAAATCAGTCGGGAACTTCCGTTCTATCCTACAAACCAAATCTGATACTCGACACCTCTGGAGGAAACGGGGGTTCGGCTGGTATGAGCATGGGATCGGGAAATGCACTCGGGCATCGTGGAATGGGCTCCATGGGTGGAGGTGAAGGTGGAATGATGCGGGGTGGTGGTGCCATTGGAGGGATAAATGCAGGTGGCGGTGCCAGCGGAGGGGGAAGCGGAGAGGGAGGTGGAGCTGCGCCCGAGGAGGTCTTCACCGCATTACGCGCGAATCCAACCACAATGGAGTCGAGACTTGACCTTGGCACGTCACTGTATCGCTCGATTGACAAAAGAGCGGATGGGGGCGCAACCGTAAACCTGAGCGATGACAACGGCAGCGCTGCATTGCACCAGAATAAAGCCGGCAAATGGTTTATGGCACAGGATGCCAAAGGGCAGTCGCTTTTTAACGGCGCGGTTGACACGGAAGAGCAACGCAAGGCACTCTCGCCGGAGCTTCTGGAAAAGCTCAAACGGATGGAAACGCCGTTGCGTAGTGCGACGACGCCACAGAGCGCCGTTCCGGGGACGGGTTCTGATAAAGCTTTGCTCACTCCGCAAATTCTGCTGGATTACCATGTGAAATCTTTCGCTCAACCGAGTGCACCGTCGGGAAAAGAGAGGCAGTAAATTTACAGCCGATCGATCGCTTTTTTTTAGCGGCAATGCCGAAGGCGCGCGATTTTCCGGAAGAAGGAGAGCGCGTGCCTTCGACACTGCCGCTAAAATTTTTTGGAAGCGCAACTCATTTGGAAGTGACCTCAAACGCAATCACCCACACCCAGGGATTCGCCCGCCATCCCCATCCGCGAGCCGCAAACAGACCATCCCACGCTTTTTTGAACCAGCCGATCGAATCCGCCAATCGCTCAACGGGACAGCCTTCATCCCGTGCATCTTGCGCGGAAATATCCGAAAGCCTTTCAGATCGGACACCGGTCACGCGCAGTAAAACCCGACTCGCCACGCGCGGCATATGCAACGAGGGTTTCCAAGGCGAATACTTCGCGCCAACCGGCAGGCCATCCGCAGCGTACACATACGGCGGTTGATTCTCAGCGTTCCGATCATAAAACTGTTCGCGATAGCCCCACTTCTCCCGCACCCAAATGCGATCCCCCACTGCCGCCATCGGGCAATGTGTGGGTTGCTTGCAACAAATGGGTTGTGGCGTGATCAATCTTCGCGTGACGATTTTGCGACGTTCAAGAATCGCAGTGACCAACGGTGGCGAGAAGAGCATGAATCGCTCGCGCGGTATTGCGTTCTGAATCGAACGCGATGTTTGGACCTTGCGTGGCTGAAGTTCGGTGAAAGACGCGATCAACCGCCTGGCGAGCGCAAGCCGTTGATCGGGAGTTGCCAAATCACTTTCAGGCATGCCAATATCCGCTACATGTATTGCATCAATTCCCGCAACAGCGAGAAATTCGACGGCCGAGCGAGGCAAGCCCTGATCCAGCAGAAACTTCACTTGCTTCCCAGGAGTTCAATCACCTTATCGTCCAAGTTGGCCGCAGCAAAAGCCAATGCCTGACGAATGTCCTCATCTTCCAATTCCGGGAATTCCCGATGTAGTTCATCGCGATTTGGATAGGTAGAAAGGATTTCCAAAACACGCCTGACGGTGAGTCGCATTCCGCGAATGCACGGCTGGCCGTTCATCTTGTCGGAATCAAAAGTAATGCGGTCGTAGATCATCGGACTATTTCGGCGTCAAAAAGTATTTCACTTGTGTCGGAGTTCATCGAGTAACCCGCGCATGACGTCTTCTCCATCACGCAGGGTAACGTTGCCATGATGGAGTTCGTCCTTGCCAACGAACTGACGTAGATCATCGTACAGTTCTTCGCGCTCTTTGGGATCAAGGGCTTTTGCCTCATCCAGAATTTGCTTTTTCGTCATGGACATTGAGTGTACCGAGTAGGACAATCACGGCCGCACTTTTGCGAGAATTTTTGCAATTGCCGCATCCACCGGTATCGCGCCGGTTTCGCCTCCCTGAAACGCCGCGACTCGCGAAGCAACTTCTGCGAGCCACGCCGAATCAACTACCGCTTGATTCAATCCATCCAGACTCAAGAATAATTCCTCCGCGAGCCTCTCTCGCTCTGCTCGGGTAAGCAGCATGGCTTGAGATAATAGTTTTTCTCGGGTCATTGGCATGGCATGTCCATCCGCACAAAAAAATAAACTGGGTATTGCGTTCGTCCGTTCTTTTGGAGGATGCAAGTCGGTCCAATTGCAACATACCAAATTGAATCAATTGGACGAAAAAAACTTCCAGAAATGTTTTGGAATGCACCCTCGCCAGAGACCATCGCTGAGCCATGTACCAAAAAACCTCACGGCAAATTAGTCCGAATGTTTGCGAATGATCTGCTCCATGGCCGATTCGTCATGGATCACCCCGTCGCTGCGAAACACCTCCGCCTCCACTCCGCCTTCGTCCATGAACTCTATTTCCCACCGTTCCCCCGGCACGCTAACCTCCACCATGATCGCGTCATCGCGATGCTGGCTCAGGCGGTAGTGGATTTTCCCGCGACGGAGATCATTCAGGAACGAAAGGAGATGCGAGTTTTGCGTAATCATCGGTCAAACCTCTGATCGCTTAGAAGTTTTCGGATCGTCTTAAAACCGGGCGCGTTCTGACGGGCTCCCGCTTCAATCTGTTCCCATGTCATGAATTCTAACTCTGCCCAAGTGGGCGAACCAGCGGGCAACGGCGCATTGCGAACGCTGCCCTTCTTGGTCCGCAAAATCTCAGCAACCTGTTGGCCGGCGTAGCGATGATTTATCATCCGCACGCCTTACGCCAACGTCCCCAACTCCATCTCGTGCAATCCCTTCCCGCTGGGCACCATCGGGTACACATGCTCATTCGGCTCCACTACGAAATCGACCACGCACGGGCCATCGTGCTTGAGCATGGCTTCGACGGTTTTGGCGACGTCTTCCTTGCGTTCGCAGCGGATGCCGCGCACACCGAAGGCTTCGGCCATTTTGGCAAAGTCGGGGTTCTTCATCACGCTTTGGCTGTAGCGCTTTTCGTAGAACAGATCC
>JBBRMF010000397.1:0-3341 GCA_038230975.1 Tepidisphaerales bacterium
ATTTTACGCGATGCGCATTTCGTAGCCACAGACGAGCAGCGAGAGCTTGCGCCAGCCGCGCCAGAGCGTGAGCCAGCCGGGGTCGCCGTCGCCTTTGCAAGTCGGAAAAGGGGATAAGTACATTTGATCGTTAACTATATATGTACTTATCCCCTTTTCCATTTCTGTAACGTATCCTAAATATTGGGTTGAATTCAGGTCGAATAAAAACAGGTGTAATATGGGAACAAGTCGCATCCCCTCCATAATATTACTTCTAATTCTTTGCAATCCAGGTGCGAGCTGCAAGAAACAAAGCAGTACAATCTTAAGCTCATCCGATTGGCGACAGTTCAGCGAATTCCACGATATGCAATACCGAATTTTTGAGCAGGTGCAACTTCACCCTGATACTGTGAGCGTTACAGAATTTGTTTTGGCAGCATGTAATCAGAGGGAAGAAACCGACGCCTTGCCATTGAGTCGAATGCCCGGACTATATGTTTATGCTGACATCAATGCGTGGAGGAAAGGTTGTGCGCCTGAGTTAACGCAAGTCTCGATGTATTCTCGTATGATACTTTCAAATGGAAAAGTCAAGTATGCAATCATGCGCTTCAATGGATATGGTGCATTAGTAACGCCGAACGAATTTGCCGACATTTGTGGTGGCTATCACGATCGTCAGCTTGTATTTATTTCGGCAACACGCACCAAATCCGAAAACGCGAACACTAAAAAATTTCCCGAAAATCAAAATTAATCGTGCCGACATTTTCGCCACGAATCGCACTGTGACTGCTCAAAGCTAGAGGTAAACGGTAAACAACGGGGGCTGTTCGCCGGGTTACAGCCGTAGGGTCGTTCCAACGCGTGAGCTTCTTCAGCAAGGACTGGCAGCAGGTAGGTTGGGTGTACACACCCACCGTCTTCATTTCACGCCGCGCGGCAAACGGTGGGCGAGTACACCCACCCTGCTTGGTTTTCAACGGCAAATTTTGTTGATTTCCGGTGAAAATCGGGGAATTTGGGGTGGGTTCCCTCACTCCATCGTTGCGTCGGCCGATACCCTGTTGTAGATTTCCCGCTCTAACTTAAAATAGGGTCGTAAGTTGTTTACAAACATTTCACCTTTTAACAGTCTGTTGGCATGGCCAGAAAACCGCGTATCGCCCCGGGTGGATTCGTCTATCACGTTCTGAACCGGTCTGCGGGGAAGTTTAAGATGTTCCGCACCGACCGGGATTTTGCGGCATTTGAGAAGGTGATCGCCGATGGTTTGCAGCGATCGCGTATGCGCATCCTGTCGTATTGTTGGATGAGCACGCACTGGCACTTCGTCGTCCGGCCGGAACACGATGGGCAGTTGACGGAGTTTTTCCGGTGGGTGGGTTTGACGCATGCGATTCGCTATCGCGTGGCGCATCGCTCGGTTGGAGCCGGGGCGGTCTATCAGGAGCGTTTCAAGAGTTTTCCCGTGCAGTCGAACGATGCGAATGTTCGCACGGTCTGCCGTTATGTGGAACGAAACGCGCTGACCGCCAACCTGGTCAAGCGCGCGGAGGACTGGCGATGGAGCAGCCTTTGGACGAGACGACACGGGAGCCCAGAGCAACAGGGCATGCTCAGCAAATGGCCTTGCCCTTTTCCCAAGGACTGGGTTGCGCGGGTCAACGCGCCGATCACCGCCAGGGAACTGCTGCAGCTGTCACCGAGCCTTGAAAGAGGCCGTCCGTTAGGGGATGAGGCGTGGATGGCCAAAACAGTCAAGGCCCTGGGATTAGAGCACACGGTAAGGTCGGAGGGTCGGCCGAAAGGTAAGCCGGGGGAATGAATACAATTTGCGGGCCGGTTTCATCTCCTACTTCGATACTTCGGTTGACCCAACGGGGGTTGTCCTCATCGTCCGCAGCACTTCTTGTACTTTTTGCCGCTTCCGCAGGTGCAGGGTTCGTTGCGGCCGACCTTCGGAGCAACGGTCAAGGTACTGCTGGTGGGCGCGGTGGATGTGTTGGCGTACCTGATTTGACGCGAACAGCTCGCACTCACGCAAGTGCGGAGGATCATGGCATTGCGGGCCGGGTCTTCGGTGGATGATTCATAATCTTCAATTTGATCGATGATCTCATCCAAAGCCTTGTTATTGAGAGGTAGCGCGGCGCCGGTTGTCATCCACCAGCCCTCGCCCGGGGAATGAATGCGCGTCGCCAGCATCGCGCCTGGCTGAACGGTGTGGCTGAAGTTCATGTCTATTAGGAAGATCGGTGTATCCCACAGTCGATCGATGGCCTGAACCCCTACGCCGGGTATCGGTTTCTCAATGTTGATAATCGCGAAGTGCGCCTGCTGCATCGACCGGAGCAAACGAAGCTCGTCGGAACCTTCCACGTATGGCTCGGTCAGGAGCAGGCGGCCGACCGCATTGAGGCCATCGTGAAAGATATCATGGATGGCATGGTCCATCAGCACGGCGGACTCGTCTTCGGTCTCGAAGTCGATGTACTTGCCGTGCAGAATCCCCAGTTGCCGGGCGGCAGTTCGGATATCCTCGGCTATCAACGTCTTCGCCAAGGCGTTGGAGAGGTCGATCGAGGCGGTTCGAAGTCGCTTGTATTCCTGAACAACAGTTTGCAGATCCATAGAGGCTAGATTGTGCTGCGCGAGGTTGGTTATGACAAGGTGCGGCGTTGCGGATTGACTGAACCCCCGTCCGTCGTCCTCCCCGGGTGAGTTCAAGTCTTAATCGAAAGTGATTTTGGCTGGGCATTCGAACCGCGCGGGTGGTCCCATCGACAGGATGCAAAAGTGTTGGTCGTGGCGACTTGGCTCTCGGTTCCGGGAAGAAGTAGACCCTCTCCACCGGGTAAGAAAACCGGACGGGGGAAACTACGTCTGCACGCGGCCGCAGAGTCGTTGACTGGCCGCGGGGCGTGGCGGTCGCATTCTATTTCGGGGCGAGCAAAGTCGGCGTGATGAGAGTTGGACTTAGAAACAATTTACGACCGCGTTTTTGATCTCGTAGCTTCCGCTTTAGCGGAGGGAATCGCAACCGGTCGATCGTCACTCCATCGCGACCCAATCCATCCCGTCAAACGACGGCGGTTGCGCAGCGCGGCCATCACTTGAACGACACTATGTCGCCTCGCACACGTTCTGGCGGGTGGCCCGACTCGAATAGGTAGAGGACTTCGGTGCCACGGGTCGCGGTACGCCGAGACCTGTGCTGCTTACCACGCTGAAAGACACAGGTCTGCGGAGTACCGCCGACCTGTGGCACCCGACCACGGCCACCCGCCGGAAATAAAACGGCTGAGGGTTTAATCCGAACAAGCTGTCGATAATGGGCGGTTGCATCGGTAGAG
>JBBRMF010000398.1:0-3319 GCA_038230975.1 Tepidisphaerales bacterium
AATCCCTGGGTAACGCCGGCGGACACGCGAACACGTTGTGGAGTCGCCACTTTAGGTACGTTGGCGGTCGCGTTGCCGATAATTCCGCCCAAGACACCGCCCATGGAACCTCCCGGAACACCTCCCGGTACGCCTCCCATTACACCGCCCATTGGCGGGGGCGCAGCATCTTCCTTAATGTCGAGGATCTTTTGTGGAATCTTGGTAGGCGTACGAAGCTGACCGTTATTAAGATTGGTCTGAATCTGCTTGACCACATGCACAACCGCCGGGGGTGGTGGGGGCGGAGGTGGTGGTGGCGGCGGAGCCACTAGAAAGGTCATCAACTGGGTTTTGGGCAATGCTTCGGTAAACAGCAATGGAATCAACACCATGACTGCGATCAATCCCAATTGGAAGATCACTGAAATGCTGGTGGTCAATCCCCGCTTCGTTTTTAACCGGTTACCCGACTCTATTAGGCTGTCTTCAAACATAGGCGTCTCCCTGCCCGGACTTTACCTAAAACCTTTAGACACCGTTCAAGTGCAAGTCGTTCCCGACTTTGTAACAATTTTCTTTCGGTTTATATCGCGACTAGAGTCACGCCTAAACTTTAGCTTTTAACTTCTCGCGATTAGCGCCTGGCTTCACGACTGCTGCAACTTGTGGCTTACTGCTGGTACGCCAATCCTGGTATGCCACCAGAATCGGGGCGGCGATCGCGATTGAAGAATACGTTCCGACCAGAATGCCGATCACCAGGGCGAACGAGAATGCGTGCAGCACTTCTCCACCAAACAGAAACAGTGCCAGTACAGTGAGGAAGGTTAACCCCGCCGTAAGGATGGTTCGGCTCAGGGTCTGATTTATACTCCGATTCACGATATCTGACAACTTTTCCCGCCGCATCAACTTCAAATTTTCCCGGATGCGATCGAAAACCACGATCGTGTCGTTGTTTGAATAACCAATCAAAGTGAGGATCGCAGCGATCACGGTCAGAGAGATCGGCTTGTTCAAAAGCGAGAATGCACCCACAGTGATAAGTGTGTCGTGGAAAACGGTGATGACGGCTGCCACGCCATAAATCCATTCAAAGCGAAACGCGAGATACACCAACATTCCGAGAAGTGAGTAAACGACCGCAAGTTTAGCCTGGGTCTGTAACTGTTTTCCGACTTGAGGACCGACGATTTCAACTTGATAGACGCCGAAATCCGAAAGGTAGCAACCATCCTGCAACGAAGCGACCACCGCAGGATCGACCACGCCCCTCAAATCGTCAAACGAGGCCAGTGCGCCGCCTTTTACCTTGTCACGCTGATCAAGAATCGCGCGTGCAATTCCCGCATACCGCTGGTTCGCGTCGACCCCGGCGTGCAGCGGATCTTTGTCGAGCAAATAATTGGTGAGCGTAAGCGAGCTCGCATTATTGAGATCGATCTTGCCCGCTGGCACGTTGGTCTGAAGAGCGTTGATGATTTGAAGCTTGCCCTGGTCCAGTGCGGCTTCGTTGGTTTCCTGCTCAGCCAAATCGATTAAGACGGTATTGCGCGAGGGATCGCCAAATCGCTGGATGCGCACATTGTGCAAACCGGCTTTATCCATGGCCTCGCGAATGCCGTTGTCGTCAGGAGTATGCGCAAACTTCACGTATACCAGGGTGCCACCGCGAAAATCGACGCCCAGCGGAATACCATGCCAGAAGAAAATTGAGATCAGTCCGGCCACGCTGAACACCAGCGAGAACGCCAGAAAATACCACTTCTTGCTCAGGAAATCGATATTGGGATTGCGAAAAAATTCCACGCTGCCACCAGCCTCTTCACTCTTTAAGAGCTTGATCTGAAAAACTTAAATGCTCAACGCTTCACCGCGCTGTTTGCGGCTCAAAATCCAATCGAAAATCACGCGGGACACGAACACGGCGGTAAACAAGTTTGCGAACAATCCGAAGCTGAGGGTAACCGCGAAACCCTTCACCGGACCGGTACCGAACAGGAACAGAATGACGGCGGATACGATGGTGGTAACGTGAGTATCCACAATCGTGATCCAAGCGTGAGCAAAGCCCTGCTCCACCGCAGTGGGTGGCGTTTTGCCGCTCCTCAATTCTTCTCGAATACGCTCAAAAATCAGAACGTTGGAGTCGACGCCCATACCTACGGTGAGGATGACTCCGGCAATTCCGGGAAGAGTCAAGGTCGCCTGACTGAATCCGAGGAAGCCGAGCAGAATAATTAAGTTAAGGATCAAAGCGATGTCCGCGTTGATTCCGGCGGCGCGGTAATACACAAGCATGAAGATGAGCACGGCCAACATCCCGATCACAGCTGCCCGAACGCCCGCGCGAATCGAATCCGCACCAAGCGATGGCCCGACCGTGCGCTCTTCAAGATATTTAATTCCGGCTGGCAGTGCACCGGAGCGCAAGGTCATCGACAAGTCCTTTGTTTCTTCTTCGGTGAATCTTCCCGAGATTGTTCCGTTGTCGGTAATCTGGCTTTTGATTACCGCAACTTCTTGAACTTTGTTATCGAGCACAACCGCGAGGTTCTCTCCGACGTGGTCGCCCGTGAACTTGCCGAACTTCCTGCCGCCTTCATTGGTGAGGTTGAAGGCCACCGATGGCGTACCATTTTCATCTCGCGACGGACTGGCATCGCGCAAATCGCGGCCAGTGACAGCAGCTGCACGTGAAATCAAATACCATTGCGGACCGCTGTCCGACTGTGAGGAACCGATGCTCTTTCCAGGTAACAGCTCTGCGTCAGGCGGAAGGATTCCACCTTTATCCTGCAACGCGGCTTCCTGACTGGAGTATGGCCCGCCGAGCGATTGCCGAATCGACAACATCGCCGTGGACTGCATGATTTCTTTGACGCGGGCGGGATCATCCACGCCCGGCAACTGCACCAGAATCTGGTAGTCGCCCAGGCCATGCTCCTGAATCACAGGCTCGGTAACGCCAAGCTGGTCAATTCGATTGCGAATGGTTTCAATCGCCTGTGTGACGGCGCGAGACTTCAGGTCGGATAACGCTTGCGCCTTCATCGTCACGGAAAACGTATTCTCTGCACCCGACGCCAAATCATACTCAGGGAGTGAATCGGTCACGATAGAACGAAGGTCGGAGCTGGATTCAGGCGGAACGCCCTTCAACACGATTTTTTGTGGAGCGCTAGTTGGATCAGGCTTACTGATTTCGGCGTAATTAATCTTGCGGCTGCGGAGGTCCGCCTTCAACCGCTCAATCGCGTTGTCGGTTTCCACGTTCACCGCATCATTCACCTGCACCTGCAAAATCAAGTGAGTGCCGCCCTTGAGATCGAGGCCG
>JBBRMF010000399.1:0-3297 GCA_038230975.1 Tepidisphaerales bacterium
GACGGCTCGGATGGCGATGATGCTGTCGTAGCTGCGGGCGTCACCCATCACGCCGACCGTGCCGAATGGCAGTAGCACGGCGAACACCTGTGACGTTTTTCGATACAGGTTGTGCGTGACCAATTCTTCAAGCACGATTTCATCGGCATCACGCAATACGCGCAGGCGTTCGGGTGTGATATCACCGAGGATTCGCACGGCCAAACCGGGGCCGGGGAAGGGATGCCGCCAGACGATATTTTCCGGCAGGCCAAGCATTTCCCCGGCGCGGCGGACTTCATCCTTGAACAATTCGCGCAGCGGTTCGACCAGTTCAAAACCCAGTTCCTCGGGCAAACCGCCGACATTGTGGTGCAATTTGATGTTGGCCGAAGTGCCGGCGTAACCGTGACCGGATTCGATCACATCCGGGTACAACGTGCCCTGGGCGAGGAATTTGGCGCCTGCGATGGAGGTGGCTTCGCGTTTGAAGACTTCGATAAACTCCCGGCCGATGATTTTTCGCTTTTGCTGCGGATCGGTCACGCCAACGAGTTCGCGCAGGAAGGGTTCGGTGGCGTCGTTGGTGATGAGATTGATTTTAAAGTGATCGCGGAAGGTGGTTTCGACGAGTTCGCGTTCGTTTTTTCGGAGCAGGCCGTTGTCGACGAAAATGCAGATGAGTTGATCGCCGATGGCTTTGTGCAAAAGTGCCGCGACGACGGAGGAATCGACGCCACCGCTTAATCCGCAGATGACTTTTGCGGTGCCTACCTGATCGCGGACGCGCTGAATAGATTGCTCGATGAAATTACCCATTGTCCAGTTGCCGGCACACTTGCAGATTTCGTAGAGGAAGTTTTCGAAAATCACTTCCCCGCGCGGCGTATGGGTGACCTCCGGGTGAAACTGCACGCCATAAAAGGGGCGCGTTTTGTGTTTGGCGGCGGCGTAGGGACAGGTGGGCGTGGTGGCCAGCGCGATGAAATTCGCCGGCAGATCGTGCACTTGATCGCCATGACTCATCCAGACGGTGGTTTCGGCGGGCAGGCCTTTGGTCAACGGATCATGCCCCACCACGGTGAGCTTCGCGCGACCGAATTCCCGGGCTTTGGCTGCTTTGACTTCACCGCCGAGCAGATGAGCGCCGAGTTGCATGCCATAGCAAATGCCGAGGATGGGAACGCCAAGATCAAAAATCCCCGGATCGCATTTCGGCGCGTTCGGTGCGTAAACGCTGCTGGGCCCCCCGCTCAGAATCAGACCCTTGGGATTCATCTTCTTGAGGTCGGCGATGGAAATATCCGGGCGTACCAACTCACTGTAAACGCCCTTCTCGCGCACCCGGCGGGCAATCAACTGGGCGTACTGCGATCCAAAATCCAAAATCGGAATGACTTCGTCATGTTGCATCCCGGATTCGTACCACATCGCGGGGGGAAACGCAAAAACGCGAGGGAGAAATTGCAAACGCCGGAACTGTCACACACCCGAACAGAGAACGACGCGAGTCTTGAATTCATATAGCCCGGCGTTTACGCCGATTCTTCGCATCAAGGAAAAGAACCGGCGTAAACGCCAGGCTATATGGATCAGATACGATTGCCATGTGGAGCCGGGATCTTGCCGCATTCCGGGCAGCGGTCGGGGGTGGCGCGGAGGTCGTAGTTGCATCGACAACAATAGCCTTCCATCTGCTTAATTTGACGTCGCAGAGCTAGCTTGCACACGGGAAGGAGAGCAAACACTACAGTTAGAATCCAGTGTGGGAATCGGAATTTGTAGGATCGTGTCCAATCGGTGGGGCCGATAAAATTTCCAGTGACAGCATCGTACCGGGTAAAATCAAATCGAGGAGAATCGGACCAGTCGTGCATATCTTTCGCCTGATAAACCATCCGGAATTCAGACGTGTCGAGAAGTCGACCCGTGCTTTCATCTTCGAAGGTTTTGCGGCGAACTGATACATGATAGAGAAGTCGAAGCTCGTACTTCCTGCGCCATTCCAGTTCGAGAACGCCGGCATTTGAAACTGCACTTAGTGAGACGCCCTGTCCCCAGACGAACTCTAAACCCATTTCGCGCCGGTAGCTGAGAGGCAAAAGCATGAGTGTGCCGATGCAGAGGGACAGAGATAGCAATGTGAAGCCGCGCATGAATGTTCGGCGGAGTGATTTCATGCGAGCGCCTTTTTGGGGATAGTACCGCATTCGGGGCAGCGGTCGGGGGTGGCGCGGAGATCGTACCCGCAGTTGCGACATACATCACGGTCAATCCGGCTCCGCCGTCTGATCGCAACAAACAATGGGAATAGCGTCAACGTCGCGAATATTCCGGTGAGGAACCAAAAGGGAACGATAAAGAGCAGATTGAAATATCTCGCGGATCCGTCGCCGACGACATGAGGAATAGCAAAACGATGGCTGTCAAAGACGAAACCAAACTGCTCGAATTGGGCAGGCGGCCCGTCAATCTGCATGTACATTGAACCGGGAGCAGCCGACGAAAACTTAAAGCCCGTAACGGCACCTTGGCCCCTACCCCACCGCTCGATGTCGTAACGAGAATTCCAGTCCAGGCGAAGTTGGCCGCGCCCATACCAGAGCCTTTGACGTTTCCAAGCGTACCGCTGTGGCGTCTCTTCCTGGGTCGTCCAGGAAATATTGTCGCGGGCGAAGTAGCTCCGAATCCAGATCACGGTCAGCACGAATGTCAGGAGAAGGCAGATCGCCCATAGGAGAATGAGAAGTTTGCGGCGCACGGATTGTTCTTCTCATTTCCTGAGTAAATTCGGAATCGTCCCGCACTCGGGGCAGCGGTCGGGGGTGGCGCGGAGGTCGTAGTTGCAGTGAGAACAATGCCCCTTTTTCACGCGCCCGACCGTTGCCATCCAGACTCGCTTAGCGCTTTTCAACGGAAAAAACAACAAGAGCGTTGAGAGAAACCAAGCTGGCATCATCAGGAGGTACACTTTGTAACTCGGCAAGCCTCCATCGAATCGTTTGAGGTGACCGATACCAAACCCAAGGCTCTGCCAGCGGATCCAACTGGCGTAATGCGACTGAGAATAATCGCGCTCCTGACGCCAATATGTCTTCCGTAGCGGCGCGTCAGGCGGAGGAGGTGGGAAGAAAGCAAATACCAGTGCGAGGTGACCCGAATCAGAATAGAGCTGAAGACTTCTATTTCCGGTCCAGTAACTCAAGCTTTCGGGCATTTCGTAACTTTGCAACCAGAGCTTCACCGCGCCGATACACAGCAATAACGACAACGCGCTTAAAGCGTAAAATAAAATGCTCCGCAGTCGCCGCATTTATA
>JBBRMF010000400.1:0-3269 GCA_038230975.1 Tepidisphaerales bacterium
AGCCACAGTTCGGACTTCACCGCCACGATTAACTGGGGTGACGGTACGGCGCCGACGATCGGCATTATCACCGGCGGCACTGGAAACTTCGCCGTGTCGGGTACCCATACTTACGGCGATGAAGGGACCTTCAATCCAGTGATCCTGGTCACCCGGAACTCTCCGGGCTCCGCCAGCACCACGATCAACAGCACGGCCAATGTTGCTGAAGGTGATGTCTTAACGGCTGTCACGGGTCCTTCGATCACCGCTGTCATCAATGTTCCTTACAGTGGAACGGTTGCAACCTTCAGCGACACTTTAACGACCAACAATTCAAGCGACTTCTCCGCCACCATCCATTGGGGCGATGGCACGATCAGCGCCGGCACCGTCACTTACAACGCAGGATCGATCAGCGTCACGGGATCGCACACCTACACCACGACCATGGATACCGCGCCTGCCAGCGTCGTTCTCGTCGATGACGCTCCGGGAACCGCCAACGCAACGGCGCTTGGAACCGCTGCCGTGAACTTTTCAGCGACGGAAACTCTCGCTGCTGTTCCGACGACGTTTCACGCAACCGAGGATACAACCTTCACCGGGAACGTCGGCGGGTTCACCGATACCTTCGTCACCAGCCACAGTTCGGACTTCACCGCCACGATTAACTGGGGTGACGGTACGGCGCCGACGATCGGCAATATCACCGGCGGCACTGGAAACTTCGCGGTCTCCGGCACTCACCTTTACACCGCGGTCGGCACCTTCAACGCCACCGTCTCCGTCAGCCAGAACCCACCCGGATTCGCTGCGACGACGATCAACAGCTCCGCTGTTGTCGCCGACGGCAATGTGCTGAGTGGATCGGCAGTACCGTGGACATCGACGCAGAACGTCCCACATACTGCAGTGATCGCTGATTTCATGACAATCGACCTGCTCGCCCCCGCATCCGACTTCGTGGCCACCATCACCTGGGGCGACGGATCCACGTCCGCGGGGACGATCACCGGCGGCAACGGCAGCTTCCAGGTCTCCGCTTCCCACACCTACACTGCCCCTGGTACTTTTAATACGACTCTCTTGATCAATGACATTCCGCCGGGCACTGCAAGTCTCACGCTCAGCAGCACCGCTGTCGCTTCCACCACGCAGAACAGTTGGATCCGTCAGCTCTATCACGACCTGCTTCATCGCACTGCATCGGATGAAGAGGTCGGCGCGTGGAACGCCCAACTGACGAACGGTGTCTCCCGATTCGACATCGCCACTCAGTTCTGCAATTCGGCCGAATACTTCGGCGTACAGGTCGATCTGGCCTACAACACGTATCTTCACCGCGCTCCGGACGCAGGCGGTCGCGCGTTCTGGATTGGAAACCTGGCAAACAATCTCACCCAGGGTGGCTTTATCGTTGACCTGCTTTCCTCGGATGAATATGTCAACGCCCGCGCCGACGACACTGCCTGGGTTGCGTCCGTCTACTCCGACCTTTTGGGTCGCACAGCCAGTTCGTCCGAGATCGCCAGCTGGGTCAACGTACTTGCCACGGGTTCGACCCACGCAAAAGTCGTATCCGCGTTCATTTACTCACCTGAGTACACAAGTGACTGCATCACTCGTTTCTATGCGGACTATCTCCGCAGAGACGTGGATGGCGATGGCAGAGTCACGTTCACTGCCCGGGTCAACGACGTTGACTCCAATGTGTACGACCTGATTCCTCAGATCACCGATTCCGACGAGTACTACAACAACTCAGGATCCGATCTCTACCTCGCACCCCACCCGATGATTGCGTAAGGCATACGCGATTTGATTCTGTCGGACATCTTCGCTGTCCCTCTGCAACCACCGCTCACAAGCGGTGGTTGTTTTCTTAATTCGATCGGCTTAAAGGCGCGGGCATCGCACAATCACGAGGCGACGGAGCCCGCAGCGGAGTATTATTTGGCCATCGAACCCTCCGTGGCCAACCGATGGAACGGTTTCTATGTTGCCAGGGGAACCATCGACGCATTTCACGAAGCCTTTTCAACCCGGCTCTTCTCTGCCATGAACGCACAGCGACCCAAAGTGATCAATCAGCAAGGAATCAGCCAATGACCAGTCCATCGCCAATCCGTCTGGGAGTTGTCGGGCCGGGTATTCAATGGCGGGGGCATCGGGATCTTTTGGCGACGTTGCCGGAGCTGGCGGTGGTGACTGCGGTGGCGGCTCGGAAAAAGGAGAAGGCCGAGGCGGAGGCCAAGTTGATTGGGGAAGGGGTCGTGGCGTTTGACGATTGGAAGCGGATGTTGTCGGACGGCGCGATTGATGCGGTGGTGGTGACGACGCCTATTTTGCTTAATGGACCGGTGACGGAGGCGGCGCTGCGGGCGGGGAAGGATGTTTTTGTGGAGAAGCCGTTTTGTGCGTCGGTCGCAGAGGCGAGGAAGATTCAGGCAGCGGAGCGGGAGACGGGACGACACGTTTACATCCTTGAAAACCTGTTGTTCAGTGATTCGTGGGATAAGCTCAAGGCGATATGGACCGCAGGACACATCGGGCAGGTCGCTATGTTTGATCGGGCCATGCATCACCGTATCGCAGCGGGGGGCGATCCCTGGGGCTTTGGCGATACGAGTTGGCGCCTGGCAGGGGAGTTTCCGCTTGGGCCTCTATTCGATGGTGGAGTGCACGAACTGGCGGTTCAGGCACGGCTTTTTGGTTCGCCTCGGTCGGTTTATGCGATGGGGCAGAAATTCCGGCCCGAGCATGGCGAATTCGACAACATCTGCGCGATGGTTGAATACGACTCAGGCGTCATCGGCCACTTCACTCACAGCGGATTTCTGGGCGGCGATCGCAACTATTTCCACGTCCGGGGCACCGCGGGCCTCATCCGATGCGAATACCATCAGGCGACCGTCGAACCGATCGGGGGCAAGCCCTGGACGGTTGAATTTGCGCCGGATCTTGGGGTGTATTTCAGCGGACTGGCTGGGGCGATGTGGCGGGAGTTGCTTGGACTCTGCATGGCGGGGAAGGCGGCACGATACGATTCGAACGCGGCCGCCACGGATATCGCGACGCTGGAGGCGATTGAGCGGTCGATCCGGAATGGAACACGAGAGGAAGTCAAAAAGGTTTGAGCGGGAAGGAGAAGACGGGGCTAGACAGCGCGGGTGGCGTTGACTCTTCCCATCATCCATTCCAAGGCTGATTCCATTTTCCAGAGGGGATCATCGTGGCCGCCGCCGGGCATTTCTTCGTAGCGGAAGTTTTCAGAAGGTCCCATGGCA
>JBBRMF010000401.1:0-3259 GCA_038230975.1 Tepidisphaerales bacterium
CGCGTCTCCGGGTTGCATTTTCACCGCCCATGTACCGAAACGCTGCCCAGGCTCGGAAGATTCGGTACGCCCAAGATCTACCGCGATCGTGCTGGAACACTGACTGGCTTTTTGGGCGGTGGCGTCGGTGTAGGGATACCGTTGACCTGCCGATCGTACGCCGCCCGCATGAGATTGCGGAGTACCATCAGGCACGTCTCGGATTCAAGGAAAGTCTGCGGCATGCGAAGATAGACGGTCTTTTCATCCACCACCCGTAGCGTTCCAGGCGCGCCCGACAACGCACTCTCGGCTTTTGCGACATCCACCATGGTGATCACCACGTCGGGATCTTTTTTAATGATGCTGTCGATTCCGAAAATGCCGCACAGCAGTCGCAATTCCGTGAGCGCAAACAGCACGAGCACCTGACGGGGTGGTTCCGCAAAGGCATCTTTCATGTCCTGCTGAAGCATATCGCACATCATCAGATCAGAGCAGCGTGTCAGGCGTCTGTAGACATCCAGGCGCTGACGATCACCGGGGATATAGGTTTTCGGAATGAACGCCGACAGACCCAATTCAACGTGTGCTTCAGGCCGCGTTGGTTTTGGCTCATTCTTTAATTGACGCGTGGCATCTTCAAGCAGTTGGCAATACATCTCGTACCCAACCGTTGCGATATGACCGGATTGCTCGGGCCCGAGAATATTTCCCGCGCCGCGAAGTTCCAGATCGCGCATCGCGATTTTGAATCCCGCTCCCAGATGACTGTATTCCTCGATGGCTTTCAATCGTTTGGCGGCCACCGGGGTTACCGGTCGGTCAGCCGGAAGGAGCAAATAGCAATACGCGCGATGCTTCCATCGACCGACACGACCGCGTAATTGATGCAGTTCGCTCAACCCAAATCGATCGGCATTATTGATGATAATGGTGTTGGCGTTGGGAATATCCAGACCGCTCTCGATGATCGTCGTGCAGACCAGAATATCCGCCTCATGACGGATAAACTTCAGCATCGCATCTTCCATTTCGCCGTCGCCCATTTGCCCGTGACCGATGAGAATGCGCGCATCCGGCACGAGCGCCTGAACCTGATCGGCCATCTCCTGAATGTTCTGCACGCGGTTGTGAACAAAATAGATTTGCCCTTCGCGCATCAGTTCTCGCAGCATTGCCTGCTTGACTCGTTCACGATCAAAGGGGATGACCTCCGTGACCACGCTGCGGCGATCCTGCGGCGCAGTCGTCAGCGAACTGATATCGCGAAGGCCCAGCATGCTTAAGTGCAGCGTTCGCGGGATTGGCGTTGCCGACATCGTCAACACATCCACCGTCGAACGCATCTGTTTCAGTCGCTCTTTATGCGTGACGCCAAATCGCTGCTCTTCATCAATCACCACCAGGCCAAGGTCCGCGAATTTGATGTCCTTGCTGATCAGTCGATGAGTGCCGATCAGAATATCGATCTCACCGGCGGCCAGCTTCTTCACCGTTTCTTTTTGCTCTTTGGCGGATTTAAATCGACTGATCGAATCAATTGCAAACGGATAATTCACCATCCGTTCAGAGAACGATCGATAGTGCTGCTCGGCCAACACCGTCGTGGGAACCAACACCGCCACCTGTTTACCAAATTCCACGGCCTTAAAAGCGGCGCGCATCGCCAATTCGGTTTTGCCGTACCCGACATCGCCACACAGCAGTCGATCCATCGGCCTGCGCTTTTGCATGTCCTGCTTGATTTCTTCGGAACTCGTCAACTGATCCTGCGTCGGAACATACGGAAATTCCTGCTCAAATTCGCGTTGCCATTCGGTATCCGGTGGATACGCCTGCCCCAATTCCGCGGCTCGCGCGGCTTGAATGTTGATCAGCTCTGCCGCCATATCCATGACGGCTTCGGAAACTTTTTCCTTTTGCTTTTCCCACGCGCTTGATCCAAGCCGTGACAGTGTCGGATGACCTGAAAAACCACCGATGTATTTCTGAATTAGATTGATGCGCGCCGCAGGAACGTGCAGCGTGGCATTGTCGGCAAATCGAAGCGTCAGATATTCTTCGCTCTTACCGTCTTTCGTAATTTGCTGAACACCCGTGAATTTGGCAATTCCGTGGGCGACATGTACGACAAAATCACCGACTTTCAGATCGATAAACGAATCGACCGGCCGCGATGAAATGATCTTCTTGACCTTGCGTCGTTGCTCGTAACGATGGAAGAGTTCTTGGTGACCGAGAAGGGCTAGAGGGCGAGTATTGCTGGCGCGCGCCGGCGGAGAACCCGGTGCGTCGCCTACGACTTCCGCTTCCGACTTGAAGGTGTCGTCCCAGACAAAACCGCGGTGCAGATACCCGATGGGAATGTCGACTTTGTCCCGCAGACCGGGGCTGTGGGTGTCGAGCAACTCACCAAATCGTTGGGCTTCGGCGGCGTTATCGCAAAAGACGGTGACGCCGTGAGTCACAGAGATCTCCGCCAACTCGGCAATGGCCTTCTTCGGCTCGGTCTCGAATTTTTGCAACGATCCGACCGGCAAGCGAAAATGTTGACCGCTTACCAGCGTTGCCGCGCCTTGATCGAATTGGCTCAGTTCCAGCCTCGCCAATGCGCTGGAATTTTTGAGTACCGCTGCAAGTGAGTAGTGCCCTTTCACTTCCGGCAACCGATCAAGATAGCTTTTGGCCTGTTCGGCAATTTCCATCGGTGCCCACAGAACCACGATCGTGTCTGGATGGAGGTAGGTAAACAAATGCGTTGAAGCAGCGGTGTCGGGCAGTTCGCCTTTTAAGTCGAGCACCTGTACCGATTCGATTGGCGTGCCAGAACCCAGCGTATCCAAATCAAACCGCTTGATGGATTCGATCTGATCGCCAAAAAAATCAACGCGGATCGACAGCCCCACCTGTTCACCGGCTTCCTTAAATTCGCCGGGAAGATAGATGTCGATTATTCCACCGCGAACGGCAAAATCACCGGGAACTTCCACCTGATCTAATCGGTTGTAACCATGCTCGGAAAGCCAGACGATCAACTTTTCGGATTCAATTTCCTGGCCGGCTTGTAGCGTCAGAATCAACTCGGTCAACTGCTGAGGAGATGGAACGGATTGCATCAACGCGTGGATCGGGGCCACGAGAAGTTGAGGCGTCGAGGTCGATTTTTCCCGCGATGAAGCTGCCAGCCGCGACATCAACTGCAAACGGCTTGCAACCAGTTCCTCGCTCACCCGGCCTAGCGATCCACCGAGTTCCAGGGCCGGAACCACTTCCGGAC
>JBBRMF010000402.1:0-3249 GCA_038230975.1 Tepidisphaerales bacterium
CAACCAGTTTGGGGGATTCATCACCGACGGCTGATCGTTCGGCGACGAGAAATACACTGCGTGCGTCTGTCGCTCGCGCCGTCAGCCAGTTGCGATACATCTCTGCCGGATTGGTTTGAAAACCGTATTTTGCCGGATCCCAGGATTCGTGAAGCGCACAGGTTTGAGCCACCATCGGCAGCACGGCGGGAACATCATCGTGGGTCGCAGCGCGGATCTCCATGGGTCAAGATGATACGGAGTGAGGCTTAAGTCTGCGAGGTCGTCCGGGCAAGCGGTATTGAATCATTGCACCTTCGCGCCACATTCGGTGCAGAATTTAGCGCCTGGCTTCAACTGCTTTCCGCAGTTCGTACAAAAGCGTTTGAAGATAGACGTGACCGGAGCGGCCGGCTTTTCCACGGTGTTCTTTGCGGTATCGGTTAACAGTTCAACCGCCTTTGCGGCAGGGTCATGGGCGGCTTGCACGGAATCAAAACCGACTGCGGTAACCGCGTTGGTATTGATCCAGAAACTCTGCCGAAATTCCTTGCCACCAAATGGGGTGAGCAGCTCGTATTTGCCTTCTGGCAATCGCTTGGTTTCCCCGAATTTGCCGCGGTGGACCTCCTTGCCCGCATTGTCCAGGACGACGAAATAATCCGGATCGCCGAGCAATGCCGCGCGCATTGCGCGATTCAAGTCTTTTGATTTTGGCGCCGGCCAGTACTGAGCGCCTGAGGCGGCGGCCATCGCCTGAAGCTGTGCTTTCCAGTCTTGCTCGTTGACGTCAAAACCGATGATGTGAAACCTGATATTCGAGAGCTTTCCGAAATCAGCCGCGGCTCGAATCGGGTCGCGGCGGGGCATGGTGTCTTCACCGCCGTCGGTCAGAAGCACCACGGTGGTAAGTTCGTTCGATGAGCCAATGTCATTGGCTGCCTGCGCAAGACTGAGTGCCATCGGCGTCTTGCCTCGCGATTGAACGGATTTGAGCGTTACCGCAAATTTCGCGGGATTGTAATCGCCCATCGGGATGAGCAATTCGGTATCGTCATCGGCACCGGGCTCAATCGAGCGTTTGCGGTGGCCGTAGACGCGCAATGCCACCTGTGAGCGCATGGGCAATAGGCCGACCATCGCAGTAACCGCATCGCGGGCGACTTCGAACTTCAATTGGCCGTCCATCTCATCGAGCATGGAACCGGAAGCATCGAGGATGATGTACAAACGCGCGGGCGGGGCGGTCGACAAGTTGGTCCGCAGTTCACCGCTGCCATTTCTCGCGATTTCAGGCGTGAGCGTTGCCGTGGCCCGGGTAAGGAACAGAAGGGCAAAACTCGTTGCAAGACGCGGGTCTTCGTCGTCCGTCAGCTCAACCCATTTGCCGGTTGGTTTTTGAGCGCTGACCAGGAACTTCGCGCCCTCTGGATACCATTCATGTGTGCCAATAAATTCCGTATCCAGAATACGGCCCACTCGCTCGAGGGAGTAAAGATAGTAGTAGAGGTAGCTCGTACTATTTCCTGGATTGGTGGAGACGGAAAAATTTCGGTCGAGCCAGGCAATGCCGCGCTCGATTTGTTCATCGACGACGGGATCCTTCTCGCCCAGTTCGTAGCGATTGATGGCCAGCGCGCAGATTCCGGCGCAGGTCATGCTGCCGTAGCCCGTCAATCTTTTGTCGACATAGTCCCAAGCTCCGTCGTCGCATTGGCGCGCACGGAACGTGGCTAGATTGCGCTTCCAGATTTCCGGCCCGGCCATCACATGCCAGCGTGATGCGGCTTGTAAACCCAGCAGTGAGAACTGCGAGACGGAATTGTCTCCGTCGTTATTTTTTCCGTAATCCGTAATGCGTAGCAGCACATCAATACCGGGGGTTGCACCTTCAAGGGATGTCCCTCCGAAGACATGCAGTGCTTTGCCGTCGCCAACTCCGACGGGGCCATAGATGGTTTGCGGAATGGAATAACCGTATGCCCAAGTGCCGGCGGATCCTTGCAGCTCGACAAGATATCGAGCGGTATCGCGCAGCTTGGGTAGGAAAACCGGATCGCCGTACGCCTCGACGAGAAGACAAAACAAACTGCTTTCGTAAGTCGACAGTTGAGTGCTGCGCGGATCAAACGCGGTTAGATAAGTGCGAAGCTGCGCGTCGAATTCTGGAATCGTTTGATGGGCACGGGTGTGAACCAGCGCGAGCACCGACAGCAGATCGGGTCCGCCGTCGACGAGCGATTTGGTTTTGTATTTGGCATGCTGGGATTGAAGATATCCCCACAGAAAATCACGTCCTTTTGCGATCGCCGCGTCAACTTGCTCACCCGTTAGACCCACACCCGCAAGTCCCTTGGGAATATAAGGCTGCTTTGCGGCGACGCGTTTGGCGGCGTCGCGATTTACGATTCCCGAAACAGACGGAAGAGTGGCAGCAGGCTTCACAGATGTACTCACCGTTTGACTTGGAGCAACAATGGGGGCGACGGAATGGTTTGGACCCGGAGGCTGATTAAATTGCGAGCCACTATTCGCTACCAAGAGGTTTTCCATTGAATCATCCGATGATAGTTCGGGCGATACGGCGATCTGCGTCATGGAAAATGACTTGTCATCCAGCGCTGCAAGCGCGACCGATTTACCGTGAATCTCGCATCCGACCAGTGGCATCTTTGCGTCCGCAGGCAACTGGTCGGGCCGAATCCCACCGACGCAAATGGCGGTCAGATCGTGTCCAAATTTTTCTTGTACCGTGCGCAGACCTGCCGGCGACCCGTAGTAGAGCAGGACGATTTGAGCAGACTCTAACTTTACTTTGGGAATCCATTCGGCCAGCGTTTCTATCATCGGCCGGAAGCGAATACCGGTGAGTTGCTCCTTCAGATGGGGCAGGAATTGGAAGCCGGCGGGAGATTCAGTTACCGCAATGATCGCGATTTTGTGGTCCGCTTTCTGAATCAACTTGTACGGTTTGAACAAAAGTTGACCACTCGTCTCATCTAGAATATTTGCCGAAAGCGGGAAGAAATTTGTTTCCTTCAACAGCGATAGTGTACTGTCGCGACCGTAGCGAAAGTCACGATACGAAATGTTGACGGCGTCGTAACCCATCGCTCCGAACGCTGCGGCAATAACTTTCCCTTTGCTGGCGGCACTATCTCCACCGAACAGGGAATTGCCCGCTTCCAGGAGAAGTAGTGAACCATCTTTCCGTTGGCGCGTAATCAGAGTAGCACGCCGGGCCAAGCCACCATCTCCTACTCCGGTTGG
>JBBRMF010000403.1:0-3198 GCA_038230975.1 Tepidisphaerales bacterium
CGTTGACGGAAATTTCCGGACGGTGCCGGATCAATCGCATCGCGCGATGGCGGGCCTTTCGAGGGGCGGCATCCAGACGCGCAGCATCACGCTGGGCCACCTCGATACGTTTTCGCACATCGGTGTTTTCAGCGGCGGCAGCATCGCGGTGACGAATATCACAGACTTGGCGGCGTTTAAAAAGAAAGTTCAGCTCGTATTTGTCAGCTACGGCAGTCGTGAACTGGGCGGCGATCGGCCGAACCGTGGCGGCGACCCGAAAGCAAACACCGAGGCACTTAAGGCGGCCGGTATCAATGCGCACTTTTACGTTTCTCCCGCCACCGCGCATGAATGGCAATCATGGCGACGCAGCCTTCACGAATTCGCGCCGTTATTGTTCAAAGATTGAAAACCTTCGAAGCATTTTGCCTCTGTAGAATTACTCGCCATAAATATGAAAACTCAACTCATCCTGGGCCAACTTATCGTAGTCCTCGCAGTTCAGTTGTGTGCCTTGGCGGCGGACATCACTGGCACTTGGAAAGCGGAGTTCGACACCCAGATTGGGGCCCAGAGGTACACCTTCACCTTCAAACAGGAAGGTAACAGGCTTACCGGGAACACAGCATCTGAGCTTCGGGGAGAGAAGCACCAGTCCGAACTAAAAGAGGGGAATGTCGAGGGCGATTTAGTGTCGTTCGTTGAGCCTTTTCAATTTCAGGGGAACGAACTTCGGATCACCTATCACGGAAAAATTCAAGGGAAAGAAATCAAGTTCACTCGCCAGGTGGGAGACGTTGCGACCGAGCAACTGGTGGCAAAACTTGATGCGCCCACCGCCGATATCACGGGTCAATGGCAGGCGGAGTTCGACACGCAGGTCGGCGTGCAGAAATATCGGTTCGATTTTCAGGTGAACGACGGAAGGGTCACCGCGAAGGGAACCGCCGAAACCGGTGATCAGAAGCGCCAGATCGAATTCAAAGACGCAAAATTGACAGGAGACACAGTGACGTTCACGGAGATGCGACAGATTCAGGACCGCGAGATTCCGATCGAATTCACCGGGAGAGTGAGCGACAAGGGAATTCAGCTCACGCGAAAAGTGGCGGACCTTGGAACACAACAATCGCTCGCCACTCGCGTCGCCGCTGCGCCGGGTTCGGGCGCTGGTCGCGGGCGCGGCGGTTTTGGCGGCCCCATAGAACTCGGTCCTGACGACAAGGCAGCCTTTCCGAATCCGCCCGAAGGATTCGACAAAGAGCGCGAGGGCATCGCCCACGGCAAGGTGGAGATGGTGGAGTACGATTCGAAATCGGTCGGCAACAAACGCAAGGCGCTCGTTTACACGCCGATTGGCTATTCCGCGGACAGGAAATATCCCGTGCTTTATCTCCTGCACGGCATCGGAGGCGACGAAAATGAATGGCGCCGCGGCGGCCATCCCGAAATCATTTTGGACAACCTCATCGCCGATAAAAAAGCCCTTCCGATGATCATTGTGATGCCAAATGGCCGCGCACAGCCAGACGACCGTCCCGGAACCAACGCAATGGCGACCGCACCGGCATTTGGAAAATTCGACAAAGACCTTCTTGGCGATCTCATCCCGTTCATTGAGTCGAAATATTCCGTTAGGAAAGATCGGGAAGACCGCGCGCTGGCGGGCCTTTCGATGGGTGGCGGGCAATCGCTGAATTTCGGCCTTGCGAACCTCGACACCTTCGCGTGGGTCGGCGGCTTTTCATCCGCGCCAAACACCAAACCAGCGGCGGAACTCGTTCCGGACCCCGAGAAAGCGAAAGCTCTGTTAAAGCTGCTCTGGATCTCGTGCGGAAACAAAGATGGCCTGATCCGCATCAGCCAGGGCGTTCACGCTTACTTGAAAGACAAAGGCGTTCCGCACATTTGGCATGTGGATGAACACGCGCACGATTTCCAGCACTGGAAGAAGGCGCTCTACAATTTTTCGCAATTGATCTTTAAACCAGGCCCCACCCAGTAATTCTTCTCCTTCCAAAACCGAATTCTCGTGCCCTAAGCTTATACCTGATTTCCGAATGAAGAACGTGAAGCAGCTTTTACTTCTCTTGACGGGAGGACTGATCGTCCTCTGCGCCTTTGCCGCGGACGCGCCAGAAGCTCCGCTGCATGTGCTTTATCTCGGCCCGGTAATTGCCGGTGGTGGCGCACGCGGGTTGGGCGGTTCGCGCACCAACTATGTCTATCTTCCCGGCCAGACACTTGCGCCAGAAGCAATATACTTCGACCATCGCTCGGATTTCACGAATATAACGGAGAACTATTTGAAGCATTACGATGCGGTCGTGCAAGCCGCGCGTGACACCGACTTCGCTCCCGCCGAGCAAAAAATTCTTAGCAATTATAAAATCGCGGGCAATGCGGTGCTCAAATACGGCGGCGACGGGCTCCCCGCGGACAAAGATTTGCGCGAGGCCGTCCTCGACGGCATCAGCAAAACTTCCCGATCAAGATGGCAAGCATTTCTCGCGGCGCGCCCGCCCCTAAAACGTCAACCGGGCGAGGTGCCCAATTATGAAAAACGGCCCGAGCCGGTTCAGTTCCAGCTTCCTCTCGAACCGAAGGAAAGCATCAAATACACACAGGTGCCGGCTGATTTCGATTTGGAGCTCTTTGCCGCTGAACCGGATGTCGTGAAGCCGATTTACATGGCCTGGGACGAACGCGGACGCGCGTGGGTGGTCGAGGCGCGGGATTATCCGCACCGTCTCGTGGCTGAGGGCGAGTCGGGCAAAGCGGATATTAAAATTTGCGAAGACACTGACGGCGATGGCAAAGCGGATAAGTTTACGATTTTCGCCGACCATTTGAACCTCGCAACCTCGCTGGTCTTTGTTAACGGCGGCATCATCGTTTCCGAAGCACGCCACATGCTTTTTCTCAAGGACACCGATGGTGATGACAAGGCGGACGTCCGTGAATCCATTCTTCCCGGCTGGGGCACCGGCGATACTCACGCGATGCAGAGCAACCTTGAACGCGGCTTCGACAATTGGCTGTACGGTGCAGTCGGTTATTCAAACTTCCGGGGTAACGTCGGCGGGAAGGATCTCCAGTTTGGTCAGGGAATCTTCCGTTTCAAAGCCAATGGCTCCGCCCTGGAATTTCTTTACCAGTTCAACAACAACACGTGGGGTTTGGGACAAAATGCGGACGGCGATGTCTTCGGTTCAA
>JBBRMF010000404.1:0-3150 GCA_038230975.1 Tepidisphaerales bacterium
ACCAGATGCATCCAGCGGGCCGCCGCCACCGCCGCAAACGCCGTAGCCACATACGCGAAGTTATTACGACTGGGACACGCCAAAAGCCCCGAATCTGCAGATCGCAGACTCGGGGCTTTTCGGTTCGTGGTGGCTCGCAGCGGATCGCTGCCATTCAAAGACCTCGAGGATGCCATGCAAGTGGCTGCGGCACTCGCTTGCCGAGCCGATTTCATCGCGAAGCGCGTTGTGCGCGAATTTGCTAGTGCGCCGGTTCCTGCGATAAGGCCAGCGCGATCGGTTGCGCAATTACGAGAGATCGACGACGCATCGTTCGCGAACGGGACAGCGGACGCCAACCGTGAAATTTGCGCCCGCTTTGCGATGCACGACGCCGTTTAGACCCTAGTTACGGTTGCGGCAGAACCACGGTGACAGGGATTCGAATCTTGTCATTGTAGAGTGATCCAGTACCCAACAGGAACGCTCGACCTTGACCCACACCAGTCGTGCGCCCGGTCGATAGCTCTACGCGTAGAACGGTTATATCATCGGCCGTCCACAACCAAGTATTGGCAACTCCCTCACAACTCTTGATCGGCTTGACACTCGGCGCGAACGATTCGCCAACGCGCAGTACCATCGAAGTTGGATCAAAACGCACTACATAAGTCAGGTTGCATCCGCACCCGACAACCGCAACTGGGCTAGCCATTCCGACCATCACCGCGAGCAGCGCACGTGCCACATGTACACCCCGCGCACCCTTAAGAAATTCCACGGCACACCTGACCAAAAGACGCTCTGGAGTGAGTAGCCTTCCGCTTCGCATCGAACCCATCACGGGGAAAGCCGGAAGTTCACGATGTTTGAACTTCCGCCAGATTCGGTGGCACTCATCGGCCGCACCTGATACTTGATGTATCCCTCCGTGTTGAACCCTGGCGTCGTCGCGCCGGAGTACGCGTCGGCGCTCAGATTCGGGTCGCTAAATGAGTTCGTATTGGCAATAAACAGCTCCCACCCGTTTGACCCCGCACCGTTTGAATAACGGTACCATTGGCGATACACTCGATAGCACGTCGCTCCGACGACGCTTGGCCAAGTCACGTTCGGCACCACACCCGCCAAGTTGCCAGATACATTCGCTGATCCCAAGGTCACTAGCCTCTTGGCGTCCAAACCCGTGCCGAGATCGAGTGCAATACTAGAGTATTTGGAGAATACCATATTCCCGTACCACTTACCGGTCGTGATCCCCGCCAATGTCACGCGCGAATCACCCTCAGCGTGAATGTAAAAAACGGGACCGCCGCTGTCGCCGCGGTCTGTCACTGCGTCAACCTTGTACGCGCACAGGACTGGTTGCACACCGCCTTGCTCATTCGAACCCGGGATGTAGTCAAAGCAGGTGTTGTTCAGATTTCCCCACGTCCATCCTGTTTTTCGTCCCAGTTTGTCGATAGGGATGCCGACGTAGAGGTTGTTCTGGTCTACCGCGTCTATCACCCAGTACGGATTGAACTGATCCCAATCGAGCGTTGTTGTGCCCCCCGACACGCCTCCTGCGTTACGGACCTGGGTTCTTGCCAACAATCCGACTTCAGCGCTGACCCCGAAGGCAAGGCTGAAGAGACTCGCGTCACTACTGCGGCAATTAAACCATGACACGTAGTATGCGGTGCATGGGGTTGGCCCCGGGTCGAACAGTTCGGTCCCAATCAGGGGAGAGCCAGCTTCTGGTTGGTTGATGGTGGTACCATCTGGCCCCGAGTACTTGTTTCCCGTGCAATGCGACGCCGTTACAAATCTCGTTGTGCCGCTAAGCCGCGCCAAGAAACCCAAGGTGCAGGGGGCAGACAGGCCGGAATAGGTCCAGTTAATACCAACGCCCCCCACTAAGGGTGATGCAACTGAAACGATGTTTCCCGGCACCATCGCCTTTTTAGTTGTCGCAGCTCGACGAGTCCCGCTTGCCTCGATCATCGGTTCAAATCGCTGTATCACAATCGCATCGGCATCGACGCCAAGACTGGTGATCGACTTGCGGGCAGACGCAGTGTCGCCTTCAACCCAAACATGTACGCGATTCGCCGCCTCGTCGGCATCGATCGCGCGAACCGGGGCCCCCTTGTCTTCAAGCGCGTAGCGAAGCACCTGATCTCGCCAAGCGGAAAGTTGGCTGAACGCAAACCGTCCGCGATCCACAACTATGGGCGGCACTCTGCCGCCTGATCCCATCATTCGACCGCTGCGGAACTGCTCGCGGACGACTTCAACTGCCTTGGCACCCTGTTCTGGCGACGTGCTCCACACGTGCACCAGCCCCTTCTCATCCGCGTAGTAGCCGCCAAAACCCGGCGCCGCTTTTTCAACATCCGCCAGATACTCTTCCGCTTCGCGAGCCGGTCCACGCTCGGTCGCCGATGCTACGTGGCGCGACGCTTGCGGGGGGGCTTTCACTGGGAAACGAATCGCGACACGCCACGAGGATCAATACCGTAGCCACGCTCAAGGCTGTCCTGCAATTTTCGAGTTTCATTTGCGTTGTCATCGATACTCTCAACCTAGTTGGATGCAAGTGCGCCTCCTGCGAATGCCGCGAGCGAAACAAAGGTACGCACACGGGTAAACAAGTTTTCCCTCCATCATTGATCATCAATCTCAGAATTACGTCTTAGGCGTAGCAAAACAGTGCAACCGTGTCGTGTCAAGCGACCTCACGCGCTGCGATCGCCGCCGTGCGTGACCAACACCGCAACAGGTGCAGAATGATTGAGCTTGGTTCGAAATAGCTCGCGAGCTGGTGTGGGTCGTGCATGACCTAACTACAAACTGCATTTACATGCGAATCCACCGCGTTGCGAGCCTTTCGGCAGTATCAGATTCGAAACCGTCTTCACCGATGCAACAAAGGGCGGCACCGGAGTTCCGGCACCGCCCTTTGCACTGCTCAACCCAACGTCCTACTCGTCGCCCATCGTGAAGGGTACCGACTCAGCAAACGAAGCTGGCAGTAACGCTTCGAAGCTGGGCTCCAACGCCTCCGGAATTGGTTCCGGCGCAGGCAGCGCATCCGACTCGACATCCACTTCCTGATACCGGTACATACCCGTACCGGCCGGGATGAGGTGGCCGATGATGATGTTCTCCTTGAGACCCAGCAAGTCG
>JBBRMF010000405.1:0-3133 GCA_038230975.1 Tepidisphaerales bacterium
AGGCGAATTGAAATCGGTTCATCCTTCGGTGTGTGCTGGATCACATCCTCGCCGATAAACTCTTCCAGCCCATCTGCTTCATCTCTTTTGTAGGCGCGCACTCGACCTGCGGGAAGGGGGATGCCAAGGCCATTTTTCTCAGTATTTTTCGTCTGTAAATAGACATCCACCTTCTTGTTGCCAATCTGCCCGATGGCTCTATTAGACTGCACGTAGGCGATAACATTGTGGCGGTCATCCGGAGGCAAACCGTAATAAACGTAGGTCTTGCTGACGGGAATATTCATTTTTCGGTTGAAAAGTTCGATTTGCTTGGTCGAATTATCTGAAATCGAAGTCGGTCGATTTAGCGTATACAGGTGGAATTCAAAAAAAGATTTTTCCGTAAATTCCCGCTTCCGTTCACTTCCGAATAAGCCTCCGCCATTGCGATATTGTTTGGCGTAACCCTCTTCCGGTGATTTCAACCTTTGCACATCCCCCGCAATTAACTTCAACTTCGCCTCCGGATACGCCGCGCCGCTCTGATTGACCACCGTCACCCACGCCCCGATATCTGCCGCCGTTTCATCCTTATTCACTACGATATTGTAATCCGCCCGCCAGGTGATTTGATCTGTCTGATACGTCACCTGGGCATCATGCGTCCCGGCCTTTTCCGCAGCCAACTTCCACACCAGCGTCGGCTTGGTAATCAGCCCCGTTTGCAGATCGAACAACTTAATCTCACTCAAATCCGCATTGCGCGGCAACAACTGCACCGGTAACTGCTTGTTCTCCGTTTGCAATACAAATGTATTCCCATCATACGAAAGCAACTTCCCCTGAATTGATTCCGGTGTATGGCTCCGGTCATCTTTCAGCGGTTCCTGCTTCCGATTGATAATAATGTTGTGCCCAATATATTTCTGCAACAGTTTATCCGGGCTGACCAAGTCGTACTCATAATTCTGTTCCAGAACGGACGTCGTCTCCGGAGCGGTGAGCGATTTAAAACTGACGGTCGTCGGATCGATCCCGGCAGCCACATCTGTAAACTTAATTGTGTTTTCACCGGCGAGCAGCTCGATCTTGCGCGTTTCCCGAACGACGCCATAGCCGGGAAGTTTGGCGTTGGGATTATCGACGTAAGTCTGCGGATCAAAGAGACCGGGATCCGCATTGCTGTAAATCGTCAACGAAAAGTTTGACGGCTTCTCGGCCGGCAACGCATCGGCGGCCTTAAGGTCGAGGTGAACTGAAATAACCGACATCGCCGCAAGAACGAAAGAAGCATTCCATTTCATGAGTTTTAACCTTTCCATATATGGTAAACCGTTCAAACCGCGCCATCTTATTATTTAGCCCGCTTGCTTGCGAGCGGTGTTCTGTGGGCACAATCAATGCGGGTGTGTGACAGTTCCGGCGTACCCGATTTCTCCCTCTCCCGGTACTCCGGGGGAGGGTTGGGGTGGGGGAAATCCGCTGAACCGCGTCAATTTATCGAAAAAGACCCCCACCCTTCCCTCCCCCGGAGTACCAGGAGAGGGGATAATACCCGCCGATCTTGTCACGCACCCAATCTATGCCGGTATCGTCGTGGCATGGGCGTCCTGCCCATGTGTTGCGCTAATCCGCAACTTTGACCGGTATTCCGGTCAATCAACCAAGAGCGCAGCGTTCCTCTTTTCATTACGAAAAAGCGATTGTCACTCTCGCTGATAAACGCCTGACAGAACTCCGCTCGACGCACCTCGCAAGCGAGCCGGCTAAATCGTTGCGATCTCAAGTACGCATTTCGTCATCCCCATCCCTCGTGTATATAACTATCCCATGCCCGAACCCATTGTCCAGATCGAACACCTGACCCACGCCTATGGCCAGCGGGTCGCCGTCAAAGACCTCAGCTTCACCGTTCAACCCGGTGAAATCTTCGGCTTCCTTGGCCCGAATGGCAGCGGTAAGACAACCCTCTTTCGCATTCTCTCCACCCTTCTGCCCGTCAAAGACGGCAACGTTTCCATCCTGGGATTAAATCTCAAAACCGAGCGCGATGCCATTCGCAGGCAGATCGGAATCGTCTTTCAATCTCCCAGTCTCGATAAACAATTGACCGCCGAGGAAAACCTTCGCCATCAGGGGCATCTCTACGGCTTATCCGGCAAAGATCTCGAACAACGCATTGATGAAATGCTCTCCCGCGTCGGTCTCTCCGAACGCCCGCGCGAATATGTCTCGACCTTTAGCGGTGGCATGCGTCGCCGTGTCGAACTCGCCAAAGGCCTTCTCCATCGCCCGCGTATTTTACTGCTCGATGAGCCCAGCACCGGCTTAGACCTCGGCGCGCGAATCGATCTCTGGAAGTATCTCCGTGAAATTCGCGATCGAGACGGCGTTACCATCCTCGTCACCACTCACCTCATGGACGAAGCCGAACACTGCAACCACCTGGCGATCATGGACCAAGGCAAGCTGATCGCCTGCGACACTCCTGCCGCGCTCAAAGAAAAAATCGGTGGCGATGTCATCACCCTCATCGCCGACAATCCCACGGCTCTTCGCACCGCAATCAATGCCAAGTTCTCCATTGACCCCATCTCCATTGGCGACTCCCTTCGCATCGAAAAAGATCGCGGTCACGTGTTTATCCCCCAACTCGTCGAAGCATTCCCCGGAATGATCCGCTCCGTCTCTCTCGGCAAACCCACCCTCGAAGACGTCTTCGTCCGCTTCACTGGCCGCCGTTTCGAAACCGAAAACGGAATTTAGCCACAGATGAACACAGATAAGCACAGATCAATTCAGAAAGATTCTTGAAATTCATCCATGGCTTAAGCAGTTCTTCATAAGGTCCGCTTCAGGTGGCGTGGACGTCTCGCCCGCGTTTTTTTACGAACAAAGCACAGGCGAGACGCCCATGCCACCATTTTCCTCCCCAGGCTCTTTAGCGAAGCCTACAAAAGACCAAATCCACACTTACAACCCCGCATAGAAACCCGCTCAATTCAAAAATAATTGATTTGCATTTATCCGTGCTCATCCGTGCTCATCCCTGTCCATCTGTGGCTAAAATATTTTTCTTACATTTCTCTCGACAAATTACCCAGTATTACTTATAGTGCTTCCGGTTGGTCCGCTGATCGATTCAGATTCC
>JBBRMF010000406.1:0-3112 GCA_038230975.1 Tepidisphaerales bacterium
AAATCGAGAAACCGGAAGGCGGCGCTGTCGGCTATTACCTGGGACAGACTTTTCCGACAATCGGCGCATTTTACGATGCGATACTCGGTCGGCTGCAGCGCCTGCAGCCCGACGAAATCCATGCGGTCAACCAAATCTCCAGCCACAAACTGGGACTTAAACCGATTGGCACCGTACCGGAGGCATGCGCCGCCATCGAATGGATCAAAGATCAGGGCGAAGGCATTGCAGGTTCGCCCCAATACGGCCCTAATCCCGGCGATATCGCACATTACTATGTGTTTGGTGGAATCTATCATGAGCGCATGTTGCAACAAGTAAGTCCCGGGCACTGGGAGTATACCGGTGTGGCACTGCCGTTTCCCGTCTCTGGCGCCATTTTCAATATGGCGCCCAATCCACCGGCGAATTCCCCGGAGAGCCGGCCTTTCGATCTTTTGTATACTCAGATGCTTGATGAACTGCAGCTGGCATGGGACAATGGTGAAGAGGGAGGCGGTGGCGCAAATCTGACCAAAGCGCAAATGCTCATGCTCGAATTGCAGGATCAGGCCCGCACGCTGATGTCAACGTTGATTCCCGGAAGTGACCAGACATTCGGTCCCAGTTTTTCACTCGTACGCGCTTGATTCAATTCCAGTTTCTTCAACCGATTTTCAGAGGAGAGAAGACGATGCCGCAATTCAGGGTTGATTTCGACATATTGACTGGGCATACGCCAGGAACCCGAGCCACACTGACTTCAGACGTGTTGCAACCGATGGGTTGGCGCTCGATCGGGGCGAAGAACACGGCCGGCGATCTTGTGGGGGGCTTGTTCAGGAACTCGACGGGTGTAACCTTGAAAGCGATTCACCTGAAGACGCTGAAACAGGGTTACACATTCGATATCGATGCGGCATCGGGTGGAAAGCTGTTCGACACCATCTGGCTGAAAAATGACAACACCGACGCGTATTTCCTCGACGCCAATATTCCGGACTACAACGCCAATCCGTCTGCCGGACGCTTCTGGATGCTTGTTCCACCCAATACATCCGCCGAAATCGACGATTGCGACAGCGGCCAGGAATGCCCGTTTCTGGGTCAGGCATACGCACAAAATCCCGCCGATCCGGTGGGTGCGGAATGGACGAGAATCAAATGGGTGCATCAGGGACTGAACCCGCGATTTCTTGCGCTTCGCAACGCAACGCCGTCGGCATCCCGCGAGATCGACCTTTACGGCGAATCAGATGACAACTCTATTATTGCGTTCGTATCCGATGGCCAATTATTTGTGTATAACCACAACACCAACACAGTATCCGAATTGACTCGTCAGGAAACGATTTTGATGGCCGCCAATCGGATCACTATCGAGAAGGGTGTGGTCAATCTTTGGGAGAACGGTAAAAAGCTGCGGGAGTTCGGTCATACAAAGTTCCATCCGCTCTATTGAGAGCGCGCAGCTAATGTACCGATAAGAATCATTATGTGCGAGTGTCTCATTATCTCTTGGTCGCTGGTTTGAATCCAAGCAGGCCCGTTATGCAAGAGCGCACATAACGACGCAACACGCGCACTTCAAAGCGATGCAACCAATTTCTCGAAAGTTGCGAAAGTGATCGAAATTGCAAATCAACGCGCCGCTATGCCAGCCAACCGAGCCGTTCGAACTCGGGACGTAGGATGTACTGCTCCAAAATCGATGCCACGTTCTGTTGCCCCGTCATCGTCGAAGAGAATCTCCAGCCGAAGTCGTTCAATTGCCAGATGCAATGACAGATAATTCAAACTTCCGTGATCTCAATGCCTCAATTTTTAGTCGCACTGGAAATGCGCGGGAATCCCATTCAAGGAACCCTTTTTTAGGGTACCCATATTTGAAAAGAAACCCCGGGCACCATACCCCCGGGGGGCTGCTCATCGAGCAAACATTCAACAATGGTTTTTGATTTGGAGGCCATCGTTCAATTGCGGACTTCATAGTCGCTCGGAAGAGGTGTCAGTTTTTTGACGATGCTGCTCGTGAGGATCGCATGACAGTTCTCGCAGAATAGATACACGAATGTCGGCGACGAAAATACTCGGTTGAAAACGGCTCGCCCGTTGACAACTCGGACTCCAGTCTTGTGGACGAGCTTTTGTAAGAATGCCGTACATCCGCATTCCGGGCAGCTCAGGATATTGTCGTTCGGAGTGGTCATCGGGTCCCTTTCTATCCGCTCATTTTCTTGTGACTAAACCATCTTCACCCTCGCAAACGCCTCGTTAACACCTTTGGTCAGACGATCCAGATAGCGCTGGGTCGTCGATAGCGACGAGTGTCCCAGGGCGCGTCGAACCGACTCGGCATTGGCACCGTTCTGGTGCGCTTCGCTCGCAAAATAGTGCCGCAGGCAATGCGGTGATGCCCATGACGGCAGGCCCGACTTCCGGCTGACACGTTTGAACCGCTTGTAGATCGTCGCCGCCGGGATTCTCAGCGTCGGTGACTGCGGGCGAATGCTATTTGCCCGTTTTACACTGGCGAAGAGCGGAGCGTCCTCGTCAAGATCGTCTCGCCGTCGCACCAGGTACTCGACAACGCACGCCCATACTTCGGGCTTCGCTTGAACTTCGCGAATCTTGTCGCCTTTGCCGTTGATTCGGATCGTCCGCCATCCCTTCTCCGGCCCATCCGAAACATCGGTGACCGACAAGCGTGATAATTCGCTCAAACGCAAACCGCAGTTGGAGGCGAGCACGAAAATCGCCCGATCCCGTAAACCGACCAGGCGATGCCGCGGAATTTTGGCGAAGAACGCAGCCACCTGCTCGCTTGAAAGACAGCGGGACGCGTCAGGTGTCGGGTTGGACGGCGTGGCGATGCGTGCCATTGGGTCTTCAGCCAGCTCGCCTTCCTGAAATAAGAACGCAAAGAGCGACTTGATGACGGCGACTTTGTGGCGAATGGTGCCGGGACGTAACGCGTCCCGCCGGCATTGTTCGACGTATCCCCGCAGATCGGCGGCAGCGACAAGGGTGACGGCCTTGTTGGCGAATTCCAGGAATGCTTTGACCTCGTTCTTGTACACCCGCTGTGTTGAAGGTGGGCGGCCAAGCAGGAAGCCGGCGATCAAAGATTCAT
>JBBRMF010000407.1:0-3096 GCA_038230975.1 Tepidisphaerales bacterium
GAAGCTCTCGGCCATCAGGTTCAGCTCTTGCCAGCCTTGGGGTCAAACGGCTAAATCCATGAGATTAAGCCGTTTACCGGGAGAGCTTTTCTAAGGAACGGTACTGCGCCGCTGGGGCGCCCATCCACGCCGGGCGGGGGGAAGGGTTTTAGGAAGGAAGCGTTGACAGTGTAGTTGTTCATGTGTCACCATGTGTCACATGAAGCGTGCAAGTGTTCGGGATCTTCATTTAAAGACCAGTGCGCTTATTAAAGAAGTGGCCGAGGGCGAGTCCTTCATCATCGACAAGCATGGTGTTGCGGTAGCGGAGTTGAGGCCCATTCAAACTCCAGCACCCTCCCGCAAATTACCGAACCGGGAGGCTTTCATCGCCACGCTTAAACCGGGTATGGACAGCGGCCGGATTCTTGAAGAGGATCGTTCTTGAGATTGTATTTCGACACGGCCTACGTCGCCAAGTGTTATCTCCGGGAGCCGGGAGTTGAAAGGGTAAGAGAACTGGCGTGGAGCGCAAGTGCCTTGTACTCTTCCGCGTGGTGCCTTGTGGAGATGGCGTGCGTGATTCACCGCAAGATCCGGGAAAGCAACATCGACGAACACGAAGCCAGCACGATTGGACAACAATTCCGTGAGGACGTGGAGAATGGTGTGTGGTCATTGTTGCCGGTGACCGAGCGGCTTCTGGGTAACGTATCGTCATTTATTGCAAACTTGAACGTATCGGTCTTCCTGCGGGCCGGGGACGCTGTTCATCTGGTGACCGCTCAGCGGGAGGGATTTACCGAGATTTGGACGAATGACCGCCATCTTGGGTTGGCGGCCCAGCATGCGGGCTTGGCGGCTCGCGAAGTTTAGGCAAACAAATAAAAAAGGTAGACGCAATTTGACATCCGAATCTTGTGCCGCTATTATGGAAAGGTTTGGCGAGTTCGTAGCTTCTGCTCCCGCGCTACCACTGTCTAGTTGTGTGAGGCAGTCCGGCCGGGGGTTGGCCCCGAGGTTCTTGACGGATTCTACGCTGTCCGGAGCATGGGCTAGTCCATAGTAAGTAACCTCGCAAGATCGAAGCCTGTCTGGATGAAAGGTTTGTTCCAGGAAATTTAAGGTTTGGTCGAATTTAGCAGGCCGGCAATCAGCCCTGCTCCACCAGTAACAACGTTTAGAGAGGAAATTCGTGCCGACGTTCAATCAACTCGTCCGTAAGGGGCGAAAGCCGCCACGGTATAAGACGGCCAGTCCCGCGCTACAGGCTTGCCCGCAGAAGCGGGGTGTGTGCACGCGTGTATACACGACCACTCCCAAGAAGCCGAACTCGGCGCTTCGTAAGGTGGCGCGCGTGCGGCTGACCAATGGAATCGAAGTGACCACCTATATCCCTGGCGTTGGACACAACCTGCAGGAGCACTCGATCGTGCTGATTCGCGGCGGGCGCGTGAAGGATCTGCCGGGAGTGCGCTACCACGTGGTGCGAGGGACGCTCGACACGGCTGGAGTGGCCGGACGCCAGCAATCGCGATCGAAGTACGGAGCCAAGCGACCCAAGGTCGCCAGTAAGTAAACGAGAAAATATGGCACGCAGACGCAGACCCGAACCCCGTGAGATTTTGCCAGACCCGGTTTACAACTCGACTCTGGCGGAAAAATTTGTCAACTCGATGATGTGGGACGGCAAGAAGAGCACGTCGCAGAAAATTTTCTACAGCGCTATGGATCAGATCCGGGAGCGCACCGGCGACGAACCGTTGAAGCTGTTCAAGAAAGCGGTGGAAAATACCAAGCCGCTGCTGGAAGTGAAGACGCGCCGCGTGGGTGGCGCTAATTATCAGGTGCCGGTGGAAGTCCCGCAGAATCGACGGGTCAGTCTGGCGATTCGTTGGATTCTGATGAACGCCCGGTCCCGGCCCGAGAAGGGCATGCCGGACAAACTCGCGAACGAATTGAACGACGCAGCCAACATGCGGGGCGGAGCGATCAAGAAAAAGGACGATGTCCATCGTATGGCGGAGGCCAACAAAGCTTTCGCGCACTATCGGTGGTGAATTAGCGGGCAGGTCCATACTGGGGAAATTCCAACATGGACCGGGTAAAATCCGGATCTGCTCATTTTTTATAGGTTACGAATATGGCACGGACTGTACCGATCCACAAGACGAGAAATATCGGCATCATGGCTCACATCGATGCCGGTAAAACCACAACCACGGAACGAATCCTGTACTACACCGGCCGGACGCACAAGATCGGCGAAGTGCACGAAGGCACGGCCATCATGGATTGGATGGAGCAGGAGCAGGAACGTGGGATCACGATCACTTCGGCGGCCACCACCTGCGAGTGGCGTGACTTCACCATCAACATCATCGATACTCCGGGTCACGTGGATTTCACGGCGGAAGTGGAGCGCAGTCTACGCGTGCTGGACGGCGCGGTGGCGGTATTCGATGCGGTGGCGGGGGTGCAACCTCAGTCCGAAGCGGTCTGGCGCCAAGCCGACAAGTACGGTGTTCCCCGGATTTGCTTCATCAACAAGATGGACCGCGTCGGCGCGGATTTCTACCATTCAATCGATACGATTCTCGATCGCCTGAAGGCGCGCGCTGTAGCCATCCAAATCCCGATCGGGGCCGAAGATCAGTTCATTGGAATTGTGGACTTAGTCCGGATGAAGGCGCGCGTGTGGCGGGATGAGACATTGGGCGCCGAGTTTGACGAAGTGGTGATTCCGGCGGATCTGCTCGACAAAGCCAAGTCTTACCGCGAGCAGATGATCGAAGCTGTTGCAGAATCGGACGATCACCTGTTCGAAAAATTCGTCGAAGGCACCGCCATTACCGAGGACGAACTGATCGCAGGCATCCGCAAAGCGACTATCGCTCAGAAGATTTTCCCGGTGATTTGCGGAAGTGCATTCAAGAACAAGGGTGTGCAGGATATGCTCGACACGGTAGTCGACTACCTGCCTTCGCCCCTCGACATCCCTCCCGTGATGGGGTTGAAGATCGACGATCCGACCGTCTCCGAGCCGCGGCCGTCTGAAGACGATGCTCCATTTGCAGCGCTGGTTTTCAAGATTATGACCGATCCGTTTGTCGGTCA
>JBBRMF010000408.1:0-3083 GCA_038230975.1 Tepidisphaerales bacterium
CCCGGTTTTTGAAGCGGAAGATTTCGGCGAAGCGCTGACACCTGAACTGCGGGAGAAGGAAGCTAGGCTGAGAGAAGAATCAGCTCGCCAGAATGCGAAGTGAATCGTTATTTTGACGGATCGCTCTCTGAGATAATTGAGATCCAATATGATTGAAATGCCGCAAATTGTGAATTCGACGCCCCAAACGACAGCCTTCATCCATCTGACCGTTTCCCGCGACGAGATACGCAACGTCATGGGGCCGGGCCTCACAGAGATTATGTCTACGCTGGCGACCCAGGGCATCACCCCCACCGGTCCCTGGTTCACGCACCACCTGCAAAATCCGGGAGACACTTTTGATTTTGAAATCTGCGTGCCGGTGCAGACAAATATTGTACCGGCAGGCCGTGTCCAAAATGGACACATTCCCGAAACGACCGTGGCAAGAACAATCTATCACGGTCCCTATGAACACCTCGTAACCGCATGGGGAGAGTTCCAAGCCTGGATTGCCGCCAACGGATATGTATCAGGCCCGACCCTCTGGGAAAGTTATATCGCCGGCCCGGAATCAAGTCCTGATCCGTCCCGATGGCGTACGGAACTGAATCGACCCGTGACGAAGAGATAGCGGCATGGGCTGCATCTTATCTCATGTTATATTCTTGGCGGGGACTTCTAATCGCGTCCGCCTATCGACCTGTTAGCATCTCCTTCAACGCTTCAACCGAAGCTCAACTCGAAGGAAATGTTCTATGCAACTGCTTCATTTATTTCCGCTGTTGGCGATGGACCCCATCTCATTCATTTTCTGGATGACCGGACTGGGCACGCTGCTTTTTCTAATCTCCGCCTCCGTCGGGGCGCGCTACATCCCGAACAATCGCGTCGGGGTGATCGAAAAACTCTGGTCCGGAAAAGGCTCCGTCACCGAGGGTCGAATCCTTGCGCTCAACGGCGAAGCGGGTTACCAGGTGGATCTGCTACGCGGTGGTTTACACTTTGGGTATTGGCGATGGCAATATCGAATACACAAGACGCCGTTGGTGACGGTTCCGCAGGGGAAGATTGGGTATGTCTATGCCCGCGACGGTGAGCCACTGCAACCTAGCCAGACGCTTGGGCGCGTGGCCAACTGCAATCACTTCCAGGATGCCCGGGCGTTTTTCGGGCTCTCCACGAAAGTGAAAAATGGCGCGGCCGGGCAGCGCGGTCGCCAGCGATCAATCCTTCGCGAAGGTGTCTATGCGATCAATCTCGCGCTGTTTGTCATCATCACGGAAGATGTTGCCTATCGGCTTGAACTGCAAGGCCGCGCAGAGCTTGAAAAGCTCATGGGTTGGCAAAAAGAACTTCGCGATCTCAATGGCTTTAACCCGGTTGTTATCGGTGAAGAACTCAGTTCGATCGACCCGCTCGATGAAACCAAATCGCTCGTCGTAGACTCGATCGGTATTGTGACAGTGCACGATGGGCCGAGCCTTTCCCCTGGCGAGATCATCGCTCCGGCGGTTGGCAATGAACGAGACGGCGAGAACTACCATAACAACTATCAGGATACTGAATCATTCCTGGCCGCCGGTGGCCGACGCGGGCGACAGTATGTACCCCTGACGGATGGAACCTACTTCATCAATCGCTGGTTCGCCACGATTGAACTGCACCCGAAGACGGTTGTGCCGATTGGATATGTCGGCGTCGTGGTGAGCTACTACGGACCGATCGGGAACGATCTTTCCGGCGATAGCTTCCGCCACGGCGAACGTGTGGCCCGCGGAGAACGCGGCGTTTGGGAAAAGCCCCTCGGTCCCGGTAAATATCCGTTCAACACGTATGCCGGGCACATCGTCTATGTGCCGACGACGAACTTCGTGCTGCACTGGATCACCGGCAAAACTGAATCGCACCGCTACGATGATAGTCTCAACTCGATCGATCTGGTGACGAAAGATGCCTATGAGCCTTTGCTGCCATTGAGTGTGGTGGTACACATCGACTACCAGAAGGCATCGGCCGTCATCCAGCGATTCGGTGACGTGAAACGTCTGATCACGCAAACGCTTGACCCGATGCTGAGCGCATTCTTCCGCGATGTAGCGCATAAGAAGACGATGCTTGAGCTGCTGCACATGCGCGACAACATTCAGGCAGAGGCCAAAGAAGTGTTGCGAGTTCGCTTCGGTCAGTTTGATATTGAATGTGTCGACGTGCTGATTGGAAAACCCGACACCGCCGAAGCAGGTGGCAAAATCGAAACACTGCTCGAGCAATTGCGCACGCGGCAGTTGTCGATCGAACAACTGGAAACATTCGAGCGTCAACGCGAGGCGGCGGACAAACAGCGCTCGCTCAATGAATCACAGGCGTTGGCGGCCAAGCAGACAGAATTGACCGCGTCGCAAGTGCAGATTCGCATCGCAGAAAACGCTGGCGATGCCGACCTGGCCCGCGCCCGCAAGATGGCCGAGCAGAAGGTGGTTGAAGCCGAGGCGGAATTGGCGCGGTCTCGCCGTGCAGCAGAACAAGCCGTTGTGACTGCGGAGGCGGAAAGCCAGTCGCGCATTCTCGCCGGTCGCGGTGAATCACAGCGAACGCTGCAGATTGGTTTGTCGGAGGCTACCGTGCTGCTCCGCAAGATCGCCAGCTTCGGTGATCCCCGCCTTTACGCGCTGCAGTTGGTTGCCGAGAAACTCGCCAAGAGCGATCAACCGCTGGTTCCCGAACGCGTGTTCATCGGCGGAGGAGGTGGTGAGAGTGGTTCTAACAACGCCGGCCAGGGAATGATCGGTCTACTGCTGAGCCTACTCGTGGCGGAGAAGAGCGGATTCCAGGTGGCCGACAGCCCGGATCTGGCAAGCCTCAATGACTTTGCCGATCGGATGAGTCGGCAGGCGATGGAGTCCATGGAGCAAGGAGCGACCGTGCTTCCACCCAAGACGAACCCGGCCAATGGTGCGCAGCCTGCTGTGAAAGTGCAGTCGCGAATTGGAAAGTAGGTTCATTATGCTTAAGAAATAAGGTTTGGCGACGTGGTGGGTGCCACAGGTCGCGGTACTCCGAGACCTGTGTTCTGCAGGCATCCAACACGCACAGGTCTC
>JBBRMF010000409.1:0-3059 GCA_038230975.1 Tepidisphaerales bacterium
GTCTTCTGGTCGTAAATATAGAAGTCGCGCGCGGGTTTCCGGGATTGGTAGTATTGAATCAACTCGATATTACGGTCACCCAGATCCTGGGCTCGCACGATCAGTTGATCGTCGATGGAAGCCGCATCGATGTTGTAGGTTTGCTCGTGTTTCCAGGCCATTGGATCGTAGTTGGGATATCGGAAGAAGACCACCGCGGGCTGTTTGATTGACTTGGCCAATTCGTTGTAGGTTTGCATCACATCGCTGTGGGTGGGTTTATCATGCTGGCCGAACTCAGGGAGGGAGATGACTGCAAGAAAGAAGATCGATGCCGCCAACCAGGTGGATACGGCTTTGCGATGTTCCGGGAATCGCTCACTCACTTGTGAGGCTCCAAGCACCACGCCAAATGCAGTCAACGGGGCGACAACCGTGGCGTAATAGGGCAGAAACATGACCCACGTCAGATAGGCTACCGGGAACAAGACGAGGATCGAACCTGGTATCCATCGCCGCCGGTCTCGCCATCCGAGCAGGCCGATCGGGAGAAGGATGATCAGAGTCGTTTGAGGCAGCGTCCAGTTGAGTGTTTGCGGGATTGGCCGCGGAGGTGTGCGTGCCTTGCCGGAAAAATGCGGCAGCACGAAATGCGCGTAGTTATCCTTAAATTGTGGGAGCCAGGTGGCCAGCGGATGCTCTCCGGGCAACACATGAGGATGCAATCCGAACGCAACGCCGGGCCAGTAGAGTTCTTCGTATTTTTGTACGGGCGTTTGAAGCCATCGACCCGTGATGCCGTGATTTACCAGAAGCTGTAACGAAAGAAACGGCATGGCGCAAACGATGGCGATTAAAATCGACAGAGGGGTCGCACGGGCGTTTCGACCGTATGGGTTATTTTCGGTAGCGTGGACTGGCGAGACTCCCACGCCGAACAGATCCATCAACATTGCCACTCCGATCGGCGCGGTAAAGCAAATCGCGTCCAGCGGTCGTGTGATGGCGGCCCATCCAGCCAGCGCGCCGATGAGTGCGGCCCAACCCAACCGTTTTTCCCGGTGAAAGCGAAGGTAGGCCCAGATCAGGAGCAATCCAAGCAATGCCATCGGAAGATATGAAAGCACCTGCAACGAGAGCATACGGAAAGTAGGTACCGCCAATACCAGTAGTGCCGCCAAACTACCCCACACGCCATCGGTGAGTTCAGTTGCGATACGATAGGTCATCGCCACGACCGCGCCGCTGATCGCAATTGAAATGACCCACATTGGCAAATGCAACCAGACTGCCGGCACGAAAAAGATCGATGCTCCGGGGAAATACATGCTGGCGTAAACGGGTCGGGTAAAGATATAAAACGTTTGAAAGAAATCGGCCATTGGATGGGCCGGCAGGTAGGCGTGACCGGATGCGAGCATTCGCACTTGCAGGAGATACATCATCTCATCCTGCACGCGCATCCCAAAATCACGATGCTGGCGGAATGCCGTCAGGGCAAGATAGATGCACGCGGCGACCCAAATTCGCAGCGCGTTGATTCGCCGTCGGCGCGTGGATACATAGCGGTCTCGATCGAGTCGGTCAGCCAACGGGCGATACCATTGTGGCCGCGTGAGAAAAAATCCAAGAACCGCAATCCCCCCCCAAGGCAACGCAAAAGCTCGGAGAGGTTTGCGGTCACTTGGGAACCAGAATAGCACCGCCGCCAGATACAAAGCCACGCCGCAGATAAGCAACGCTGCGGAAACTCTACGCGTCGATTCACTGGGGAGAATCGGCAAGGGAATGGAGCGATCTTCAACACTGCGGACCACGGACCGCCTTTCCGCTCAGGCTGTTTGAACCGATACGATGCGGGGCGGAGTGTAGAAAGGGAGCAAACAGGCGTCAACTGATGGAGAGGGTCAGGGGAAATTTTCGATCCCCTCCCCCATTTTTACATGGGGGAGAAAATAATTCCGAATAAACGCGCATGATTTCTGAAGCCAGTGAAGGCCAGGAGAATCGTTGCTTTGCGATGGATTGACCCTGTTGACCCATGTGGGCTCGCATCTGCGGATCATCCAACAACTTACTGATGGCCAGTGACAATGCATTGCGATCGCCAGGGGGCACCAGAATACCGGTCAATTGATCGACGATGGTTTCGGAGATTCCACCCACCCGCGAGCCAATGACGGGAAGTCCGGTGGCCATCGCTTCAATCGTGGTGATGCCCAATCCTTCTGCGCGACCATTTGGGTCGATCACTCCGGGGTTCACGAAAATATCGGAATCCGCCAATAGCTGGGCCACCTGTTGACGGTGAAGGGCACCTGCGAAATGGATGCGCGCTCGATTCGGACTTTGAGCCACGATGGATTCAATCTCCGGGCGACTTGGACCGTCACCGGCGAAAACAAGGTGAACATCAGGCCGATCATTGAGGAACGCATCCGCAGCTTCCGCCAGGATGTGAAAGCCTTTGACACCGATCATTCGACCGACGGCCGATACCAGAAGCGCATTCGGCGGAATTCCTAAAACGTTTTTTATGAGATGACCCGAGCGATCGATCGTTCCGAACAAGCGGTCATCGTAACCTTGATAAACCACTTCACTTTTGCACGCGTATCCTTTCGCGTGGGCTTGGGACATCGTGTAGGCGCTGTTGAACAAGACGCGGTCTGCCGCCGAAAACGTGTATTTGTGCAGCAGACTTTTTTTGGGGTTCAGCGAATGAACGCTCATCACGAGTGGTTTACGCGTTAGAAAATTAGCGATCGACGCAACGAAGGCGGGTTCCACCCAATGCGCGTGAATGAGATCCGCGCTGTCGAGATTCTTCCAGATGGCTGCCGCCATCGCGATAAGGAATCCGGGCACCTGAAACTTTGCACTGGGTATCTGCCGAAGGTTGTCGGGAATTCCGTTCCCGTAAGCGAGGCATTGGTGAGCGGGATTCAATGTGTATTGGAAGCGTTCTATTTCAACGCCATCGATCGTTTCGCATTTTGCCGCGCCAGGATGGTGGGGGGCGATCACTTTGATTCGCACGTCGTGCTGACTGGCAAGTGTGCGCGCCAAATCTGCGACGA
>JBBRMF010000410.1:0-3054 GCA_038230975.1 Tepidisphaerales bacterium
GGCATCGGTTCCACATCCACCGAGACACGAAACGAATGCCGATGCCCCCCGATGATGACGCCTTTCACCGGGCCGATGTCGGCGTAATCTCGCGCCCAGCCAAGTGTAATATGTTGATCCGATGGGATGACTGCATTGGTGGGGTCAAAATCGATCCACCCAAAGTTAGTGAAGAAGGCGGAGACCCAGGCATGCGAAGCATCGGCACCGATCAGTCGCGGTTTGCCGGGCGGGGGACGGGTGACAAGGTAGCCGCTGACATACCTTGCAGACAATCCAAGTGAGCGTAAGCAACCGATCTGCAACTGGGCGAAGTCCTGACAAACACCGCGTCGATTTCGGAGCACTTGTTGAATCGGTGTGCCGACGGCCGTGGCGTTGGCGTCAAAGGTAAACTCCTTGTGGATGCGATTCGTCAAATCCCAAATACAGGTGAACAGCGGCCGGCCCGGCGGGAAGCTGGGGCGGGCATACTCGGCAAACTCGGCACTCAGCGGAACGTAGGGGGAGTCGAAGGTGAATTGCCTTGCATCGAGCGTTGCCGGATCGAGCTGAGTTTGAAGAATCGAAGGCACGGAATCCCATGCCGGTCCGCTAAAATCCCTGGGCAGATTGAAGGGTTCAATTTCCACTTCGCTACGCGAAACGATGTGTAGATTGTCGTGCGGTTCCTGAATGCTGAACCAACTGACATGATTCCCAAAAAAATCGATACGGTCATGCCTCGCCGCCGGCAGAGGGACGATACTGATTTCACTCGAATGCGAAAACTGGCGACTCGTTTCGCGCGGGCGCAGGTGAACCAGGTTGTGTCCCAGCGGAACGACTTCGCCGTAGGCATACTTCGTGATGTGGGTCACGCGGTATTTCAAAGCGTTGCCTCCTGGCCCGATGCGATGAAACGGCGTGAGGCCGTCGCGTGGCTGAAATACGTGTGGCTCAATGACTCGGAAATTGTGGCGAGTTCCTCGATCGCGCTCGTGAGAAGTTCGTCGAGTCGGATGCGACACCCGGCGGTCGGGGTGCAGATGGGACGCAGATCCGCAAGCTTCAGTTGCGTTCGCAATTTAAGAGCGGTCTGCCGATCCAGATTGCGATGCGGATGGGTCGATTCCCGCGGAAGGGCGGCAAGATGGTCTTCAATCGTGACGATTTGAAACGCCACCGCACGCGGGTTGGTTTCGTCCGCGACGAGCAGATCAACCACGGCGGCCACTTCAAAATGCGTGACATATCGCCGACGGTAGGTCAGGGAACTGTCCGCGACTTCCAGCACGGCATCGAGCAAAGAAGAATCGTCGTCGGCGGCATCAACCAACGTGGCTTGAATCAGTTTTGAAAGTGCGAGCGCGCGTTCCATGCGATGTCCCATGTCGAGAAATCGCCAGGATTGCCCGCGCGTCATGGAATCCATCACTAGACCCATAAACGCGGCGAAATTGACGACCAGCTTGTCGAGTAATTCGATCACCCCCGGAGCATGGTCCTCATCCACATCACCGCTGAACGTCGACACATCGCGTTCGATTGTTTGAAGGATTCGCCAGGCGTCTGCGGAGATACGATCGCGCAACACCCGGGCCAGGCTGTGAACGTGTCCGACCGTTGAGCGCAAGCCATCGGGCCGATACGGCGCGAAGACCGCCTCGACCAGTTCATGCTCCGTGCGATGCCCTATTCGCAGCCCGGTTTTGCCGATGAGGGCGCGAATCAATGCCTCGAGCGTGCGCGCGTTTTCCAATCCACTTTGATCCAGCAGGCGATTGAGAACACATCGCGCGAGACGGACAATTCCCTCTGCCCGCTGTACATATCGGCCGAGCCAAAACAGATCGTCGGCCACCCGGCTGGGCAGATCGCCCCCGCCACGGCTTAGTTCCAGTGGCTGCGAGCTTGGGCTAAGCAAGGTGACTTCGCTGACCGGCCCATCCGCGAGAATCCAGGTGTCTTTGCTGCCACCCCCTTTTTGAAGCGACACGACATTCGAGTCGGCGGAACTGGTGATGCGGGTCAAGCCGCCTGGCATGACAGTGTAGGAACCATTGGTGGCAGCCAGATACGCTCGAACGACGTATCGCCGTGATTGCGTTTCATCGTCTTGAAGTACCGGAGCGGTACCGGAAACAATATGTTCCTGTGCCACGAACTCAATCGGGTTCGCCGCGATGCGACGGGCTAATTCAGTCAGTTCCGCAGCCGACAATCCCTGCCCAAAAATCGGATTGCTGCCGGCGGCGGGCATCGCGGGTTTGATCACGAGTTGCTTGAGATTCTGCAGGACATAAACCAGCGCATCTCGCTGCCCGCACCACCAGGTTTGAACGGACGGAAGCGTTAGATCTTCATCCAGAAGAAACCGGCAGAGCCCGGGCAGGAATGGAAGAAAAGCCGGCCCCTGCAATATTCCTGTTCCCAACGTGTTGGCTACGGCGACGTTGCCCGCGCGAACCGCCTCCAGCAATCCGGGCACGCCAAGAAATGAATGTGCGTAGAGTTCCAGCGGATCGCAGTAGTCATCATCCACGCGGCGCAGAATCACATCAATCCGTTGAAGTCCGCTCAGTGTTTTGAGGTAAACACGCGCATCGCGCACTGTGAGATCATTGCCCTGCACGAGCGTGTAACCGAGGTAGCGCGCGAGGTAGGCGTGCTCAAAATAGGTTTCGTTATACGGCCCGGGTGTAAGCAGCACGACGCGCGGATTCTCGCGGTTTGAAGAAGCCAGTTCAGCGAGCGTTCGACGAAGGGCGACGAAGAACGGGGCAAGCCGGTCAACGTTGCATTGCCGAAAGATCGTCGGCAGCGCCCGCGAAAGCACGATTCGATTTTCCAGCGTGTAACCGGCCCCGGAGGGGGCCTGTGTACGGTCGCAAAGGACTTGGAATCGACCGTCGTTGGATCGCACGAGATCCGCCGCGTACAAGTGCAGGCGATGACCGCGGGGCGGTTTAATGCCATGACAAGGCCGCAGGAATCCCGGGTTCGCATACAGCAATTCCGCAGGGAGCAGCCCGGCTGCAATGCAGCGCGCCGGGCCGTAAAGGTCGGCTAAAA
>JBBRMF010000411.1:0-3052 GCA_038230975.1 Tepidisphaerales bacterium
GCCGTACCGAAGGTTTCAACCGGGGACTGCGGGCCATTTTGTGGCGAGCCTGCGGCATGCGCAACTTCGGCCACTTTCGATTGCGAGTTCTTCACCTGTTCGGCTGAGATACACAAGAGTCAGCGGGTTTCGCGGAGAGCCAGAAAAATGAACGCCAAGGCGCCAAGTTCGCCAAGGAGGATAACCCAAGCATATTTTTTTTCTTGGCGTTTCTTCCTTGGCGGCCTTGGCGTTCACTTCGTTCCTCCCCAAATTCAACCCGATGTTGGCGACCGAACCCCCGCGCGATTAGAATGGATCTGATCTATCCCATCAGGGGTTGCATCGAATGGCGGAAACATTCGGTCTTGCGATGTGTCCAAGCCAGACGGAGATCGGCATGAAATGTAATCTGAAGGCAATGGTCGGAACCGTTTTGATGGCGCTGTTTATGGCGGCTCTGCCTGCCAGGGGACAGGGGTTTCGACGCGGGTTGGCGGCGGGGGGGAAGGGAGTCGTCAATCTTCCCTATCGCCCCGCGCAGACCGATGCGCTGGGCAATCAATGGCTCGTTTATCAAGGTGGTTGGCTTCAGCAGCAGGGAAACATGCCGGTGTATAGCGAGGGGTGCCGACTGATGATCAACGGCAATCAGCCGACTTCAAACAACAACCAGTGTCGCGTCGAAGACAACGGTGAAATTGTTCTGGAAAATATGGTCGCGCCGGGTTGCTCTGTCACACGCCGACTGTTGATCAATAAAGAAGATGGGTATGTTCGCGTGATCGACATTTTCAAAAACCCCGGTGGGCAGGAAGTAAATCTGCCGTTGATGTATCGCACGGCGTTGAACTATGGAATCAGCAGTTCGCAGCCCATTGCCGATCCCAAAAAAGCCGGGCAGACGATGGGCATCGTCATTAGCGATAGTCAGGGTCGCAGTGTGATGGAACTTTACAGCGGGCGCGGATCGAAGCTTGCGCCGCAGGCGAGCGCGCCACCCAACAACGGATTTGCGCAGGCGACCATGAACCTGGTGATTCCCGCGGGCAAGGAGATGGCCATCATGCACCTGCACGCGATCACGGCCGGGCCGGAAGCGGCTCAAAAAATGGCGATCGCGCTGAAAGAGAGCAAGCTTCTGGCCGATGTGCCCAAGCAGATTCGTAAGCTCATCGTCAATTACCCGGGTGGGAATTTGTTCATCGGTGACGGGGACATCGAGATCCTTCGCGGTGAAACTTTCGATGCCGCCGAAATGCGCGGTGGGGATTTGATGAAGGGGTCACTGAAGGAAAAGAGCTGGAAACTCAATACATTCTACGGCCCGGTGGAACTCGCGGCGGACAAAGTGATCAGCCTCATCAATATCGGGGACTCGCGCCCAAGGCAGTTGCTCGTCACCACCGATGGGCAAATCTACGGCGGGCGTTTGGAGAACCAGACGGTTGAGCTGGAACTATCCAGCGGGCAGACGACAAAACTTCCACTCTCGCAAATCACACGGCTTGGTTATCGCAAGCGGGCGGGAGAAGTCGAGGAATGGACGTTCGATAAACCCACCATCCTTCTTCGCAGCGGCGAGCGAATCAGCGTGCAGATGCCGACGGACGATATCCCCGTGATGACCCGATACGGGTTGCTAAAACTAAAACCGGCTAGTATTTCGTCGATCGCATTCCAGAACGAAGAAAACGGTGTGCATGAAATTTACCTGACCGATGGCAGCAAATTCGCCGGGCTCACCGTGGCCGACAGTTTTGAGATGAAGCTGGCGGATTCAGGCGATCAGGTGGTGAAGTTCCCGGCTAGCTCCATCGGCCGATTGCAACTGAGCACGAAGATCGACGATGCCGATGACTCAACCCCCGGGTTAAAACTCGCCAATGAAGATCTATTAGTGGCGAATCTTATCGGGCTGTACAAGCTGGAGACTGCTTTTGACACGCTGACTCTGAAAGGCGAGCAGATCAAATCAATCACGCATAGCAAGACTTCGCCCATGGATGTGAACATACGGCTATGGGATGACAGTTCATTCAGCGGGCAACTTCAGGAGTCGGAATTGAACTGCCTCCTGAAGAGCGGTGTTTCGGTGAAAGCACCGGTGGCCCTTGTGGCGGAATACAGCCAGCCTCAACCCAAGCCGGCCGACAAGATGATCGACCGGGTAAAGCAAATCGTCGAAAAGCTAAATGCCGATGATTGGAAAGTTCGCGACGAGGCGCAAAAACAATTGACCGGCATGGGCATGGCGATCTCGCCGATTCTCAAGCAACTGCGTGCAGCTCAGTCGCCCGAAGGTCAACAGAGAATTGATGATGTGCTGGCGGCGTTTAAGGGGACACCCCCCGGATCGATCCCTGCCGCACCGGAAAATTGAAACGTGTCCCCTTTTAGCGGTATTGCCGAAGGCACGCGTTTTTTCTGTAGTCGAGCGAAGAAACGCGTGCCTTTGGAACTGTCGCTAAAAAAAAGTCACACGGAAACCGATTCTACTTTATGCGCCACATTTGCCAGTTGAGCGGTCAACTGCCGTACCTCCACCGAATCAGAGAGCAATTCCAAGGCATGCTCCAATCCTTCAAGTTCGGCTTTACTGATGAGCACGCAATCGCAGGCCCCGTCATGGCGAACAATTTCCACGCGCCCTTTTTCGCAGGCGATCTTCTCGTACAACGCCAGTAACTCTCCCTGGACTTTATTTAAGTCCAACGATTGAAACGAAGTTCCTCCCGCCATGATATTTCACTCCGGAGCAATGCTCCTATTAAAACAAGCGATTCGAAGCACAGCGTAATGGCCGGCATCGACAGTCAAAGATGCGAAATGAGACAGGCCGTCGAGAGATCATATGTCCAGAACGCTTGAGAGGTTCGTTCGAGACCGGCTAAATAATTCGGAAAAACGCGGCGCACCAGAGAAAAACTACTGCTTTATCACACTAAAGGATTCGGGTTGCACGACGTTGTGGGTGCCACAGGTCGCGGGGGGGGGGCGAGGGGGGGCGGGGGGGGGGGGGCCGGCCCAACGGCGGGGGGAACGCGAGCCCAGGGACCCCCAAAAAAACAGA
>JBBRMF010000412.1:0-3043 GCA_038230975.1 Tepidisphaerales bacterium
CACCGCCCACACCACCTACCCCGTCGAGCTCATCGTCATGGACGAACAGTTCCGCGGCAAAAAACTCCGCGACGGCGGTCGATTAGCCGATGTCGCCCCGACGCTGATTCATATGATGGGGTTGGAAAAGCCGAAGGAGATGGATGGGGTTTCGTTGATTGTGGAGTAGCCGAACCCCGACGCTAAAACCAAGCGAATCGACTTGGAAGACGCGAATAAAGCAGGGAATTTCATTTCGCCTACGACTGAACCTGCTACAATGACGTTATGAATGAGCCCATCGTCATCGATCCAAAGATTTGTCATGGGAAGCCCACGATTTTCGGTACACGTACTCCTGTGTCTGTCATTCTCGGGCATCTTGCGGGCGGTGACACGTTCGAAATGATCTGCCGTGAATACGATCTGGAAGATTCTGATATCCGTGCCGCGATTGCATTTGCGAATGACCAATTGTCCGGGATCACGTTTATGCCCGCGCCACAGCGCAAGGGCGCATGAACAATGCGATTTCTTATTGATGCAAGCCTTCCACGGAGTACAGCGAGTCCGATTCGACAGCGCGGACATGACGCATTAGACGTTCGAGATGTTGGCCCGTCGCTCGCACTCGATCCGGCCGTTGCCGCGTACGCCAAGGCACACGAGTTCGCACTGGTCACCGCCGATTTCGACTTCGCGGATATTCGCGTTTACCCACCCGAGGCTTACCATGGGATCGTCGTGATCGACCGTCCCGTGGATTCTTCCATCGCCGAAGTAATGGCGCTTGTAGATCGATTTCTTGATTCACCCGGCATCTTATCGGCGTTGACTGGAAGATTGATCATTGTAGATGCACGCCGTATTCGCGTTCGACCCGCGCTTTCGGATCCCGGAGTTTGATTACTGAGGATTGTCTTTCCCGCAGGAGCCATTGGATAATCACTCTTGAGATTGCTCGACACCACTTAACCCGTCGAGCTCATCGTCATGGACGAACAGTTCCGCGGCAAAAAACTCCGCGACGGCGGTCGATTAGCCGATGTCGCCCCGACGCTGATTCATATGATGGGGTTGGAAAAACCGAAGGAGATGGATGGGGTTTCGTTGGTTGTGGAGTAAGAGTACACTTATCGTCTATAGATGAGGTGGTACATGACCTATCGTGAAGTCGTCAGCAATGGAGTCGTTCTCCTTGAAGGAGAAAGACCCCTAGAGGGAACGATCGTGGAAGTAACGCCTATTGAAGTCTCTCCTTCGCGCACGCACGATTTGGCCGATCATCCCGCGGCAGGGATATGGAAAGATCGTACAGACCTGCCGGACGATTCGGTGGAAGCCTCCAAAGTGCTTCGCCAAAAATTAATGCGGCGGACGGATGAGTAGCGGTATCTTGGACAGTTCGGTCCTTATCGACTGCCTGCGGGGTTACAAGGAATCAGCCGACTTTGTCGCATCACTAGCGGAAAACGGCTTCCTCGCGACGCATATTATGGTTGCGGCGGAATTGTATGCGGGTGCAAGAGACAAGCGTGAGCAAGCGTTGATCGAATCATTTCTGTCCGCGTTTCAGATTATCTCGCCGAACTAATTGGACGGTTTGAACGCAATCGATCTTTATCGGCGAATCATTTTACCGCATGGAGTGGATTGGCCTGACTGCCAGATAGCCGCAACTGCACTTCGGCTCGGGGTCGAGGTATTCACGCAAAACGTAAAGCGCTTCGCCGCCTTCACGGGGCTTCATGTGGTGCGAGCGTTTAGTCAAACTGTGTTTTTTCTTCCGTTCTTCCGAGGGCTGCCTACAGACCGCTTGCGAACCTCCACCCCCCCTCCCTATAATCCCACGCTCTAAAGGAGATTTGTAACATGGCGCATATTATCGCCGAGCCGTGCATCGGGACCAAAGACACCGCCTGTGTGGCGGTTTGCCCGGTGGACTGCATTCATCCGACCAAAGACAATGCGACCTTCGAGGCCGCCGACATGCTGTACATTGACCCCGACACCTGCATCGACTGCGGGCTGTGCGTGGATGAGTGTCCGGTCAAGGCCATTTTCCCGCAGGAAGATCTGCCGGCGGAATGGGAATCGTACATCGAGAAAAACGCGGCATACTTTCGTAAGTAACATCTTAGGAGAAGACCGAATGAAAAAATCCCATTTACTGGTTGCGGTATTTGCCTTATTGCTAGGAACCTGCGTCGTCATGGCAGCCGACAAACCCGCGACGCAACCTGCGGCGGACAAGGCAACGATCAAAGCCATCAACAAGTTCTGTGCCGTCGAAGGTGGCGATCACACGGTCGACGCGGAATTCTTCACGATGTACAAAGGCCAGAAGATCGGCTTTTGCTGCAAGGACTGCATCAAGAGCTTTGAAGAAGATCCTGACGCTTACATCGCCAAGCTGAAAGCCCGCAAGGATGGCATCAAGTAATTAATCGCAACATCAAAATGTGCAACCAAGGGTCTGACGAAAGTCAGACCCTTTTTTTTCTGGCTGCCTTTCCCCAGGTACGAATGGGGGGAGCGGAGAACATGCATACCGCTTCCGGCTTGAGTTGCCGTACAATCAAATCATGGAAGTTGAATCTGCATTTTCAGTGAGCGGGATGGACTGCGCCAGTTGCGTGGCTCATGTCGAAAAAGCCGCGCGCAAAGTGCCGGGGGTTGAGGCATGTCAGGTGAATTTGGCGCGGGGCCGTGCCGTGGTGAAGTTTGACCCGACCCTAACCAACCCCGCACAAGTCGCGGCGGCCATCACGGATTCTGGTTACACTGCCGAGCCGGAAGACGACAGCCTTTCCACCGAAAATGTCGAAGGGCAGCGCGTTCAGCGCCAGATGCTCGAAGCCCGCGCGTGGTATCACCGCGCGTTGGCAGGGGTGATTCTTTGGCTTCCCGTTGAACTGACGCATTGGATTCTTTATCTCGCGCATAACCATTCCTACCACGCGGTGATGAACTGGGTGGCGATTGTCACCAGCACGATCGCGATCATTTTCGTCGGAAAAGGTTTTTACATCGGTGCCTGGAAAGGCCTGAAGCGCGGCACGAC
>JBBRMF010000413.1:0-3032 GCA_038230975.1 Tepidisphaerales bacterium
GCCACCAGCGCCATGGCCGGGACGAAAATCTTAAGTCCGCTCCAACTGCCATCATGCACGCCCGCGAACATCATGTTCAGATTGACCCGTGCACCAGTGATGAACACCAAAGTTACGTGGACCAGAATAAAGAGCAGGAACCACCACATCGCGAGAAAATGGATCGATCGAGCCCGCTGGCGGTTCAATACTTTGCCCAACCAGCCGAGCCGATTTGAAATCGCCGGGCCTTGCATGAAGCCGGTAAAGATGGACACGGGGGCGGCGATGAACACGGTAATGAAGTAGGCAAGCTGCTGGAGGCTGTTGTAGCGGGTCCAGCTTTCATCAACGGGGAAGGTGAGCGAAAAGTACTGCAGCGCGGTCGAGACCGCGTTCGGAAATACTTCCCATGTGGTCGGTACCAGCCTCTGCCACTGATCCGTCCAAAACAAGAGCGCATAAACGACAACGCCGTTGATAATCCACAACAGACCGAATGAGAAATGCCACCAACGGGCTAGCCCGATGGAATGCCGAATGCCGGGAATGCCCAGCCAGCCCGGCACGGTTACCGAATCGTCCTTCGCGGTCCAAACTCGTCCCGTTGGAACTGCTTTTTGAAAACGGAACCACTCGGTTCCGGGTGTGCAGTCGCGTTTCCAGTACAGGCGTGGGTGATCCGCGAGTACCTGGACGCCGGCGCGAATAATGAACGCCATAAAGAGGAGGTTCAGGAAGTGCTGCACCCGCAGCCACACCGGGAAACCTGTGGTAACAGCCAGCGCGGATGGCGGGACGCCAGGATACCGCACAATGAACTCCTGCACGGCCGGCAGTTCCCGCAATGCCTGAGCGATGGCCACGCCGATAACGGCGAGCACAAAACAAATTGGCAACGCCCACAGCACGTTTATCCAATGTCGTCCAATCCTGATCTTCGGAACAACGCCAGTCTGCGGTGGCAACCAGTCGTTCAATAGAACCCGGTCGTCCGCTGGACTGAGACTCGCCTTGATGGGATCGTGCGGATGCGGAACGGAGGGAGTACTCACCATACGGCCTCCTTTTTCGGTTCAGCGCTGTGCTTCTGCACTTTGCCCGCTCATCCCTTCGCCCCCCGCGCCGCCTTCGTTCACCCATCTTTCAATTTGACGGTGAAGACTTTCAGCTTTTGCGCGTGCATCGGCCGTCTCTTGATCAGGCCCTGGATAGATTATCTTTTCATCCATTGTCATATGTGCTGCTGATGTCGGCCGAGCGACTTCGGTTTTTCCTTGACCCATAATGTGAATCACCGTTGCGCCGGTGAAGAGAAGATAGTCTGTGATTATACGGCGATGGCAGCGCCACCACACCGCTTCCGCGCACATAATCGCGCACGGCGTAGCGTGGGCCAATTCGCGTAACCTGTTGAGACCAACGCGAAACGTCTCGCTCAAGGCGTAGTCTGCGTAATTATGAAAGCTTTGGTTCTGCCAAAACGCATTCACAGTTTTCGGTACGCCGCGTGTGCGTCCGCGCCGACCCCCGAGCGCGGCGATATGCTCATATCCGATCTGGAATTCGGACAAGGAAACCGGAAGCGCATCGACATTATATTGTGGATTGGTACGTGAGCGCGGAATGCTACGAACATCGACGATAAGCCCGACTTCGGCATTTCTCAGCAAGCCCACAAATTCATCGATTGGCCGCGTCGAGTGCCCAATAGTGAAAAACGGGTACGTCATGACTGTTACCACGCTCTCAAAACCGCACCGGCGGTCATCCGAGACGTTCTTAGCGCCTTACCCTTGTGCAAAGCCACGTGATCCGACTTGTCGCTCTTGATCTCGTATTGAGGATCATCGTGACTCGCATGATGTACGTAGCCTTTGTAGTTCACATTCTTGGTGTGCACCTTCGTGATGCTGCCGCGAACGCGACCCGCCTCGGAGTTCCAGCTCACATGATCGCCAACTTTTAACGCCATTGGATCCTTGCAGGCTCGGCGCTTAGTGCTCCGTCCCAGGCAAAGCAGCACTTCCAGCTATGACCGCACGCGGGGTCGCTCTAATCCGCGACGCCGATACGGCCGCGGAAAACCAAATCTCCGCCTTTCCAACCACTAAATAGCAGGAGGAGAACGACGACGAGGGAAAGCACGAGGCCAGTTGGAATAATCGCAGAGGAGCCCAAATGATACCGAGAGAAGAGGTTATAAAGCTCGACCAAGACAACGAGTACGTTCGCGCCCGCGTGCCACCAAACAGTCGACAACTGGCGAATTTGTTGATCGCCGAAAACGTCGATCAGGCCCATGACGGCCGCGAGCGCGGCCATGACAAGACCGGCTCCGAGCAACCATAGCGTTGCATTTGCCCATGCCACATTGTTCGTTTGCCAAAAGATCAGATCGCAAGCGAATGTCCCGACAAAGAATGCTATCGGAAACGGAATAAGCATCGGATGTATTGGATGACCGGCGATTTGAGCGGTACTTTTGGGATTAGGCATGACTGCCTCCAAATTGTGCAATGAATAGACAATCAATACCAATAAGTTGCAAATAGTTCCACTAATTTCAGGTCAGCCGAGAAAATGACCCCGATACCTCTTCCGCTTTGCATCGAAGGCTTTTCCATCGTCTCCGAGGACGGCATGCTCGCCAATGCTGCCGGCGTCATGCCGGACGAACTCAAGTTTGCGGCCGATCAGCGCTTTTTCGAAAGCGGGCTCGACGGTGTCGATGTGGTCATCCACGGCCGCCACTCTCATGACCAACAGCGCCGATCGGATTTACGACGGCGATTGATCCTGAGTCGACAAATTCGGTCCGTGACCCCCGATCCATCGAACAAAAAGGCGATGTTTTGGAATCCTGCGGGGGCGTCCTTGGAACAAGCACTCACGGTCCTTGACGCCCCAGGCTGCAGAATTGGTGTGATCGGCGGGACAAATGTGTTCGCAATCTTCTTGGATCGTTATGACACCTTCCACCTGTCGCGCGCACCCAATGTGCGACTGCCGGGTGGACGACCGGTCTTTCCCGACGTGCCCATGAAAACTCC
>JBBRMF010000414.1:0-3026 GCA_038230975.1 Tepidisphaerales bacterium
CACCGGCGACGGCCCCGACCCGCTCGGCCTGTACCCCAACGTCCGCGAGCTCCCCAGGGGTGGACCGCCGTTCCACCCGCGATGCACGAAGCGGTACGTCGCCTTCATCCCCAACCTGGCGACGGCGGAGGAGAAGCAGGCTGGGCGGCTCAAGCCGCACGAGCGTGAGCTGCTCAATAAATCTCCGTCAGAGGCACAGAAGTCATTTAACGAATCTACGCCAAAAGTGACTCTGGCGGCTAATCTACCGGTGACTCCCGCTCCTGTTTCTTCGGGCACAATCGCCGTGCCAAGTTCGAATCCGCCGCCCACCATTGTTACCGACGATCAAGGCGCCACGCTTGCCCGATTGGAAATCAAAGCCCCGGAGATCGTCGCTTCAGCAACGCGCGCGATTCATGCCGCAAAAAAAAGCAGGATTCAAGGTGCCTCCGACATGGAAGGATGAGCCCTCGCTTTTCGTAGGTCAGATCGCGGTAAGTTCGCCTGCTGGCTACGTGGCGCCTGATGATACCGTCTACATCAACCCGAATTGCCCCGCCTGGCCGACGATCGCGGAGGTGATGAAGACGCAACATGCTCAGGGTTGGTCCAGCACAGACGATCCCGATCATCCGACCATCCACGAGATCGGACATTACGCTCATCGGCATAACGTCGGAATCCACTTGTACATACAAATCCGGCAGCGGAAATTCACCGCCGCCCAGGAAGATTTGGTTATGCTGAAAGTCAGCAGATATGCCGCTACTCGGCCGGTGGAATTCGTGGCGGAGCTGTTCGTGAGGAAGGTAAAAGGTTACCCAATCCCTGCCGATGTGCAGGATCTATACGATGAATTCGGAGGTCCCAATGTTCAACCTTAATTCTCAATGTCAGAACTGCAGGCATTTTCGCAATGACCTCACCTGTGCCGCTTTCCCGGATGGCATTCCGTCCGTCATGATTGCTGTCGATTTGGATGAAGGTGAAATCTTCGACCACCGCAAGCCGTACGCCGGCGACCATGGGGTTCAATTTGAACCGGCGACAGGCAAGCACCACCCGCTGGAGGTGCTCAATGGCCGTTGACTTCAGCTGGAAGCACTTCGGATTCGGCGTGGTGATCTCCAAGCGACTCGGACTGGCAATCATGCTGGGGCCGTTGCTCATTCAGTTTTTCACTCCGGAGGGCAAGGATGCCCGACCCTATGACCCGAGTGCAGGCTAAACGCCCGCCCGACCTTTTTGATCTTCTCCCGCCGCCGGTGCCGCTGAGCAGTCAGCAGCTGGGCCACATCGCCGCCACCCGATCCGCCGCCGGGCGTTACCAGCGGATCATCGAGCTGCTCACCGAGCGCGGCCCGCTCGCCGGCTGGCAGATCGCCGAGGCGATCGGCTGCCAGCTCCACCAGGTCAGCGGCCGGCTCACGGAAATGCGGGATCAGCAGTTGATCGAAAATACTGGCGAACGTCGGAAGAATCCGCGGACGGGTGTCGGGGGTGAGATAGTTCGAATCCGCAGAAACCAGTAGAATTTTGGTGAATGGAGAAACGATTATGCTGAGCGTGACAATCCCAGGTGGAGGTAGCGCGGCCGAGGATTTTCGGTGCATGACGTGTGGAACGGAGTTTGAAATAATCGGCCTGATGACCGGCGGTGTTGATATTAAATGTCCGCATTGCGGAGCAGCCTTTACTCTCGATGGTGACTCTCGCGAGATTGCTGGGAGTGACGTGTGGGCGTGGTTCTTGGTGCCAAAGGTTGATAGCGGTGTTTGAAAACCAGTGAATTAAACCACCGGGAAACTTCTGGCGCGCGGGAGTCTATATAGATATGTTCGCCTGGAATGGACAACCCGACGAAACGGCGAATCGAACATTGTCGGCTGATGCAGGGCGACTGCATCGAACTCATGGCCGGTCTCCGGGAAAAGTCTGTCCAGTCCGTGATCACCGATCACCCTTACGGTTCGACCGATTGCCATTGGGACCAGCGGGTGGATCTACGGCGATGGTGGGCCGAGGTCGATCGAGTGGCCACCGAAACGGCGATCGTCGCCTGCTTTGCGGCCCAGCCGTTCGCCACAGACCTGATCAATTCCAACCGCAAGGCGTTTCGATACGAGTTGGTGTGGGACAAACTCCAGCCGGTGGGATTCCTGAACGCCAACCGGCAACCGCTCCGCGTTCACGAGTTGCTGCTGATCTTTTGCCGCCGGCCAGGTGGATCGGTTTACCAGCCACAGTTCACGCCAGGCAAGCCCTACGTCTGCAAAGCCAAGGCCGACCGAACCTCGATCTACAGGTCGCACGGTTCGAGGACGATCGTCAATCCTGGGCGACGTCATCCCACGTCGATCCTTCGGTTTGCAAAGCCCGGCAAGGGCCGAATCCACCCAACCGAAAAGCCGGTGCCTTTTTTGCTCTGGATCGTGAACAGTTTCACGCGTTCGGGAATGACTGTCTTAGACCCGTTCATGGGCTCAGGCTCGGCTGGCGAGACTGCCTTGACCAAGGGAAGGAATTTCATCGGAATCGAGCGGGATCCACTGATCTTCTCCGCGGCCGCAGGACGGTTGGAGCGGTTTTTGGTTCCCTCGCACCTCGTATCCACTTCGAAGGTGCCATGATCGGCCTTCAATGCACCCTCAAAGGCGGTTCCAATTTGCCTATATTCGCGCGCACCTTGCGCGCGGCGGGCACCTTACGATCTGCGTTTCTGGCCAACCGTGCGGGGTGCAAGGTGCGCGCCTGTGACAACTCACCCCTGAATGTGCGTTCCAATGACAACTCGCGCCCGTTTTTGGCTGAGGTGGGTTTAGCTTCGAAGTCAGCGAGCGATTCGGCCATTTTTATCTCGGATAATCCCCGTTAATCATATGACATCTCGCGTGTCCGATTACAGCAGGTCTTGGTCATCGCGTTTCATGAACCCGAGGATGAGGTTCGACTTCAACAATTGGCGCGGCAAAGCAGAGCCGCCGAGCCACGCGATCGGTATCGCGTGGCGTTGCTGGCGGCGCAGGGGCAGCAGACCCAGGCGA
>JBBRMF010000415.1:0-3024 GCA_038230975.1 Tepidisphaerales bacterium
AAATGCTCTAGTTAGCACCATCCAGCGCCAATGGCTGAAAACGATTCACCGGTTCACCCGCCGACCAGGCAATGCCGCGCAGGATCAGGATACGCGCCAATGGATCATCGAAGGTCCAAAGGTAGTGACCGAGAATCGTCGCAAAGACTCGACCTTTGCCCTGTTTGCGTGTCCAGATCATCGGCCAGTCACCCCCGTCGTCCGAGGTAGTGGCGAGGACGTCCGTGTTGTTCCCCTTTCCCATAATCGGCCAATAGTCCTCGTCCACCACAGGAAGAATCGTGAAGCCTTGCGTGATGGGGTTATCTTTGGCGGTAAATAACAGGGCATGGGAGCCATGACGGAATTTTGCACCGTTGGAGATCCAGCCATAACCGATTCGGTCGGCGAGCTTCTGGGGCTCCTTCGCGCTGATGACCGCTGAATGCAGAACGACCAGGCCACCACCGCGGGCCAGGAAGGCGTCGAGCTGTTTGTACGAGTTGTCATCCCAGAATTGCGGACCCCAGCAGTAGAACACGATCACGTCCGCCGAATCCCAAACCGCTTGTGCAGGTTGCCCAAAAGCAGTGGTTACTTCTACTTTGGCCGCTTTCGCAAGCAATGTCTGCCAGCGCTTTTGCCAGGCCGGGTAGTCATGTTCGCCGGGGCCATGATCCTTCGGGCCAGCGACCAGAACGAGTCGCAACTTTCGCGTGGGCTCCGGGACATTGGGCGTCGTATTGAGAATCGCGTCCACCTCCGCCTTTGTTCGCGCCGGGGGCGCGACAGATTCCGGTGGTTTGGGTGCGTCCGTCGTCAGGAACACGAGCAAATCTTTGAGCCGCGCGGGTCCGAGTTGCGCGTATCCTTCTGGCATGATCGAGATCGCACTGGCTTGCAATTTCACTACGTCACGGCGATGCACGAGTGTTTGCGTGACATGGCTGTCGATGACCAGCAGATCATCTTTTCCTTCGGATCGCACCAGCCCGTTCAACACCCGGCCATCCTCAAGCTTCACGGTGTAGGCGATGTGATCCGGATTGATCGTGGCATTGGGGTCGACGATATCCCGAAGCACGGACGCCGTATCTCGCTGCGTGAGATTCGAAAGATCCGGGCCAATGTGTCCGCCTTTTTCGCGGACCGTGTGACATGCCGCGCAGTTCGCTTCGTTACCGAAGAACAGCGCTTCACCGCGTTTCCAATCGCCGCCGGCCAGGTCAGGATTCGGACCGGCCGGCGGTGCGGCTGGCCGCGCAATCGGCACCCATTCCGGATAGAGCCAGGCGAGCGGCAGCGGTCTTTCGGTCGGGTCGTCGAGCGTGTGTTCAGACACGTTTAGCAAGGGTGCGACGGACCCCGTGGGAAGCTCGATCGATACTTCATTGGGGCCGTGCTGCGTGTCGCAAGTCACTTCGATACGTTCGCCCTTGGCAGTTGCCTTCGAGCCTTTGGCCTGAGAATTCAACTCGACGGCAGTATTCCCTTCGCATCGCACGATCACCGACGGCGCCGAACATCGCAGCGTGGTAGACAGTTGAAGAACGCCCCGACCTTTCATCAGTTGGAATAAATGCTCATGCTCCACTGATCCTTCGGTAAATCTGCGGGCGATATTCAGATCCGCATGAGGCAACCAGCCCGACCAGGCCGGGACGGTTTGACCCGCTGGCGTCCACCGCGCGCTGACTCCACTCAGGTCATACGCCAGTTCGAGCACGGCCTCTTGTCCGTCTGAAATCGTGGGTGTGCGTAGCGGAACGCTGAGCGAATACCACGCCTGCATGGGGTGTGGATCGGTTGTAATGCGTAAAACGCGTCGGTCTTCGGAGAGCTCCACGGCCGTCACGCGAAGCTCGCCGCGAAACGCGTGCGTCTGCGTCTCAACCGCCGCATAACCGGGGCGGAGCGATTCAAACCGATCACCCGCGCGCACGAACTCCCCGTAGACAATTCGGACATTCGACGTGTCGATCGAAGCAGGATCGACAGGCCGATCAAACGCGACGCGCACTTCAACTGCCGAATGAGCCCACGTCAACACGGGCTGCGGCGCGGCTTTATCGCTATGGCTGAACTTAAAAAGTTTACCCGCGCCCTGTGGCCCGGTGCCCCAGTCGGGTAACCCACCATGACATGCCATGACCAGATCGCCCGTAGGGGAAATGGCTGGCGACAGCGCGAGCATCCGCAGGCTCGCGATCTGCGTTTCTCTTCCAACGTACCCGGTTGGCGTCTTGGCAAGTTTAACACGCCATAGTTTCCCGCGCGAGAATCCGGCGACAAGTGCGTCGCCTTCCCAGAACGAAGGCCCGAACACCGGATGATCCGGAGCCGGTTCATTGAAGACGAATCCGCAGGTGGATTGATGCTGAGGTCCAAAGCCCACGACGGGGGGTTCATCGTGTACGTTTGGAAGGTATTTGTCGTTGCGGGGCGGAAAGCCGTAATGGCGGCCAGGGATGATGTACTCCAGCTTGTCCAGCGGGTTACCGCCGGGGCACCACGTTTCCCCTTCCTGATCCGTGCAGAACAAATCACCGGCTTTGTTAAAGGCCATCGCGTAGGTGAAGCGAATTCCCGTGCAGATAATCTCGCGGTGCTTCCGGTCCGGAGATACTTTGAGCACCGTCCCGCGCTGGCTGCGAATGTCATACTGCGATTTTTTATCCCGCACGAGGTAGGGGTTGGAGTAATCGGCGCAGCCTACTCCAAAGTAAAGATTGTCCTCGGCATCGAATGCGATACCCAACGCGTCGACGTTGCCGCCGGTATGACCGGCATCCTTTGGCCAATCGCTGACAATCACGTCTTCGATATCCGCCTTGCCTGTTTTATTGGAGTCGCGCAGGCGGGAGATTTTGCCGTTGGAAACCACGTAGAGCCCGTCGGGGCGCCAGGTCATCGAGACAGGGGTGCGCAGCGTCGGTTTATCCCACCAGACATCGGCGCGATCTTCGAGGCCATCACCATCGGTATCGCGCAGCACATGGATTCGCCCGTCGTAGCCGAGCGCATAGAGCGGGCCATCCGGGCCAT
>JBBRMF010000416.1:0-2975 GCA_038230975.1 Tepidisphaerales bacterium
CGTTGAATGGTGCTTTTTGAACAGCGAATACCCAACTTGAGCAACTCACCGCGAATGCGTTCAGCGCCCCAGGTCAGGTTCTCGCGTGCCATCCGTTGAATGAGCGCGATCTGCGCAACGGTCAGGGGCGGACGGCCTTCCTTGACGACGGTTTTCGTTTTTCGTCGCCAATGCCAGCGGAACAACGCTGTGTGCCAGCGCAGGATCGTATCCGGCTTCACAATCAGCAGCGCAGTGCGCCAGTTCGGAAGGCGGCTGGTCAACAGCACGAAAAACAGGCGATCGCGCGGCTTGAGCGGAGGTTGTTTGACTTGGCGATTCAGGACCAGCAGTTGCTGACGTAGAAACGCATTCTCCAGCAAGAGATCGCTTTTGCTGCGCATGACATCGCCGATCAATCCACGCATAGTCCCTTGCGACACAGCCATCGGTCGCGTGAGCGCTTTTAGTTTCTGCTTAATATTCTTCGCGATCTTGATCACAAATTTCGGCAGCTGAACGCTCAAAATCACCCCTGAATGATGCCCGCAAACACAGCCATCATTTTAGCAGAGAAAGGCGTTATTCCAGGCGGATGGAGTTTTCGGCCAGCACAGGCCTGATCCGGGACTACTATCGGGAGGCTGCCTAGCGTCTTTTCACCTAAAACCACATCTCACATGAGTCTTTCGTCCGGAAAGGAACGCCGATGACGCCCATTCGACTGCATTATTCCTTGATCCTTGATGTGTCTGGTTGTCCGGATCCCAAGCGAGCGGTCAAGCGCTTTCTGGAAACCGCTGAATTCGCCGATGTTGAGAAATCGGTCGAACGGGTTCGTGGCAAGTACGTGGTTCGCTACACCATTGACGGCCCACAAACGTTGACCGAGTTACGGCGTACCCTCAAGTACATGCCTAAGACGCTTTTCTCGGAAGCGACCCCAGCGTCTATCCTGAATCTGAACCAACGACCCGGTGAATTTAACATTGAACTGAACGTCCATTTGCCCGTGTATGGGTTGGAGGAACAATGACCAGGATGGCGTTCAGCGTGAGTAAATGTTTGGTCGGCCACCTCAATTGAGGCGTTCGATCCATGATTGCCGCAACGTCTACAGCGGACCCGACCCTGCGCATTCTCACCGACGAACCGAATTGGCGCACCCTACGGCCACCGCCCTCGAAATGATGGAACGGGACAGCGAAGCGATCGCCGAATATCGATTCGTGGCAACCAACGCCGTTAGTCCAGAGAGGTCTACGCTGGCCGCCCGGCATTTGGTCGCGGCTGATTTCTAGATCAGTGCATTATGCGCCGCCCGGATCGGGTGCGTCGTTGGCTGGGTGAATGCTCGCGGTACGGGCCGGCGCGGCGTAGTTCACCGTAAACGGCACGTCACCGGAAACGCCCGACGCTTCGAAAGTGGACATCGGAATGGTGGCGGCTTGTTCGGTGAGCGCGCCTCAGTTGCCAGGGCACAGATCAATCGTATCATGGACGGTGAAGGTGATCGATGGGACGATCGTGAGGGTGCCATTGGCTTCGCGAGTGACGGTGGCCGTACCCGTCGCCGAACGATCGTCATTGAAGGGCGAGGGTCGCGCGCCAACCGGGCATGTCGTCTGGTCTGTGCCGACACCACCCGCGATGTTACCCGGAATCTCGCCGATCACGTTGAAATCCATGACGTTGGAACTGGCGGGATTGCCCAATTCGGCCAGTGCCGAACCGATACGCGAGGGCAGATCCACGGTGGTCACATTCGAGCCATCCGGGAATGCTGGCGGATCGGTTGCCAAGTTGAATTTCAAGCGCTCAATCAAGAAATCGGTGGCGGTAGCGGTCGTCGCGGAACTGGTGAAATCTGCGCCGAAGCGTCCGCTCAAATCCTGGGGTGCAGAACCGCCAAATAAATACTGTGCCCACAGCGAAACTACTCGTGAACTGACCATTCCCGCGATGCCAGCGAGCAAACCGGGCGCAGCACTGTCGCGTGCATTGGCGGCCAATAACCGGGGCATCGTCATACAAAATCCGGTCGGACAATTGCCATTCGCGGCACAGGCGGGCGTCGAACCCACGCCGCCAAGTCCTAAACCGCCGAGCAGGGAGTCGTCGCCTCCGCTTTGATCATCCGGCTGATCGTCTCGATCGCGTTGAACAGCGGAAAACGGACGTGCATCCGAGGTGGCGCGGGCAGCTTTGATATGCTGCGCCGTGAAACGGTTGCCGTGCTGCTGCTGCATTTGCAAGAACGGATTATCGACGGCAGATAGCGGCTCGGTGCGCCGACGCGATGTCCGGGTCGATAGCTGGTGCGAGGGGCGTTCGGCAACTTGGGCGGTTCGTTGCATCGTAATCTCGCTTTCGATCGGCAGACTTGGTTGATCAAAGACGATTATAGTACGATGGTGGGACAGGGGCAAACGGCGGTGCGCCCTCACCAGGGCACGTGCAAAGTCAGGACGGGTCATTTTCAGCGGAATGAGTCCCCCTGAAAAACCGAAAATCCAGAATAATTACAATAAAATCACCCGAATGAATTAGGTTGAATTAAGCAAGTAGCGCCCATAAAATCGGTATTTGTACTTCTGGCTGACTTTGCACGTGCCTTGCCCCTGTATGTAGGGCGATTGCATGAAAACTCGTTTGACCCATTGCGAGCCATCTTGAACCAAAATATGTTGGTCATTCGATACCAACTCACACTGGAATTAGTCGTTCAATGATTTTCTAAAGGTCACTACGTCTCTCTTGTTTGTGAAATAGGGATCATGCAATCGCCCTACCCCTGTATGCAGGGCTGTTGCAAAGTCAGGGTAGTGGAAAAAGAGGCTTTCAATGGGTAACTCACCTTACGCAGGCAGCTGGACTGGGTTGAATTGACGGAGAGAATCGAAGGCGGCATGAAGTGCGCCCAGGTAAAGTTTGGTTTTAAGGGCAAAATGGTTGAGATGCGTGGCTTTACGCAACCATTCGAGTTTGATGTAAGC
>JBBRMF010000417.1:0-2936 GCA_038230975.1 Tepidisphaerales bacterium
GAGTTTGACAATCTTTTCGGTGGTCCGAAACGGATCATCATCCTATGCCGTGACCTTCTCGAACGCACCGACCTTCATCGCCGCAACGCCCAACGGTGGATTCGCGGTGAACGGCCAGCCGCCCGTGAGCGTGTCCGCGCCGACCGGCAATCAGGTCACCGTCTCTTTCGCCACCACCGGTGTAGGACTTCCGTGGACAGTCAACGCACAACCCAACTGGGTGGGGGTTCCCATCGCATTTCCGCAATCGGGAGTGACGTCGTAGGCGGGTGGCAGGGTGAGAGGTCGCGAGCCGCGCGGAAGGAGTTGCGAACGCGGCGGGACGGTTCGGGAGCTTCGCGGAAGAAATCGCGAGCGTTGCGGTAGGGGTCGAAACCCGCGTGGAAGAGGCCCTGGCACGCACGGAAGGCTGGGTGTCCCGCGCTTGTGTGGGCATGGACGCTTCGGTAACGTGAAGTACACCTGCGAACCAAAGACATGCCCAAGCGGGTGTTGAGCATGGCATCATGGCGGTTCGGGTCTTGGGGTGGAAATGTAAACCCCCGTGAGGACAGGGAAAATGCTATTCGCCAGACAAATTCAGTCCGGTTGTCTTTTTGGAATGCTCTTTCTCTCCGCCTGCTCTACCACCCATTACCGGTACACGATCGACGTGGATAATGCGGATCGAACTCATCACAACGATTACACCGTCGAAACCGGTTCCCCGGCAACGGTGACGGTTGCGTTGTTGCGTGGCGGGGATGCGAAAACACAAATTGTCACGGGTCCGGAGACTGACGCGGTCAATCGTCCGCACCGCAAGTCAGGCCTACCGAATAGGAATCCGTGACCTGTGTGCTTCGTTTCCGGACACGCACAGGTCTGCTCCGAAAATGAAAATTCGGACCGCATGGCGGCGAGAAATCGCGGAGGGCTCCGATATTATTCTCATTTATCTGGACGTCATCTGTTGAGTTTCAATGATGAGCCGTTATCCATAGTTAATTAGTAATCTTCGTTTCAGGAAAAACGGAATTTAGATTCTTAACCAAACTGCGAATCAATATCAGAGAGTCTCCTATGGCGAATTCAGTTCCTGCCAATAAGCATGTACAAGATTGGGTGGCAAACTCCGTTTCGCTTTGTAAGCCGGATCATGTTGTGTGGTGTGACGGCAGCCCGGCGGAACGGCAGAGGCTGCTCGAGCAGGGGGTTCGTGAGGGGATCTTCATTCGACTGAACGCGGAAAAACGGCCCAACTGTTTTTTGCATCGTTCAAACCCAAATGACGTGGCGCGAAGCGAGCAGTTGACATTTATTTGCACGCCGAGCGAGGACATGGCCGGGCCTACGAATAACTGGATGAAGGATCGGGAAGGATATGCGAAACTGCGTCCCCTTTTTGAAGGCTGTATGAAAGGGCGCACGATGTATGTGGTGCCTTTCGTGATGGGGCCAATTGGTTCACCGCTGGCGAAAGTGGGAGTGCAAGTTTCGGATTCGCTGTATGTGGCCGTGTCGATGAACTACATGACGCGGATGGGGCAAGTGGCGTGGGATCAACTGGGCGACAGCGATGAATTTACGCGCTGCCTGCATGGGCTTGGAGATGTGAATCCGGAGCGGCGATATATCTGCCATTTCCCGCTGGATAACACGATCTGGTCATTTGGCAGCGGGTATGGTGGGAACGCGCTGTTGGGTAAGAAATGCCTTGCGTTGCGCATCGCCAGCTTTCTGGGAAATCAACAAGGCTGGATGGCCGAGCACATGCTGTTGATGGGGGCGACTTCACCGGCGGGCGAGAAGACGTATGTTGCAGCCGCATTCCCAAGCGCGTGCGGCAAGACGAATTTTGCGATGCTGATCCCCCCGGAAAAATACCGGGAGCAAGGCTGGAAGATCACGACGGTGGGGGATGATATTGTCTGGATGTGGGTTGATGAAAAAACCGGTCGGCTGCGCGCGATCAATCCGGAGGCGGGTTATTTTGGGGTCGTTCCAGGTACGAATTACGAGACAAATCCGAACGCGATGAAATCGATGGAGAAGGATTCGATCTTCACGAATGTTGCGCTCTTGCCGGATGGCGATGTCTGGTGGGAAGGAAAAACCAAGGAACCCCCGGCGGAATGTATCGACTGGATGGGCAAGCCTTGGAGGCCCGACTGCGGTCGGAAGGCGGCCCATCCGAACAGCCGATTTACGGCCCCGATGGCCAACAACCCCGCGCTCGATCCGGCGGCGAATGATCCGGATGGAGTGGAGGTCAGCGCAATTATTTTCGGTGGCCGGCGCAGCCGAACGGTGCCGCTGGTGTTTCAGGCATTCAACTGGGTGCATGGTGTGTATCTCGGTGCGACACTCGGCAGTGAGACCACTGCGGCCGCCAGCGGTGAAGTGGGCCTGGTCCGTCGCGACCCGATGGCGATGCTCCCGTTCATTGGCTACAACATTCGCGATTACCTCGTCCACTGGTTTCGGATGCGGAAGAAAATGACGGATTGCCCGCGCATCTTCCACGTCAACTGGTTCCGTAAGGATGAGCAGGGCCGATTCATCTGGCCCGGTTTTGGGGACAACATGCGGATTCTGAAGTGGATCATCGACCGTGTGCGAGGCCGTGCCTACGCGCGGGAAACGGTGTTGGGGTGGATGCCACGATCCGATGATATCGATCTGGAAGGATTGAGCGTGACGCGCGAGCAGTTTGATGCGATGCAATCGGTGAATCTGGCGGAAGTGAAATCGGAACTACTCAGTCAGGAAGAGTTGTTCCTGAAGTTGGCGGGGGATTTGCCGAAGGAGATGGTGTTTCAGAGGGAGTTGTTGATTAGTCGGTTGTAGATTTGATTCGGTATTGAACATCGCGCACTTCGTCCTACAATTGACGTCGCGTGATCGACGACTTCCGCTGGAATGATTGGAACCTCGATCATGCGACGAAGCATGGC
>JBBRMF010000418.1:0-2922 GCA_038230975.1 Tepidisphaerales bacterium
CCGAGGTGCATCCGAATGATAGTAGTTGGCCGAACAACGGTCCAATGAAATGACGTAGACGTGGGATTGTACCGGTATTCCGAATCAATCGCGAGGTACAAAAGCACGGTTCGTTTTTATTTTTTATGTCCTATTTCTTGAACCGTGGCTGTTGAAGCAGCTACGCCACTCGGGGGACATCCATCTGGGTTATTTACCTAAGCTGGGATTTGAAAACGCATAGGCCAAGACCGCGATCCCGAGCACAATGCGATAGATGGCAAATGGCGTGAAACCGCGACGGCGAACCCAGTTCATGAACCATGCCACGACGGCAAGTGCCACGATGAAAGACACGACCAATCCGATCGCCAGCAGAATCCACTGCTGCGCGGTGACGGGCGGATGCGAGATATGCTGTCCCAGGTCGTTCTTGGGTCGAAGCCATTTATAGAGCGCGTAAAGCGTTGCGGCGGTCATGGTCGGCATGGACAGGAAGAATGAGAACTCGAGTGCCGCACCGCGCGACATGCCACCGAGTTGTCCGGCGGCGATCGTCGACATGGAGCGGGATGTGCCGGGAAACGCGCCGGACAATATCTGGCAGGCTCCCACCCATATCGCCTGCGGCAGATTCATTTGCTCCATATGTAGCGTGGTAGGGCGGGTGAACATGGCATCCACCCCCCACATCACGATGCCACCGACCAGCAATGCCGTGCCGATCACTTTCAGGCTATCCAGATTTTTATCGATGATTTTGAAATGCGACAGGAGGAACATTGGAATGGCGGTTGTGATGAACGCGATCATGACCAGGCTGAGTGGATGATTGAGAATGTTGCGATTACCGCGCTCCCCGCGCGGGAACGTTCCGAGGAATTTTACGATGCGGCTCCAGAAGAAAACCGGCAGTGCGAGAATGGCCCCGAGCTGAATTACCACCAGGTACATATCCCAGAACTTTGAATCCGCTTCCGCACCGAGCAAAGGCTTCATCACCAGTTTCAAATGCGCGGTGGAGCTGATGGGGAGGAACTCGGTCAAACCTTCGACGATGCCGAGCAGTACGGAAATCAGATAAACATTCATCAAAACCTCGGAACAAAAAACGGGTCCAATAAAGAGCGAGCTTGTAGGGTGGGTGTACCCGCCCACCATCGATGTCACTCGGCAAGTCGGTGGGCGATTACACCCACCCTACACCCTGTAATTTAGCCGCCCCGCGATGCAGCACACACCAACTATAATAAGATTGTCGGAAAGATTAGCCTTGGGGCTTTGCTCCGAAATCACGAGAGTCCAATTTAGGGATCAATGTTCAAGTAAGGTGAATGGTCCTCAATAATAACTGACAGACTAAATTGGCGTAGACGGCGGCGGCCAGATCATCGAGCAGGATGCCCCACCCGGCGGGGAGTTTTTCCAGTTGCCGCGCGGGTGGGGGTTTGGTGATGTCGAACAATCGAAACGCGATGAACGCGATCAAGATGGTCCACGCCCCATAATGCGGCTGAAACAGCAGCGTCAGGCAGATACCCGCCCCTTCATCGACGACCACCGGGCCGGGGTCTTTTCGACCGAGAAACTCCTGCGCCCAACCCCCGAGCCATACGCAAACAAAACTGAATAGCAGTAGACCTGCGATCAATATCCACGGAGTAGACGACAATGGTGTTTTCGGAAGGATCAACCAGCAGGCAAAGGCGGCAACCGCGCTGCCGTAGGTTCCGGGCATTTTGGGCAGAAGACCGGCACCGCCCATCGTGACGAGCCATAGTTGCCATGGCCGTTGGGTTTGAGCGTTCGGCATGCTATTGCGGCCCTTTCTCCCGGTACATCGCCATCGCCCGCTGGATGTATAGCAGTCCACTGAAGAGGGTAATCGCGACAGTTCCCCAAATGCCAAAATCGCGCAGATACGTTGCGTACGGCTCGGCATGTGCGCGAAGCCAATTGAAGTAATTCACGTAAAGAAGAATCGCCAGAATCGTGATGGACTGGAACACCATTTTGAGCTTACCACTGAACGCCGCGCCAAAGCTTTTGCCGCTGCCTTCGCTGGTGCTTCGCAAGGTGGTGATGAGCAGTTCTCTTGCCAGCAGAATGACGACGATCCCCGGCGCAACGCCGGTGATCGTTCTGACGACGTGGGGCGGTTGGCCGTCTACATGAATGATAAAATTCTTACCCGCAAAGAAAATAAAGCTGCCCAGCACGAGCACTTTGTCTACAAACGGGTCAACCACTCGGCCAAACCCGCTTTCGATTTTCCATTTGCGAGCCAGATAACCGTCGAGAAAATCCGTGACCAGTGCGACGGCATAGGTCAGGAAGGCCCAGTGCAGCAGCCAATGGTCGGGCAAATCGCCGCGCCCCTCGTATTGATAGAACGAGAGCATGACAAAAAAAGCGATCGCCAGCAGCAGTCGGCTGCCGGTGAGCAAATTGGGAATATGCCGAAACATCTCGCGGCGGATTGTAGGGATTCGCCGGTGTGGGGGAAGCAGGGGGAATTCGATTCACTCAGAAAAAAGTCCGATGCAACACGTTTCATTGGCGTTTTGAATTCCATTTGCAAATTCGCAAATTGGCAGTCTGCCTTTTCCGGGGCAGATTGATAGGTATTCGCCCGGCGTGTTGTTGATCGCCGGCAAAGTCAACGCCCCTGGAATGGGCGGCATGCGATTTGTTATCGGAACTAAAAGCCATGGTCGCGATTCAAACACCCCTGCAAACGACGATCGTCACCGAGACCTCTGCGTTTTCGCACGCCGATGCCGATCGAGTATCGCATTTAGCGACGAGTGGAAGCACGGCGAAGCGGATCGTTCTCGACATGGCTCGTGTGCAGGAAGCCACGACCAGCGCTTTCGCCCGACTCGTGCTGCTCCGAAAAAGCCTGTTAAAAATGGGCCGCGATCTGCGGTTAACCAATCTGCA
>JBBRMF010000419.1:0-2881 GCA_038230975.1 Tepidisphaerales bacterium
TACACTGCCAACACTGGTACTTCGCAGCGCACCGCTGCCATCACCGTGACGGCGTCTGGAGCCTCCGGCAGCCCGGCTATCATTAACGTGATCCAAAGCGGCAAGTCGACGCCGGCCATGGTCGTTACGCCACCATCGCACGCGGTAGGCACGTCCGCGGGTACGGACACATTTGCGGTCAGCAATTCCGGAGTTGGCAGCTTCAATTACTCGACCGCCGTCGCGGCAAACACGCCGTGGCTCGCAATTGTCTCAGGTGGATCGGGCACAAACTCAGGCACTATAACAGTGCACTTCGATGCGAACACCGGCGCTGCGCGGACTGGCAATCTCACCGTGACCGCCTCAGGTGCCACCGGTAGTCCGACCACAGTTAGCATCAATCAGAACGGGACCGGATTCGGAATCGGCGCTCGTGTGATGCCAGTCCAGGGAGGTGCCAATGTACGCGACACCTCGCTAGCGAATCCTCTCTTTTCTCAGACCGGTGGCGTGCACGGTACAATTCTGGACCACCAGGTTGGATCAGCCGGCGGCTGCACAGGAAACTTCTGGAAGATTGCATGGGATGCGCAGCCTTCAGATCATCTGGGCGTCGTCGGTTGGACTGCTGAATGCAAGCTGATGCTTGTTCCCGGCACAGACGTTTCGTGGGCAAACACGATCAGCCATCTAAAAACAACGCCCTATCACCAAAAAGCATCAAATCCCTACTTTCCCGAGAATGCACCACATTCCGTCGACGGGAGTTTGCCAGCGATCAAAGGGATCGTGCCCCAAGGCAATTGCACCTGGTATGCGTTCGGTCGGATGATAGATTTGGGGTACGGCCACCAAGTACTTATGGATGTCAGCACTGTCCCCACTACCGGCGGTGGCGCCCCCAAATGGGGCGCGAATGGGGGGGCTAGCACAAGCTCGATACCGGTCGCCGGGTCAATCGCTCATCTCAAAAAGGGCGTGGGACATGTCGCCGTCGTGGAGTGGGTGAGCCCCGACCATTCGATGTTTACGATCACGGAATCCAGCTACGCGCCGGGTACACCGACGATAGACTTTCTCTGGCGAAACCGCACCGTCTGGCACAATCCGAACAACAATCGACCGTACGAATTCGACGAGTTTATTGTCGTCCCGAGCGGCTCGAACAGGACAATCGCCGACCAACCTGTGAAGAATTCTACAACTCCCACTAAACCAACCACCTTGGCGCAAACCGGGGCAGTCGCACCGCCCAAGGCAGTTTCTTCACTGCCCAGTTCACCGGGCCCGAAGTGGCTCTGGCCAACGAATGGTGCACGTTCAGATATTGTTGTCTCCTATGGAGCCGTGTCGCTTCGCGAGGCGCTACCGTCGTACAGCACGGGAATCGCTCTGCGCGTACATGCAGATGACGTCATAAGAGCCGTCGAGAGCGGGAGTGTCCTGCATGTCACGGGAATGGGCCAAGCTGCCAAGTCCGTTTCAATCATTGTAAAACATGGGCCAGTGCAATTTTCTTCATATAGATTTCCGGGATATCTCGATGCCAACCTGAAGAACCACATTGTCGCGATGTGTTCCGCCGCCAAACCGGGTGAATACGATTGCAGGACGGATGTTGTGGTCTTGGAGCGCGGACAGATTCTGGCGAGAGTTGGCTATCCGGCTGGAACCGATATGACGGCCCTATTCCACTTCGACGTTCGCGATACGGCGGATCGCTATTCGCAGGGTCTTAAATTGGGTCAATCTGTTTCTTATCCCGACAACTACGGTTTCCGCGATCCCACACGCTTGCTGGATGGTTGGATACCTCTCAGCCAGCCACTACCTGTCGTCGTGGGGGCTTCTGGAGATCGCTTGCAGCTAAAGTTGGGGCCGGAAGGCAGTTATCCGACTGTGGCGCAGGCGTTTCCTGGAACGCGGTACTACGTGCATGCCCTGTCCGCAGCCACCGCGACCTGTTCGGGAGGGTGGTACCAAGTCACAAAGGGTGCCGATTTCCCACCGATACCCCTCAATGCACTAGTTTCGCGCGATCCCAAAATTATTGGGAAGCTTGTTGGTACGTGGATTTGTGCAAGCGACAAGGGAACGATCTTTGTCCAGCGGTGACTACGAACTCGTCGACTGTGAAGGCGGTATCACAAAACACGATCGAGATTGCTATTCGCCGGGACGCCAAGGCGTGTTGAATGTGAGAGGTTGAACCGCCCCGGGTTGCTCGGAGGCTCCAACTCTTGAGAAGGTGGAGCAATGACAAGCAAGGCGACAAGCGACAAACAAGTTTTCTCCCGAGGTCCGCGCCCGCGCGGTGCGAATGGTTCTGGATCACGAAGGCGAACATAGCTCGCGCTGGGCAACGGCCTCGTCGATCGCCGCCAAGATCGGCTGCACCGCACAGACGTTGAATGAGTGGGTGAAGAAGAGCGAGCGCGACAGTGGCATGCGGGCCGGTTTGCCCTCGGATGTTGGGGCGAAGCTGAAGGCTTTGGAACGAGAGAACCGCGAGCTTCGACAAGCCAACGAGATCCTGCGCAAGGCGAGCGCATATTTTGCCCAGGCGGAGCTCGACCGCCGGTTCAGGCCATGTATAAACAGCGGTAGCAAAGTGTACCACTGAACCGGTTGTGATCCTGCTCTTTGAGAGCGGCGCAAAAGTGTACCGGTCCTGCTAGGCCGTCTCGATGTCATTGATTGGCATTGAGGGGCTGGAAGGATGTTCACAGTGGAACTTTATGCGAAGATCAGACGCGCCGTGATGATGGACGGGCTAAGCCGCCGCGATGCGGCGAAGCGCTTTGGCGTTCACCGCAACACGATCACGAAGATGCTGCAGTTTTCGGTGCCGCCGGGCTATCGGCGGCGCGAACGGCCAACGTCAAAGAAGCTTGGTCCA
>JBBRMF010000420.1:0-2830 GCA_038230975.1 Tepidisphaerales bacterium
ATTCGGTTCATCGTCGTCGGTTCACCCGGCTGCGTAGATGCAACCACTTTCCACAACAATCCCAAAGATGCGGTGATGTATAACAAAACGCTTGCAGAAGAACGGGATCTGTCCAAGCAAGTCGCCGAAGAAGAAGGCGTTGGATTCGCCAATGTTTTTGATCCGATGGTTGACGTGATGACTCAGGCCAAAGCGAAGTATGGCCCACAGTATCATGTGGGCGGTGGAGACGGGGTGCATCCCAGCCGCAACGGGCACCTGGTGATGGCGTACGCGTTTCTGAAAGCGCTTGGTTGCGATGGAAATATCGGCACGATCACCGTCGACCTGGGCTCCGGTCAATCGACCGCGACGGACGGCCATAAGGTTCTGGCCAGCTCCAACGGCTCGGTCGAAATCGAAAGCACCAAGTACCCGTTCTGTTTCAGCGGCGGTAAACCGGAAGATCCCAACTCGCAGCGCGGTGTTCTGGAATTTCTCCCCTTCAACCAGGATCTGAATCGTCTCACGCTGATGGTGAAGGGTGCGAGCGGCAAAACGAAAATCACCTGGGGCACACAGAGCAAGGAATTTGATGGCGAACAGTTAGCCAAGGGGATTAATCTGGCGGCGGAGTTTCTGGATAACCCGTTCGTCGAGCCGTTCACAAAGGTTCAGCAGGCCGTCCAACGGCAACAGAATTTTGAAACTCCGATGATCAAGACCTGGGTTCATGGCTTGCCACAATTTAAGGCCGAGATGCCGGAGGATTCTGACTGCTTTGACAAAATCATCGCCGACATGGGCAAGAAAGATCAGAAGCTGATCGGCGAATCCATGGCAGCGGTCACCCCCGTGAAGCACACGATCAAGATTCAAGCCGCGAAGTGAAGAGTTGAGACTCCTTTCACCTAAACTGCAATCCCTTGCACACGATTGTGCTTGCGGACAGATGACGTACACTTTTGATCGTTAGAGTCCTTTTCAGTTTGACGTGTTGCCGGAGCGGAAATCTGCATGGTGTAGGGTGGGTGTACTCACCCACCGATTTTCCGGATGATACGGACGGTGGGTGAGTACACCCACCCTACACAACTAACACGAAGGAGCATTTCTTGAAGAACCACGCACTATCGAACTTCGCCTTTGCCTGCGTCGCTTTGGCGATGACCTCACTCAGCCTGATCGGCTGCAAAGAGGAACCGGCCAAAGATTCGTCGACTGGCACCCCCACCGGTCGCGCTGCTACCACTGGCCCTGCGGCGAGCGGGAGTCCGCTCAAGCTCGCGTTCGTCACGAACAACGCCAGCGAATTCTGGAAAATCGCCGCCGCCGGTGTGCATGCTTACGAAAAAGAAGCCGGTGTGAAAGTGGACATTCTGCAACCGCCCAACGGCAAGGTCGAAGAGCAGAACCAGATGATCGAGAACCTTGTCGCGCAAGGTTATAACGGCATCGCATTGAGCGCGATCGCTCCGGCGGACCAGGTCAGTGCGATCAATCGCGCTGCGAAGAAAACCAAGCTCATCACGTTCGACTCGGATGCTCCGACTTCGGATCGGCTTTGCTATATCGGCACGAATAACTTTAAGTTTGGCCAGGCGCTGGGTGGAGAAATCGTCAAGCTGATGCCGCAGGGCGGGAAGATCGCGGTGTTTGTCGGTCAGTTGGCTGCTGACAACGCCAAGCAGCGCCTCGACGGCCTGATTGACGCAACCAAAGGCCACAACATTGAAGTCGTCGAAAAGCGCGAAGATCAGACCGACCGCAACAAAGCCCGATCCAATGTCGAAGATGTCATCAACGCTCGACCGGAGGTCACGATGATGGTCGGCCTCTGGTCGTACAACGGCCCGGCCATTGCCAAGGCCATTAGCGCCAGCGGTAAGAAGGGCAAAGTGCTCGCCGCCGTCTCGGATGAAGAGGTCGACACGCTCGCCGGTCTGAAAGACGGTACGATCGCGTGTACCGTTGTTCAGAAGCCGTATCAGTTTGGATACCGCTCGGCCAAATTGTTGCACGAGCTGAATACCAAAGGTGACGTGGTGTTGCCGACGAACAAGATGGATGACACCGGAATCAAGGTGATCGATAAAGCCAATGTCGCGGAGTTCGAAGTGGAACTGGCGAAGTTGAGAAGCTGATTCTGCGAATGACGATTGCCGAATGACGAAATCCGAATGATTTCGTCATTCGGCATTTTTCCCCCGACCTCTATCACTGCATGATTCTATGACCCCGCCCCCGCAACAAGAGCTTCTTTCCATGCGTGGTATCGTCAAGCGATTCCCCGGCGTGGTCGCGCTCGGCGGTGTTTCGCTGCATCTGAATCGCGGCGAGGTTCTCGCCCTGATGGGTGAAAACGGAGCCGGCAAAAGCACACTGATGAAAGTCCTCGGTGGGGCCTACGCTCCGGATGAAGGTGAGATTTTTGTCGACGGCAAACCGGTCAACCTTCACAGTGTAAAAGATGCCAAGCGACTGGGGATTGCCCTGATCCATCAGGAATTGATGCTGGCGCCGAATCTCTCGATCGCCGGCAATATCTTTCTCGGCAATGAGAAATACTGCTGGGGCCCGCTGAAAATGCTCGACCGCGCCGCGATGAACAGCACGGCCCGAAAGTTGTTGGCACGCGTGGGGTTGAATTTGTCGCCGTCCACATCGGTTTCAACGCTGACCGCCGGTCAGATGCAGATGGTTGAGATCGCCAAGGCGCTCTCGCAGGATGCTCGCATCATCATCATGGATGAGCCGACCAGTTCCCTCACGCTTGGCGAAGCCCGCCAACTCTTCAAAATCATCCGCGATCTCCGCGCCGACGGAATTGGCGTCGTTTACATCTCGCACC
>JBBRMF010000421.1:0-2791 GCA_038230975.1 Tepidisphaerales bacterium
GGATCCGCGCCCTTGTACAGGTTTCTCGAACAAACGGCAGCCGACTCCATGACGCGGAATGCCAGCACGGTGTCGCAGAGCGTCACGTTGCGGGAACTCGGACGGTTGTTCGAAAAAGATGACTTCAATGCTTACCCCGTCGAGGAGGGCGCGCGGATCGTCGGCTTGGTATCGAAGTACGACTTTTTGGCCTGCTTTGTTTTTACGCTGTCTTACATGATACCGCGCTATGACGATCTGATGAATCGAACCGTGGCCGAAATCATGACGCCGGAATTTATCTATGTCCGGGAAGAAACCAAACTGACGCGGGTGCTTCAGCTCATGGTCGACCACCGCATCAGAAGCATGCCGGTGATCGAGGGTGATCAGCGACTCGTGGGCATCATCTCACGCGAAGACGTGATGCGCGCGCTCCAGTGCTGCACCAGCAAAAAAGCGTAGCTCTTCCGGCCCTTATTAGGTGGATTTACGCGGGTGTTGCACCTGCGCGATCCGCAGCGCAATCAGCCCGCCTTTAGCAGACGATCGTCTTCCGGAGAGTTCAGGTACATCCCCGACATCGTGTCAACCCAGCACAGGTGATCGTGAACCTTCGTCACGCCGGCAACGTTCTCCGCCACGACGATAGCCGCCTGCCGTGACCGCTCTTCGGTGATGACGCCGCTCAGGTGAACGATACCGTCACGCACGATGACGCCGAGGCCGAATGGACACCAGTCTTTCTTCTCCAGGGCATCGATGACGCGGTTACGAATATGGTCGTCGTCGGCGGTCGGGTCGGGAATCTGCCGCGCCAGGCTCGCTACCGCCTGCAACAGGTTGGCGCGGGATACGATGCCGACGAGCTGGTCGCCGCGCATGACCGGTAGTCGCTTGACGTGGTTTTTCTCCATCAGCTCCACGATCTCCTGAAGATCGGCATCTTCACTGACGGTAAGCGGCTCCGGCGTCATGATTTCAGCGATCTTGCGGCCGTTCTCGTGAACGAAGTCGGTCGCCTCCTTGCCCGGGCCGAGAATGAATTTCAGAAACCGGCCACGCCTGCGCTGTGTCCCGATTTCGCCGCGACGAAGGAAGTCGCCTTCCGAAATGATACCGACGAGCTTGCCGGTCGGATCGACCACTGGAAGCCCGCTGACATGCCGTTGCAGCATGGTGGTTGCGGCTTCGGCGATCGTGGTATCGGGTGTGACGCTGATAACCGGCCGAGTCATGATCTGGTGAGCACGCATCGTGGCCTCCGCTGGTTCAAGATTGAATCCGTATCGTGCAAGCTATTCCGATCTGCGGACCGTGATTTGACGGAGATCAAAGGGTAACCGGAATCCAAGGGCTTGATGCAGCTCAATGTGAACCCCGAACCGGGGCCGTATCATTTTCCAAAGTGACACGAAACCGGAGGCCATCATGCTGGAATTTTACGAACCTGGTGCGGCGATCGTCGAAGATTCCGTCGCGAAAGCTGTGGCGCGATGGAACAAGGCAAATAGCAGCATTCTGAATTTCATGATTGGCGCGCAAAAAGCAATGTTCGAAGAGGGGATGTTCGCTGGCAAGGAAATTCTTGATCGTGTTCTGACTGAGACGCACTTGTTTAACGAATTTTCTTCGAAAATAGCCGAGGCGCATTCGGTCGGAGACCTGAAAACGATGTGTCAGGAATGCGGCCAGCACCAGATCGATTTCATTCGTCGCGATAGCGAGCGGATATTCAAGCATGGCGAGCGAATGATCGAGGTGACGTCGGGGCTGTTCAGCAATCGGCCACAGACCTGATCGTCGCTTCTGTCCCGGAAGACCGATTTTAGCCAAATTTGATGGAGGTAGGTTCCGTGCGGACCTTGTCGGACTTGTCAGACGCTGAAGTTCTACCGCAGCCATATCACGCGCTTGCCTTGGGCCACGGCGGAGATGGCCGGGTTATCGTCCCTCCCGAGTCCTATCAAGGATTGACGCCCGAGACCCACCAAAGCGAGCCGGCGGAAGCGTATCAGTTCGATCGCGCGCTTCACGCGATGGTGGCTGGCTTAACTGGTGGCATATCGCCGGTCGCGTTGTCGCTCGCTTACATCGATTGGGCGGCGCATCTGGCTGCGGCGCCTCAACGGCGACTGGCGTTTGCTCAGGATGCGTTGCGGAGCATGAATGAGTTTTTCGAGTTGATGGGTCATTGGCGGTCGCCGGGTGAGCCTTGGGCCTTGATCAAGCCGCAGCCGCAGGATCGTCGGTTTTCCGAGCCGGAGTGGGAGCGTGCGCCGTTCAATTTGATCGCGCAGGGTTTCTTGCTGAATGAGCGATGGTGGCATCAGGCGACCACCGACTTGCGCGGTGTGGCGCCGCGGAACGCAGCGATCGTCGAATTCTCTGTGCGGCAGGTGCTCGATATGCTGGCGCCTTCCAACTTCGCCGTTACAAATCCCGAAGTGCTGGACAAGGTCTTACGAAGCGGCGGCGAGAACTTCGTATTCGGCTGGCAGAATTGGTTCAGCGACTGGAAGCAATTGCTGTCGGCCGGCAAGCCGGCCCTGGACCGGGATTTTATCATTGGCAAAACCGCGGCCACTTCTCGCGGCAAGGTGGTGTTCCGGAACGAGCTCATCGAGCTGATCCAGTACTGCCCAACTACTGACAAGGTGCACCCGGAGCCGATCTTGATCGTGCCGGCCTGGATTATGAAATACTACATCCTTGACCTGTCACCGCGAAATTCTCTGGTCAAGTACCTGACTGGCGAAGGCTTCACCGTCTTCATGATTTCGTGGCGCAACCCCGGGCCAGAGGATCGCGA
>JBBRMF010000422.1:0-2731 GCA_038230975.1 Tepidisphaerales bacterium
GATATGCGCCGGTTTACAAAGTGCCGAAAGAGAAATTGAAAGGTGGCATGGGCGTCTCGCCCGTGCTTTCCGATGGCTCCACCAACAAACAAGAGGTCGTAGGGTCTGCTTTAGCGGACCCTACGAATATAGAAGCCAAAGCGGATGATGTCCTCTACATCACGCAGCTTTGCGAAGAGGGTTTAGTGTGGCGATACGGCACGACCCATGTTTCGGCGGATATTCGCCAGCGATTGGAATATGAACTCTCCGTCATAATCAAAAAGAATTTCTGCTCCTATTTCCTGATCGTCTGGGACTTCTGCAACTACGCGCGCGACAACGGCATTCCTGTCGGGGCCAGAGGTTCGGGCGTTGGCACGATGGTCGGATATCTGCTTGGCCTGTGTAATGTCGATCCTATTAAATACAACCTGCTATTCGAACGATTCATGGATCCGAGTCGAAATGAGATGCCTGATATCGACATCGACATCTGCCAGAACGGCCGGCAGAAGATTATCGAATACGTCCGCAACAAATACGGGCATGTGGCTCAGATCATTACCTTCGGCACGCTGGCGGCAAAGGCGGCTTGCAAGGATGTTGGCCGGGTGATGGGCGTGCCGCTCGGGGAGATCGACAAACTCACAAAACTGATCCCACCAACCCCGGGAATGACGATCGACAAGGCGATGAAGATGGTCCCGGAGATGGACCAACTCTACAACGATTCACCGGTCATCAAGCAGGTGATCGACATCGCCAAACGTCTGGAAGGCCTTTGCCGAAACGCCGGTTGTCATGCGGCCGGCGTCATCATTGCCGATCAACCGCTGGATGATATCGTCCCGCTCTATCGCGACAGTGACGGCAATGTGCTCACGCAATTTGAAGGGCCAATCGCCGAAAAATGTGGCCTGCTGAAGATGGACTTCCTCGGCCTGCGAACCCTTTCCAGCATTACGCGGTCGATCGATCTTGAACGCAAAACACGCGACGAACGGCCCGTTAAATGGTCTTCCGATCAAACTCCCCCACCCCTCGATGAAAAAGGGCGCATTGATATCGAGAAAGTGGATCTGGCGGATAAAAAGGTGCTGTCCCTTTTTTGCCGTGGCGAAACGCGCGGCATTTTTCAGTTTGAATCCGGTGGCATGCAGGATCTGCTGATGAAAATGCAGCCGGATCGGTTGGAAGATCTGATTGCCGCCAACGCATTGTATCGACCCGGGCCGATGGAACTGATTCCGAGTTACTGCAATCGCAAGCATGGTCGCGAAGCGGTTCCGAAGGTGCATGCGATCATGGATAAAATCCTGGAAGAGACGTACGGAATTATGGTCTACCAGGAACAGGTCATGCAGATCTTCAATCAACTCGGTGGCATCGAGTTGAGCAGTGCCTACAAGCTGATTAAGGCGATCAGCAAGAAGCAGAGCGATGTGATTTCCAAGATGCAACCGGAGTTTCTCAAAGGAACGATGGCCAAGGGCGTGAGCAAGGAAAAGGCCGAGGAAATCTTCGAGCATATCCTGAAATTCGGCGGGTACGGCTTTAACAAATCACACTCAACGCGCTACGCGATCATCGCTTTCCAAACCGCTTACATGAAGACGTATCACCCGGTTGAGTACATGTCGGCGGTGTTGACTTTCGAAATGGGGTCGACGGAAAAGGTCGTTGAATACATCGAAGAATGCCGGCGATTGCTCATGCCGGATGGGTCGCGCGGCGTGAAAGTATTGCCGCCGGATGTGAATATCTCCGACAAGGATTTCACACCGGCGTATATCCAAACCACTGTGCCCGGTGGCAAGCGAAAGAGGGCGGAAACAAAAACGGAAGGCGTCATTCGGTTCGGCATGATGGCGGTGCGCGGTGTGGGTGAAAAAGCGGTGGAGGCGATCATCGCCCAGCGGACGGAAAAAGGTGAATTCACCAGCATTTTCGACTTCACCGAGCGCGTGGATCTACGGCAGGTGTCGCGCGGGACGACTGAAGCATTGGTCAAGTGTGGCGCGTTTGCCGGAAAAAATAACGCGAAGCGGGCGGCCTTGTTGCAGGTGATTGATAAAGCGATCGAGATGGGTCAGCAGTCGCAGAATGACAAACGAAGCGGGCAGCTGAATATGTTCGCCGGCTCAGCCGCGCCGTCCGCGCCAAGCGCCGCCAGCATGATGGGTGGCGCACTGCCCGATGTGGAAGAACTCAAGAGCGCCGAACTGTTGAAGCTGGAAAAAGATCTGCTCGGTTTTTACATCACCAGTCATCCTCTGACAGAACATCAGTCTGCGATCGATCGATACACCACCGCCAGCACAAAAGAGGCAATGTCTTGCACTGAAGGAACGGAGGTGACGATCGGTGGCATGCTGGCCGATGTGAAAATGAAAGTCGCCAAGAGCGGGCGGTCGCAAGGTCAGAAGTGGGCCATCATCACGCTGGAAGATATGGACGGGCAGATCGAAGGCATGGTGTTTGCCGAAGCCCTGGCTGCGGTGACCGCGAAATATCCTGACGCGGTGAAAAAAGAGAGCATCGTTTTTGTCAAAGGCAAGATCGATAAGAAACGAGAGACGCCGAGCCTGCTGGTGAATGAGATTATTCCGATCAGCGATTCCACCGCGAAACTCACCACGGCCGTGGTGCTCAAACTGGATCGCAATGTGGTGACCCCGGAAGTCGCTAAACAAATCCCGATATTGATTAAGCAGTACAAGGGTAATTTGCCGGTCTTTCTGCAAGTGCC
>JBBRMF010000423.1:0-2724 GCA_038230975.1 Tepidisphaerales bacterium
GAAACCGCAGATACCACCGCACACACGTAATGATCACCTCGTCGGAGAACCATCGCTTCGTAAACATCGGATTGCGGGTGCCACCTTGCTTTCGCATTTCCTCATTGTGAGTGAGGGCCAAACCTAGGTGCAACAGAGCCCCCTTTCGTGGAACCCTTGCGTACACTAGTTATCGTGGATCCCAACAATGCGAACTTTCTTCATTCTGCTCCTGTGCTCCTTTAGCGCCTGCGCCCAACTCACGGTCGACCAGAAAATAGAGGACTTCCATTCCTTAGCCGGCATTTACGCCAAACGCTATGCCCCCTACGACTGGAAAAAAATGCTCTTTGGGTTCGATACGTTGAATATTGCTCCCTGGCTGGATCGGGTATCAAGCACAACCAACGACCTGGATTTCTACGAATTGATGATCGAATACGTAGCGGATCTTCACGACTCGCACTCGTACTATCAGTTGCCCTCGACTTTTGTTGCCAGTTTGAACCTCACAGTCGATTTATATGACGGTAAAGTGCTGATAGACAATATCAATCGCGCCGCGTTGCCGTTGCCGATGTATCCATTCCAAGTGGGAGACGAGGTCGTGTCCGTGGATGGTACGCCCGTCGCGGATCTCATTCAGGCATTCTCCAAATACGTGCAGCTTGCCAACACGCGCGCGACCCAGCGGCGCGCCGCATCCAAGATTGTGATACGTCCACAAAATCGCATGCCGCATGCAATCAGTGTTGGGGATTCGGCTAACCTAGTGATACAGAGGCAGACCGGCGCATTGGAGACGTACGCGCTGCCCTGGGTAAAATCCGGAGTCCCGCTTACCCAGATCGGACCCGTACCAACCCCCTCCGCTTCAATGAACGCGTCGCGAACTGCCACTGTGGGCGAGGATGACGGCCCAGATCCATTGGCCAGCCTTCAAAATTCGAAGGGAGATGACACCGGTGAGTTGAGCACCGGCAGCTTAACGCCGGTCTTTGCGCTACCAAACGGATTCATTCAGCGGCTCGGGAGGACGTCCACCGACAACTTTTACTCTGGCACTTTTCCGGCCGGAGGAAAGACAATCGGGTTTATCCGCATCCCGCGTTACGATCCGCCGGACCAGGCCGCTGCGCTTGCTCAATTCGCCTCCGAAATTGCTTTCTTCCTGACCAACACGGATGGGCTGATTGTCGATGAGATGCGGAATCCCGGTGGTCAACTCTGCTACGGCGAAACGATCGCCTCTTTTCTGATTCCCAATACCTTTCGTCCGATTGGATATCAGATTCGTCCGACATGGGATTACGTTGTGCGATTCGACTCATCGCTGCAATCGGCCAAGCGGAACAACGCAGACCCTACCATCATCGACCAGTATCAAGGGCTGTACAACGCGATCAGGAGGGCTTACGACTCCAATCGGGGCCTGACCGATCCAGTCCCTTTCTGCGGCGCATCATTCGACCGGCAGCCCGCTAAGGACCGCAACGGCAACATCCTCGCGTATCAGAAACCGTTGATCATGTTGACCGACGAGTTTTCGTCATCGACCGCCGATTCAGTTGCCGCGGTTCTCCAGGACAACCAACGCGGCCAAATCGTCGGCTTTAGAACGAACGGGGCGGGCGGCAACAACTCCCTGGCAATAGACCGCTTTCAAGTGGGCGAATATTCCGAGGGGGACACCGGAGTGACTCTGGCCCTAATGGTGCGAAAGACGCCGATCATCACTGATGATTTCCCTGCCACGGCCTATCTCGAGAACGTCGGAGTGCGACCCGATGTGCAGATTGATTACATGACTACGGTCAACCTGCTGCAGCGAGGCCAGCCCTTCATGGACGGGGTGACCGCCGCGATGCTTGGTCAAATCCACTGATGCGGACATCGATTGAATGGCATCCCGTGAACACGCTCGGTTGTCTAATCTTCGTGACGATGTTCCTTTCGCCCCGGTTCGAATCCGCCTATCCGGTTGCGGTTGAAGACCTCAAGATAGAAGGCATTCTGCCGCGGCGATGCAAACTCCGCCAATGCCGGTATTTGAATAATGTAGTCGAACAGAGTCATCGCCACGTAAAACGGAGAACGCGGTTGGCTATGGGTTACGGCTCGTTCCACATCGCTTGGTGTACTCTACGTGGGATTGAGGCGATGCACATGATCAACAAGGGGCGAGTAAGGCGGTTAGTAAAGGATGATGTAGTCGGACAGGTGAAGTTCTTCCAAAAGCTCTTCGCTGTTGCTGCCTAATATCGCCCGGCAGGGTGACCCTCTTTGTCCATTGGGAATTTCGCAACGCAACCTAAAATAGCGACCTAAATATGGAATCCGCGACAGAAACCCCAGTTCGGGACGCCTAATACAATGAATATCGTACTTGTGCACGGTATCCTTGGCTTCAGCCATCTGGATGTTCCGCTTCTTTCAATAGATTATTCCTCGGGCGTGGCGGAGTTTTTAAGAGGACGCTTTCAGGCCGCAGTCATCGCTCCTGCCGTGGATCCTACCGCGGGCATTGAGCCCCGTTCCTCGATGCTCCGGCAAAGCATCAAGGCGGCACTTGCAGTGTCCTTTCGGTAAGCGTGTACGAGTTGTAGGGGTTTTTCACAGTTGTGCCCGGCGTCGCACAGCTTTCCCGAAGAAAGCTCCAACCAGTAGGTCGGTTTGGGTCTGGTTGCGAAGGTGCTTGTGGCCAGACTGGCGTGCGCTGAAGTCGATATGATGATTGACAGGAAC
>JBBRMF010000424.1:0-2717 GCA_038230975.1 Tepidisphaerales bacterium
CGGCAACCGCACCGTTCTGAACTCGGGATGGGCCGCCGTCTCCGCCACCGCCTACGCCTGGGTAGTGGGACACCAGGGATTGATGCACGACCCCGAAAGCGGACTGGTGTACAATCGGATGCGGTATTTGCATGTTGAACTGGGCGTTTTTGTTGGAAGAGATCCGATCGAATATGTAGACCGCGTCAATGTCTACCAAGCATATTCGAGTAACCCAACAGTTCTCCTTGATCCTTCTGGAATGAAGTTTACAGGCGGTAGCAATCAAGGCGAACACCCGAGATACGAGCCGGATGATTCGTGCTCGCCTCTAGGTATTAATAATTCGGCTCCAGGTTTGATCACGCTGAGCTTCCCATATTCGTTGGGATTCGGTGCCCAACAGCTCTCTCGACAGGAATTTGCGCAACAAACTGGAATTCCAGAGGCATTTCTGACGAGGCTGGATGCCGGGTGTATTGGCCTGTGTTCGCTGAATCAGACCGGCATGGAGCAAGTAAGGGATTCAGATGGTAATTTAGCAAACCCCGAGCTTGTGCCGGGTACGAAGTGCTTTTTCAAAGAGAGCCAGGCGGACGAATACAAATGTCCAGATTGCTCAAAGAAGTTTGTGTTTTCTAAGCAAGCTATGTGGCCGCACGATCATGCAGGCCACCCTATAAAACCGGTCCCCGCAGCCGACGGCAGTATCGATCCCACAGCCATGGTTAATTACAGTGGATCCGACCATACTTTGTTTAATTATATTTCCAAGATGCCGAATGGTGTTTATGCGTGGATGAACGAGGCTTCGGGGAGAGTAACTCAGCGCGTTGCCGCAAGCCGGCATTCTTGTTCGCCAGGGGTTTATGAAGCTCAGATGTGGTGTGCAACATGCCTTGGTGACAAAGGCTGATGCGCAAGACATTCAAAATCGATGGTTCGGGGCTTTTTTTATGACGCAATACCATTTCATCACGCTGCACTGGATTGCCATCGCGCCTTTAATGTACATGACGAGTTGTCAGACCAGTCAGCCTGGAAAACAGAATGATCACCCTTCTTCGCCATCTAGTTCGGACGCCTACGATCCGAACATTATTCGAAGGGTGATGAAACCTTATTCACTTCTGATCAGGAGCATCGCTCGTGCAGATGGCGTAGTTGATTGGAAGCGATTGCAAAGCGCTGACAATCGTCGATTGTTGCAGGAGGTTGTTACGCATCTCGCTGATATTGAAATAGATGGCGATGCTAGGGCATTTCGAGAGCCCCGTTGCCGGATGCTAAATGTATACACCGAGCCAAGTCGAGCGGCATTTGTGGTAAATGCGTACAACGCGCTCGGCCTTGAATGGATGTTGGCGGAAGGAGTTCCGGACGACATTCCGGCAACAAGACGTGGAGAATGGATGATTGGTGGACGGCCCTGGACATTTGAACACATCGAGCGGATGTGCGATCCAGAAATGCGCATATTTTTGTTATCTACCTATGCGAAAGGTAGTCCTCGGATTGCTCCGGAAGCCTATTCGGGCGCAACTATGCGACAACAGGTGGCCCGACAGGAGAAATTATACGTTCACAATCCGAATGCGGTCAAAGTCACCAAGTTCGAAATGTGGCTAAATGATCGGTTTCTGGAAAACGCCGATGAGTTCGTGTCACAGCGAACGGCCTTGCGGGTGACCGGCATGCCAGAGGATCGCGTTGTTCTCGAACGCCATCTGGTTCGAATTATCGGTACGCTGCTGGGCGAAGAACCTAGTATTTGGCAAGTACAAGAGATAAAACGGCTTGGCTTCAACAGGTCATTGTCCGGTGGCGATTAGATGATGGAATTGGTCCGAGGTAACTTGCCCGAGATCGTTCCAGGAGCTGCGGACTTTGCCAGTAACCCGCAGCGAGGGCGACAGTGACGCTCGTGCATGGCCGTCGTTTTTTCGGCAAACAGCGGGCGGACGGATCTTAACCCACCGTACCGCCTAAAAACGGTGGTTCGCCAAAATGCCCGTTCCAAGGCCCCCGATAATCTCGAATCGCACCGGACGGGCGAGAGCTTGAAAGGGCGAACATCCGTGTGTAAGCTTAGACACCGGATACCACGGTTTTCAGAAGCGGATTTCGTCAACACCGGCGTACCGGCACTAAAATGCTACGGGAGCCGAAGCGCGGCGACTCCGCTCGGTTTTTGCCTTCTCAGAAGGAGATTCTGGAGCTATAACCCAAAGTCGTGGATGATGCCTTGAAACAAAAAGCGGCGTACCCTTGGTGCTCGTGATTGAACGACACCGGATTCCAACAAGGAAAGGATACGCCTCATGGATACTACTTCAAAGACGCTTCGATTGGCAATTACGCCGGTCGTGAGCAGTGTGATCGATCAGATTCTGCGGAACGGAGCACGGCTCATGCTTCAGCAGGCCATCGAGCGGGAGGTGGCGGAGTATGTCGAGCAGCACGCCGCTGAACTCGAGGCCGACGGACATCGGCTGGTAGTCCGCAACGGCAGCCTTCCCAGGCGAACGTTCCAGACCGGCAGCGGGTCGATCGAGGTGAGGCAGCCGCGCGTTAATGAGAAACGCGTCGATGAGAACGGCGAGCGTCTTCGCTTTGCCTCGAAGATTCTTCCGCCGTATTTGCGGAAATCCAAAGCGATCGAAGAGCTGGTGCCGTGGCTGTATCTCAAGGGCATCAGCACGGGTGGTTTCAGCGATGCGCTGGGTGCCCTGGGCCTC
>JBBRMF010000425.1:0-2714 GCA_038230975.1 Tepidisphaerales bacterium
ACCCCGAAATCTGTTCCATTCTCTTCCGTTTTGTTCCATTCGGAATCTTGGAATGATGAGTGCACACCAGCTTGGCCCTTCTCTGCCACTAGGTATAGTAATCCGCTCCCGTAACGCAGAAATGCTAAACGGTGGATGCGATATCCGTGTATGACCAAGGGTCGATTCGTAAATCGTACCATTGTCGAAACAACGTCAAAATCATCTAACCCGACGACCCCTATGAAGACATTCAAACTGCTAGCACTGTTCGGCGCGATATTGCTCGGCGTTTCACCCACACATTTGTTTGCCGAGGCACCGCCCGAACGCTCGGACAAAGCAAAATCAATTTTCGATGGCAAGACATTAGACGGTTGGGAAGCACCGCCGCCGGTGCTTTGGGCCGTGAAAAATGAATGCATCACCGGCGGAGACGGGATAAAGGTTCCCTACAACGACTTTCTTTGCACCAAAGCCTCATACTCGAATTTCATCCTACATCTCAAGATCAAACTCACCGGCGATCCGAAGACCGGTTTCATCAATTCCGGCGTTCAGATTCGCACGCATCGCAATCCAACCGGTCATGAAGTCTGCGGCTATCAATGCGACTATGGCGAACCCTCATGGTACGCCGCGATCTATGACGAGGGGCGTCGCGATCGACTGATGATGCCATCGGATATGGCGGCGCTTCGCCCGGCGATTCATCAGTGGGATTGGAATGACTATGTGATCAAAGCGGATGGTGGTCGGATCAAGACCTGGATCAATGGTGTGCAGGGGGTGGATTACGTCGAGAAAGATCCAGACATTGCCAGCGATGGAATCATCGGCATCCAAATTCATGGGGGCGGTAATTCAATCGTACAAGTGAAGGATATATTCATTGAGGAATTGCCGCCGACTCCGAACGCAATCACATGGGAAAAGCTCGGCGGTGTAGAAGGTCAGCGCGCTCGACTCAAACGTTCGCTCAACGAGGTTCTAAAACCGAAGTTCAATAAGAGATCCGGTGACATCGACCCTACCCCAAAAGTACTCAATGACTGGGATGTTAAATTAAAGCTTTGGCACTTCGAAGAAGGGGCGGTCAGCGCCGAGATTTACCCGGATCAGGCGCTTGCCTTGAATGAGTATTTATTTTGGAAAGGGGAAGTACAAGATTTCGAGCTGACTTTCGAGTATCGCATCACGGGTGAAGCGGGTCTGAAATCAAGTATTCTTTTTCGTAGTCAGCCATTGAATAGCGGTACCCCGGTCGGATATCAGGCGATGCTGGATGATGGCGCGAAGAATCCCGGCGGATTTGTCGAGGAGGGCGGACGAGCGCAGCTTGCCGAGCGTGGAAAGCGCGTGTCGATCTCGCCAGATGGTCGCCGCTGGGTCGACACGATTGCGGAGCAGGGCACCTATCAATCGGTCGTGAGATCCAGCGATTGGAACGCATGCCGAGTTCGCGCGACCGCGTCGCATTTGGAATTGTGGATCAATGGCGTGCTGTTTTCCGCGCTCGACGATCATCAGGCGAATGTGGCTCGCTTCGGGGGGCAACTGGGAATCCAGGTCTCAAGCACAAAGGGCCCAGGCAAAATTGAGTTTCGCAAAATGCAGCTTGCCGATTTGGGCGGGACGGAACCTCCTGTCTATCAAGTAAAGCTGCTCCCAGCGCAGCAGTTGGATGTTGTTTCGATCAAACCGCTCGGCGTGAAGGGGAAGCCCATCAACCTGGATTTTGAAACCGGAACACTCGAAGGATGGAAGATCGAAGGGGATGCCTGGGAAGGCCAGCCAGTGAAAGGCGATACGGTAACCCTGCGGAATCGCGGGAAGAGTAATCATGCGGGACAGTTCTGGATTGGTGGCTATGAAAAGATCGGTGATCGGGGCACCGGCAGATTGACCTCCTCAAGCTTTGACGTGACGCACCCCTGGGCAAGTTTCATGATCGGCGGTGGCAAAAACCCGGAATAAACGCGTGTTGAACTGGTAGATGAAGCCACCGGAAAAATCATTCACACCGCCAGCGGAATGGAGGTCGAAAATATGCGCCGCGAGGTGGTCGATCTTCGACCATATTCCGGAAAGCGTATTTTCGTTCGACTGGTTGACACCAGCGCCGGACCCTGGGGGCATCTGAATTTCGACGATTTTGTGTTTCATGACAAGGCTCCCGCTATTTCGCTGAATGCCGCCTCAGTCGGCAATTCTCAGGATCGCGCACCGCGTCAAAAAGAAAGCCCGGTTCTTTGGCACTTGCAACCCAATCCGGCCAAACCCACGCCGGTTGAAAATGCCGATGCGCAGCGCACGGTTTCAGGCTTGATGCTCACATCAGGTTTTCAGGCGGAATTGATCGCCGCAGAGCCACAAGTACGCCAACCGATTGCTTTCGCCATTGATGAGCGCGGGCGTCTGTGGGTCGCTGAAGCATACAGTTATCCCAGAAAACAGCCGGAGGGAAAAGGCAAAGATCGAATCCTGATTTTTGAGGATGTGGACGGTGACGGTTCCTTCAAAAAACGCACGGTGTTCATCGAAGGTCTGAATCTGGTCAGCGGACTGGAGATTGGTTTTGGCGGTGTGTGGGTCGGCGCGGCTCCGGAGTTTCTTTTTATTCCCAAGGACCAAAACGACAAAGCGGGTAAGCCTGAAACATTGCTTGATGGCTGGGGCTATCAAGACACGCACGAGACGATGAACAGTTTCTGTTGGGGGCCGGACGGCTGGCT
>JBBRMF010000426.1:0-2713 GCA_038230975.1 Tepidisphaerales bacterium
CGCAGTAGAAAGCAATCGAGACTTCATGATTCCTCCGTAAACAAAACGCATGGGAAGCCGACGGGCACTGCATCGCTGCTGGAACGTTGTACCCGATGGTGGCCGTCAACATCCGTTCGGAAGATCAGGGCCTGATCGCGAAAAGAAGATTTTTAGCGAAAAACAATCGTTTTCATGGTGCAGTGTAACAATTTTTTTTGAATAATGCGATGCAATTTTTGCATTTGGCGGAATTGCGATTTGAGGGTTCATTTTCATGATTCTCCATCCACCCGTTGATATTTAAAAACCGCCTTCCACACGCCGGTAATTTTTTCGGCACCCACCGTCAGCGGACGATATTTCTCATTGCGCGGCTGCAATCGCAACTCTGAAACGCCGTTCTCATTCACCTCGAAAAACACGCGCTTAAACGTGGTGTGGCCGTCTTCAAAACGCACAAAGCAGTCATCGCCGTTCCTGGGGCCGGCGGAGGGGGAAAAAATGACGATATCCCCTTCGCGATATTTAGGAGCCATGCTGTCACCGTGTACGCGGGCGGCAAACGCGTCTTTGTCCTGCAAATCCGGACAGCCGATGTAGTCATCCGCCACACTCGGGGGATATGACAGATCCGTAAAATCCTTCGGGTATCCCGCCGATACTTTGTTGATTACCGGTACTGCGTTCGTGGCGACCTCTTCGACATTGCCGGCGGTGTGTTCGACCATCTGCTGCAGCATGCCGGAGAGGAAAGCCGCATCTAAGTTGACAGGCAGAATCGAGGATGACTTGGCGATAAGGTGACTGGGTGACAACGTGACTGAAGATACTCCATTGTCTTTTACAGTTCCCTCGTCATCGTGTCCCCCGGTCTCTCCCCCTGCCGCCCGCTTCATCAACTTTCCCAGCATCGCCCGCACATCCTTTGGCGTACGCTGGAGATGCGCCTGGCTGACCAACTCCCCGGTGACGAAACCAAGCGTTTTTTCCAAACGGCTTAGCTTTTCATCACTCGGCGGATTGGGCACCCGGCCTGTCTCAATCAGCGATAAATACGGCTTTGAGATCGATACCTGCACCGCCAGGTCATCCAGCGTCAATCCCAACCGCCGACGCCGCCGACGTAATTTAGGCCCCAAGGCTTCGGTTACATTTCCATTTAACGACAAACATGATTCCATGACAGACCTCCTGCGTTCAGGTTAAAAGACGCCTCCGTGCAAGCGTCCTCCTGACGCACGGCTCACCAATAGCCGATCCTGTATTCCCTTCACGCGCCCGCCATGCGATAGGTTCGAGAGACAACGGGCGCACTCAACAGTAAGGCATAATACCTTACATAACCCTAACTATCAAGGAAAAGATAGTGCGATAGGTTTAAGGATTGGTAAACAGACATGAGGCAAGAACAAATACACAATCGAGTCGATAAAAGAATCGGACCCGGGCCGGAATGGGCCGAAGTCCGATTCATTCATTATAACTTTGTGCTTGGCGTGTGGAATGCAAGACTGTGGCCATACTCAGTCGCTTCGTTTCCGGCGTGATCGTAAGCCGGATATACCGCCTGCCAATGGACTCGATAAGATAGGTTCGGGGATCGACTCTACAATTGGGTCGCCGTCGACATCTGGATTTCCTCGTGACTCTCCATACCCCAACCCCAATCACCCCTGGAGCGACGGTGAATAGGTTGTTGCGCGAGGTTACGAACCAAGAAATAACAGCCAAGTTGATCAATTGACTTCAAAAAAAACCGACCACCGATCGCTGGGGCAAATCCCAATGATCGGTGGTCGGCTTAGAACATCTCACGAAACTGCAACGGGATCAGGCGTTACGCTTGCGGCGAGCCAGCAAACCAACCGCGCCAAGACCCAACAAGCTAAGCGTGGTGGGTTCCGGGGTGGCGATCACATCGCCGTTCGCGGCAGGCTGGCCTTGAATCGTATAGCTCAAGGTCAGATCCGATGCGATCGAACTCAGGCTCCGGTTGGCGGGCAGGATGTTGCCGAGGTCCAAACCATTGGCGAAGCTTCCAGTGAAGCGAACGCTGAACAATTCGTCAGGACCTTTGAAGTTCGTGGCGTTGATATTGCCATCGAAGATCGAGTTGGCGTTGGCGTCGATGAACTGATTGTTGGCGGAGATCAGATCCAGCACCTGGAGGTTACCGACGAGACCGTCGAACTGGAGCTTCACATCGCCGGTGTTCGAGTCATAGACGAAGTGAAGGGGAACGCCATTGCCAACGCTACCCACGGAGGCCGCCGGAGAAGCACCACGACCCGTCAGAGTCACCGGCTGTGCAACAGCGGCCTGAACAGAAAACAGCGAACCCATGCTCAAGGTTGCTACGGCAATCAGACTTTTGACCATCGACATAGACATATCCTCACAAATCCCCACATTCCTACGGAAGCACTCTGCGCCGCGGCGCGACGTTGAACAGAGTGATAGCCCTGCACTAACAACGAAACATAAAAACAGATTTACTTTCCCGTCTACAAGACCGGGCCGACGCATCGACCGCTGAGACCTATCCCAGCGATCGGTGGTCGGGATTCAATCCAATCCACTATCAGGCGTTACGACGACGGCGGGCGAGCAAGCCCATCGCGCCAAGACCCAGCAGGCTGAGCGTGGTCGGTTCCGGCACGCCGGACGCGATCACATCGCCGAAGGCACCGGCCTTGCCTTGAATCGTGTAACCCAAGGTCAGATCGGCGGC
>JBBRMF010000427.1:0-2708 GCA_038230975.1 Tepidisphaerales bacterium
CAGCGTCCTGATACAATTCGCCGCAATGCACAACATGTTCACCATGTTACTGGCTGGCGGGAAAGGCGAGCGTCTTCAGCCCCTCACTGAGCATCGGGCCAAACCGGCGGTTCCCTTCGGCGGAAAATATCGTATTATCGATTTTACGCTCAGCAATTGCCTCAACTCGGGGCTTCGAAAAGTCGCCGTCCTCATCCAATACAAATCCCACTCGCTCGACCGCCACATCCGCACAGGCTGGAATATCTTGAATGCCGAGCTCGGCGAATTCATCGCCTCGATTCCGCCCCAGCAGCGGATCAGCGAAGAATGGTACCAAGGGACAGCTGACGCGGTCTATCAAAACCTGTTTCTGCTCGACGCCGAACAACCGGACTATGTACTCATCCTGGCCGGTGACCATATCTACAAGATGAACTATATGGAGATGTTCCATTGGCTGCTCGCCAAGGGCGCCGATGCCGTAGTCGGCGCGATCGATATCCCGATCGAAGATGCCCATCGATTCGGCGTCATCCATGTGGATGAAGATTTTCGGATTACGGACTTCATCGAAAAGTCGGCTCATCCGCCGTCAATTCCCAACGATCCGACCCGCGCTTTTGGCTCGATGGGCATCTATCTGTTTCGCACGAAGGTCCTCCGCGAGCAATTGATTGCCGATGCCCAGGAGGGTGGCAGTCATGACTTCGGGAGAAACATCATTCCGCGAATGATTCGCGATCGACCTGTCTACGCCTACAAATTTGTCGACGCGAACAAGAAGGACCTGAAGTACTGGCGGGACATCGGCACCTTGGACGCGTATTGGGAAGCGAACATGGATCTCGTCGCGGTGGATCCCCTCTTTAATCTATACGACCAACAGTGGCCGATTCGAACATACCAAGGGCAATTTCCACCGGCCAAATTCGTCTTCTCGCAAGACTATCAAGGCGGAAGAATGGGCGTGGCGCTGGATTCCATCGTCTGCGGCGGCTGCATCATCTCCGGCGGCCGGGTACAGAACTCCGTGCTGTCGCCGAACGTTCGCGTGCAAGACCATGCGGATGTGCGTGAATCGATTATCATGGAAAACGTCGTCATCGGCGCACAGAGCCGGGTCAGACGAGCCATCATCGACAAGGACGTCATCATCCCGCCCAATTCAGAGATCGGGTATAACCGAGAGGCCGACGCCCAGCGATTTACCGTCACAGAATCCGGTTTGGTCGTGATTGCAAAGGGAACGAAACTGCATGCCGCCCTCGATTCATCCGGTTGATCTGATCATCGCTCTCCGCGACAAGCATTTGACCCCTGCCATCGTGTTTCTCACGTCGCGCCGTGCGTGCGATGAAGCGATGCAAGCCTTCGACCATAGCCGCATCCTCCTCCCGCCGCCTCGTCAGGAGGCCATCGCCGCTGTGCTGGACAAGGTGATCGCCCAATATCCCAGCATTGCCGAACACCCGCTCATTCCGACCGTGCAGCGTATCGGCGTGGCGGCGCATCATGCAGGCCATCTGCCCTCGTGGAAAATTGCAGTTGAGGAATTGATGCGTCACGGTTGCCTCGATGCCGTCTTCGCCACGACCACACTGGCCGCCGGAGTCGACTTCCCTGCGCGAACCGTCATCATCACGCAGTCCAGTATCCGCAAATCGCGCGACTTCATGGACTTGACGATCGGTGAGGTACAGCAGATTGCAGGCCGCGCAGGACGCCGTGGAAAAGATCTCGTGGGCTTCGCCATCGTCACCCCCTCGCCCTATATCGATCTGAACGTATTGACCAAAGGGTTCACCGGCCATCCGGAAGCGATCAACAGCCAATTCGTCATCAGCTATCCCATGGTTCTCAACCTCTTGAAAGCGCATCCCCTGGACCAGATCCAGCCGATTCTGGCCAAGAGCTTTGCGCAATTTCAGCTCAACCAGCGTGCCGAAGTCCTGGAACGCAAACTGGACGATCTGCGCGATCAGATGGAGCCATTCGGACCACGCGTGTGCACCGACTGGATCACAGAATGGCAGACCTTTGATCATGTCCGCCGACAGAAATCGCATCGAGCCCCCGTCAGGAGACACGAACCACCTGAAGTCGCCGCACGCTTTCACTTTCTCACCCCCGGTCGCGTCGTGGGCTTCGGCCGTACCCGCGGCGTTGTGCTAAGACAATATCGCAGCAAGGGACAGAAGAGCCCGATGATTACGGCGCTGCGTCTAGGCGGAGGCATTACCGAATCTCCTGCCTCCACCGTGACCGAAGTATCCGACCGTGTCCTTGAATGCGTGGACGCGCCGGTTTATCCCTGGTGCACGCCGGAAAGTGTGGAGGAATTACTCCATCACCTGGAAGAATTGCCTGGTCGGCTGCCGGAGCTTCCCATCTTGATTCCGAAGGACAATGAACCGATTCCTGACGCTATCGTGCAAACCCTGGGCGACTTTGCTTGCCCCGCCTGTCCTTCGCGTTCCGCCTGTCAGAGGGACTATCCCCTCGCCTCCAAGCTTCGGCAGGAACAGCATCGACACGTGAAATCGATCCAGGCTCTGCGCACAAGTCTCTGGCACCGTTTCCAGGAGAAGATCGACGTCCTACAGCAGTTCGGCTACCTCACACCGACAGCCCATCTAACCGAGGACGGCGAATGGGCCCGGCTCATCCGCATCGACCACTCGCTGCTCATCACGGAGTTGCTCCGGGCCGATGCGTTCAACGGGGCC
>JBBRMF010000428.1:0-2705 GCA_038230975.1 Tepidisphaerales bacterium
ATCGTAGCTGCTCCTCGTGGTGCGCGCGAGCGCGTCGGTGATTGTAACGGCGTGGCCATTGATGTCGAAACCACGGGTGACGGTCTGCGACAGGGCGTTGGTGGTGGACTTTAGCCAGCCAAGTTCGGTGTAATCGAAGGCCGTTGTGTTGCTGGCGGCGTCGGTCTTCGTTTTCAGAAAGCCGGTATCAGGGAAATAGGTGGATGTGGTGATGCTGAGGTTGGTGGGGCTGTAATTGCCGTCCTTGGCCGTGATGACGAGGCCACGCGAGTCGTAGGTGTAGATGGCGAGTGGGCCGATGTCGTCCGCCTGCTGCAGAAGATTGGCGTGCGTGTCGTAAGTGTATCGGTTTTCCCAGTCGGCAGTTTCTCCTGTGACCCGAGGGCGGATGTCTTTGAGCGGACGATTGAGAAGTGAGCTGATGCCACTGGATTCCGTCACGCGGCCATTGGCCCCGACTGGATCACTCGGTTTTACATACGTCCACTTCCACACACGACCAAGGGCGTCGGTCTTCTGGAGGAGATTGCCACGCTCGTCATACGAATCGAATGTGGTCACCCCCCCGAGGGGCTCGGCCTGACGCTTCAAGACGCCGACCGTGGGAATGGTGTTGCCAAAGGCATCTTTGTCGCCGGTGGCGTAAAAGTCGTAATTGAAGGTGTTGCCAAATGGATCGGCCTTGGCTGTGACGTGGCCTTTCCGGTCAAAAGTTTCGATCCACTTGAAGCCGTCGCCGTCGGTGCGAGTGATTTGGCGGGTTGCGGGCGTGCCGTATTGATAGGTCGTGGAACGGCTCCCGCCGTCCGTCTCGCCGGTCTTGCGTCCATACTTGTCGTAGCCGACGGAGACATCCGCGATGTTGCGCGGATTGGTCATCTGGCTGATCAGGCCGTTCCCACCGTAGGCGGTCGTCCACGTCGTGTTGAGCAGCGGGGTCGCAATATAGGCCGCAGGGCCAGTGTGCGAGAAGTTTGCGAGCCGATTGTCGGTGTTGTAAGTGAATGTCGCGGTCCAGCCGAGCGCGACGACCGAGGTGAGTTGGTTCTGGGCGTTGTAGTTGAATTTCCAAACCGTGCCAGCGGTGTCAGTGACCGTATCCAGCAGTCCCTGATTCGGCTCGTAGTCGAGGGTGACGACGTTTCCATTGAAGTCGCGGATCTCGCGAAGCTTGCCGACAAGCAGCGGGTCGGCGGTGTTTGCCGGATGGTAAAACCGGTGGATCGTTCGCTCTGGCGTGACCCACACCATGTAGTCGGAACTGGCCGGATCGTCCGACAATTCGCCACGATACTCGCCGTGGGTCGGCTTGTAGAAACCTCCGGTTTGGCGCAGCCACGTTTCGAGACTGCCGTCCCAAAGCAGGAGGCCAACATTGCCTCCGCCACTCACGAGGAAATTGCTCCCTGGAATCAGGCGCGTCTGAAATGAATGCCGCCATCCGGAACCCATGACAGCGTCCGCCTCAAACATGTTCGTGCCGCCCTCCAAGGTCTGGCTGTTGAATGCGATTCCGCTGTTGTAACCGACTCGGAATTCAAAAGGAATGCCGGCCGTCGGGCGATTGAACAGTGTTCGCTGCCAGGAAAATGCGCCCCCGAGCGGCGAGACGGCATCGCGGCCCTGATTTTTCTGTGAATCGAAGAAGGACTGCTCCCCCTGTTTGTCGGTTGCAGGAAACGTGATTGTTCCCGTGCCAACAGTCACGGCGGGATTCGTCCCCGCAGGCGGTGTCGCTGCGAAGTTCTTGAGATTGTCGGCTGAGTTCGTCGAATACCCGAGTTTGTAGTAGCCCTTCAAACCCGTGAGCGTCGGCGGAATGTCACGAAGCCGGTTCAAATTGACGTTTGCGGCGCTCAAAACCGATTGGAATATTGCGACCTCCTGCACCTCTCCCCAGAATTTTTCGGTTCCTTTGAACCCGCCGATGGACACGCCGTCCGTTGTACTGGCGTTGCCGATGTCCTGTGCATACGGGGCCTGCCCCCTGCCATCCACGTACGGCGTGTAAACGAGGCCGCTTCTGACAACCGCGATGTGATACCAGCGATCGAGGTAAGGCCGCTGGACCAGCACGATTGGATTCAGCGGCGAAGATCCCTGAGCGGAAAATTCGATGTTGCCCGTGTTGATGTTGAAATACACCCGCCAAGCATGCGCTTGGGTCCAATCGCCGGTCTTGCGATTCGCGAGAATCGTCATGTTCTCGGTGAGAGAAACTCCGCTGGGGATGGAAATCTTCACCCACGCCATGACGGTGAAGGCATTGGCGGAGGTCTTCCAACTGAAGTCGCCATTCGCATCGGCGACTTCGACCCGAGCCGTTTCAGTCGCCTTATCGGGAAACGTCGCGGCGTGCGCAGTGCAGCCAAGCAGTGCGCAAGCCCAGAGGAGAAAAGCCAGAATCAACCGTGGCATTGGTATTTTGAGTGCGACACCGACTGCATCAAAGCTTGCAGTCTTCTGCAAGGGAGAGTTTTCCCCAGTTTTTACGAAAGAAAGATTTTCGACGCGTCATTCCGCGAACGGCAATCAGGAACATTTTGGCAGCGGGAATACCCCTCTCAGCATTCCGTCGCCGCACGGTGATTTTCGTCAATTTATGTGCCCACGGCAGCCGAAGGACACATGCCTCCACCACTCGCTTCGAGCATCTCCGGCGAGGCGAAATTGTGGACAGTGCCGCAGATGCGGTTCTGCGCGTC
>JBBRMF010000429.1:0-2695 GCA_038230975.1 Tepidisphaerales bacterium
GCCCGCGTTTTTTTACGAACAAAGCACAGGCGAGACGCCCATGCCACCATTTTCCTCCCCAGGCTCTTTAGCGAAGCCTACAAAAGACCAAAATCAAACTTGCAACCCCGCACAGAAACCCGCTCAATTCAAAAATAATTGATTTGCATTTATCCGTGCTCATCCGTGTCCATCTGTGGCTAAAATATTTTTCTTACATTTCTCTCGACAAATTACCCAGTATTACTTATAGTGCTTCCGGTTGGTCCGCTGATCGATTCAGATTCCGCTCGCAGCTTTTTTCCTGCCCGCCGTCTGTTTTTTTTCACTCTCCTCCCTTTTTGGACCGGAACGCTGGTCTCTTTCCCTTAGACCTGGAAAGTAAAAGTTTGGGTCCGATGCCCATTCTCTAAAGGAGAATCTCATGGGTAAGAAGCTGTATGTTGGAAATCTGAGCTACGATGTGGACTCTTCGGCCCTCGGTGAATTGTTCACCGCTCACGGGACCGTCGAAAGCTCGCAAATCATCACCGATCGTGACACCGGCCAAAGCAAAGGCTTTGGTTTCGTTGAAATGGGCAGCGACAAGGAGGCTCAGGCCGCCATCGCCGCTCTCAACGGCCAGGATCACGGCGGTCGCGCCTTGACCGTCAATGAAGCCAAGCCGAAAGAAAACCGCACCGGCGGCGGTGGTGGTGGCGGTCGCAGCGGCGGCGGTTACGGTGGTGGTGGCGGCGGTCGCAGTGGTGGCGGCGGTGGTTACGGTGGCGGCGGTGGCCGCGGTCGATAATCGCTCACAGTAAATTCAACGGGAAAGAGCCGCAGCAATGCGGCTCTTTCTTTTTGCGCCTTGATCAAAGAATTTTTAGCCACAGATGAACACGGATAAGCACAGATAAATTCAAATAAAATTGAATTTATTTGATTTGCATCTATCCTTGTTCATCTGTGTTCATCTGTGGCTAAAATTCTTGCATTAGATATCGAAGTACATGCAGAATTCGTAAGGATGCGGCCGCGTGCGAATGGCATCCACTTCGTTATCCCGCTTGTACTTAATCCAGTAATGAATCACATCTGCCGTGAAGACATCGCCTTTGAGCAGGAACTCATGATCGTTTTCTAGTGCGTTGAGCGCCTCTTCCAGCGAGCCCGGCGCGGAGCTGATCTTGGCCATTTCATCGAGCGACAATTTGTAGATGTCTTTGTCGAGTGGATCGCCGGGGTGGATTTTGTTTTCAATGCCATCGATCGCCGCCATCGTGATGGCACTGAAGGCCAGATAGGGATTGCAGCTAGAATCCGGCGAGCGAAATTCGATGCGCTTCGACTTTGGCTTCTCGCTGTACATCGGAATCCGGATCGCCGCCGATCGGTTACGACTGCTATAAACGAGATTGACCGGTGCTTCGTAGCCCGGAACCAATCGTTTGTAAGAATTCGTCGTCGGGTTGCACAAAGCACACAGCGCGCTGGCGTGTTTCAGAATTCCGCCGATCGCGAACAATCCCATTTCGCTTAAGCCCGCATACTTATTGCCGGCAAATAGTGGTTTATCTCCTTGCCACATCGAAAAGTGAACGTGCATGCCCGAGCCGTTGTCCTGGAACAAAGGCTTCGGCATGAATGTGACGACCTTACCGTGTCGATGCGCCACGTTTTTGCACACATATTTATACGTCATCACATTGTCGGCCATCGTCACCAGATCCTGGTAGCGCATGTCGATTTCGCACTGCCCGCCCGTGGCGACTTCATGATGATGCGCTTCGACGGGGATGCCCATTTCAATCAGCGTGGCGACCATCTCCGAGCGGATGTTCTGCATCGTGTCCATCGGCGGTGTGGGAAAGTACCCTTCTTTCAGCCGAATCTTGTATCCAAGATTACTCGGGTCTTCTTCGCCTCGTCCCCAAATCCCCTCCCGGCTTCCAACATAATGCTTGCTGAAATTGATTCCCTGATCGTAAAACACCGAGTCGAAGATGAAGAATTCCAGCTCCGGCCCAAAATAAGCTGTATCCGCGATGCCGGATTTTTTCATGTACTTTTCGGCTTTTCGGGCGATGGATCGCGGGTCGCGAGAATATTCTTTTTTGGTGATCGGATCGCGCACGTCGCAGATGATCGAAAGTGTCGTATGCGTCATGAACGGATCAATCTTGCCCGTGCTGGCGACCGGCATCAGCAGCATGTCTGATTCATTGATCGCCTGCCAACCGCGAATGGAAGACCCGTCAAATCCAAAGCCATGATCGAAGCTATCGAGAGTAAGTTCACTGATCGGCAGGGTGGTGTGCTGCCATAGCCCGGGAAAATCCATGAATCGCAGATCGATAAACTGGACCTGCTTTTCCTGGCATAGTTTCAGAACGTCTTGAGGGGTCATCTCGGGTTTCTCCTGGGGAAGTCAGCGGTTGAAGATGGTCATGCTATCGCGCGATAGGGATGGGGTAAACGGACGATACACATTATGGATCAATTGGGGCGCGCCCAAACTTCGGGTGCGTGACAGTTCCGGCGTACCCGAGTACTCCTTCTCCCGGTACTGGACTTGTCGCTTTATTTAGCCGGTTCGCTTGCGAACCATTAGTCTCTACACATCTCTCGTCCCGGTCTGCGGAAATTTTTAAGTTAGTAATATGTTCGGTAGCGCCAGCTCACTTCCTCGGGTATTTCATGAAGTATTGGTTGCGAGGCCTCGCGTTTTTCTACA
>JBBRMF010000430.1:0-2683 GCA_038230975.1 Tepidisphaerales bacterium
CGATGTCCAGTTGATGGGCCGGCATGCCCACCACGATCTTTGCCTCGCTCGTCGGTGTCTGGCGCACCGTGCCCGTGTGGCACACCGCGCAGTTCAATCCCACCTGCTCCAGACCCAGCCGCTTCCGTCTCGAGACGCCGATCGGAAGATCGTGACCCGGTTCATAAATCATCCCGAGCGTTGCATACCCGCCCGGCAACTTCTCCGGGCAAATGGACGGAAGCGTGCGAAAGACCCAATACGGCGGCAGTACCCCGCCCACCGAACTGAACAGCGACCCTCCCGGTTCACTGCCGATGGACCCGTATTTGAAATGGGCCACCATGTCTGCATGCTCGACCGGCTTGTCGCGTTTGAAGTACCACAGCAGATATCCAACGCCCAACACCGCGCCCAGCGTAAGGCCCCAGGTGATTCGCCGGCGGAACGAATATTGATACCGGTCCGCCGGTGACTTTCGCAGATCATCGCTCAGGGGACCCGCCGCCGTCTGCACCACCATGCGATCAGACATCAACCTTCAGCCTCAAACGCAGTCGGGTGAAATACCTTCATGATGTCGCCCATCATCTTGTCTCGATCCCCGTCATAGCGCCTCAGATCGTAACAGCCTAGCGGATTGGCGATCGCGTTAATCAGGCAGCGATTGCAAAACGAACACGGCTTCGCTGGCAGATCCTGACCGGATTGCAAAATGTTCGGCAGATCCCGGTTTGCAATTGCCGGCCGTGCAATCGAAACCGCGTCCGTGTAGCCCTCGGAGATCACCCGCCGGATCACACGGCCATCCTGATACCCGCCGGTATTTATGATCGGCACGCCAACGTTTTTCTTAACTTCTCTGCTGTATTCCGAACTCACTGCCTCAATCGGATGATGCTTCTTCGTTCGCGCCCATAACTTAATAAACAGCGGGCGCAGGATCTTGAAATGGAACAGCGTGTAATTCAAATAACCGCGTACGCCGCTTGAAACCATGCTGCCGTACCACCAGTTCAATTCGTCTGGAGGAAACCCGCCCGGCGGCAAAAGCGGGTGCGGAAAGATGCTGCCGATCGACACATGAATCGCATCCACTCCGGCCTCTTCCGCCCACTGGGCTACCTGAATCCCCTCGTCCAGCGAGTTGCCCTCTTTCTCCCAAGGAAACAGCGCATCGCCAAAATCGACCGCATTCAGCTTCGCCTGCAGATGAAAGTCGCTCCCGACAGTCTTGCGGATCGCTTGAATAATTTCCAGGAGAAACGCCGCCCGGTTTCGCAGGATCCCGCCGTATTCGTCCTTGCGGTCGTTGATCGCGGAACTAAGAAACTGCGTAATCAGATAACCGTGCGAAGCGTGCAGCTCCACTCCGTCTAACCCTGCCTCACGCGCCCGCCGCGCTCCATCCGCGAAGTGCTGAACAGTCTCCTTGATTTCCTTGATCGTCATCGCCTCGCACAAGAGCCCGTGAAACGTGTCCTTGTGATTAGTAGACGAGAGCGCCTTATTCATCAGGTTTTCAACGCCCGAGTTATCCCGCTGCCGGCCGGAGTGACTGAGCTGCATGATGTACTTGCAGTCATGCCGGTGTACCGCCTCACCCACCTTGCGCCAGAACGGAACGGTCTCGTCGCGGTCGATCATCGCGTAGTTCGGCATGATGCGCCCGCGCAGATGGACCGGCACGAACGAAGAAATAATCGCGCCCATACCGCCCTTGGCGAAGCTCTCTTCCCAATGAATTCGCGTTTGCGTGCCTGAGCCGTCGTAGTTGTCGAATCGCCCCGAAATGTTCGACCGGAACAGCCTGTTCTTTACCGTCAGGTTACGGAACTTGAGCGGTTGAAAGATGATGTCATCTTGCACATGTTCCATAATCAGAATGTTTTTAAATATTCGATCAACGCCTTCTTCTGATCGTCCTTAAGAGCCGCCCCAAAGGTGTGGCCATGGTCCTCAATGAAGTCTGGCGCTTGGTTGAGAGCCAGCAGATCGGGGATCATCTTCTTCAGGTCGTCGTCGAATTCACCCTCATTCTTAAGCGCCTTCACCAAGCGAACCAAACGCTCGGGTTCCGCCAAAACCTTGCCAAGCTTATCGAGCAGAGCCGGAACTTGACTCATCTTGTACAGGTTGATATTCGCTAGCAGGTTCACTGGAGTTCCAGGCGGAATGCGAACAGTGATCGACCGAACCTTCAAGAACGTCTCCTTCTCCGTGACCTTGATCGAAGCCTTGCCCTTCCGCTTCTCCGGCCACAGCAGTTTCTCCGCGGCGTCGTTAAACGCAGTCATGCGGCCCGCCACCGACGGATCGCTATTGAACAACCCAAGCATGTTGTTATGCAGGAACGGCGCAGTAGCCCACGCGTTGATCAAAGAAGGCGTGCGGTAATATCCGCCATTCGGGATCTTGAATTGAATGGGCTTCGTTTTATCGAACGGATTCTCCAGAATCGCGATCCCCGGCAGCGGCAATTGCTTGAAAGTCGCTGACGAAAAGTTTTGCCACAAATGGTCCTCAATGGGGTTCGTGCCAACCGCGCGCGCCAAATTGGTTCCCAGTTCCATCCGCTTATCCTTCGACACCACTGGATACCGCTCGTCATCGGACAGGAAATTCTTCTTCAAGAAGTCTCCAGACTTCACCAGCGTCACCCAATAAGGCTTGGCCGCATCGGAGTGTTTGTCGATCTTCTGAG
>JBBRMF010000431.1:0-2667 GCA_038230975.1 Tepidisphaerales bacterium
AAAGGATCTTGACCGAACTCGGTCTCGTCTGGACGGACGTTGACATCGTAGAAGCTTTCGGTGGCGGGTTTCACGGTGACCCCGGCAAACTTTGGAGAGGCCGCGGGGGACCCGATCGGGTGAGCGCAGGCCTGACCCACGAATGCGGCCATCGCGAGCAGCGCGAAAGCGGCGATGGCCGGACTGTTCCTCAAACGCACCGGCGGCCCGTCGGTGACGCGGTGATTTCTGTTTTCCAGATGAAGGGGGGACGTGAAGGGCATTGGATTGGGTCGGTTCGTTTTCCGGGTCGTCGCGTCGGAAAGCGCGACCACGTGAACCCGTTCCCATCCTTCTCGGTAATCGACCGCGAATGTGACAGGCCCAGCCCGTCGGAAGTGGCCTGCCCGGCCGGAATAGACCGAAACGATTGGTCGAATGGCGACCGCACGACTGTTTCCTCAATGCCTGCGACGACCGTTCAAAACCCGAGCGATGGAACCCTAGGTCGGACAGACGATCGGCTGGACCGCAACAGGGGCCGCATCCCGCCAAATCATCCAACTAAATTTCTGGGTCTCGATCTTTCCGGTCGTGGTGCAATAGCGGACCCCAAATTCGAGGCACTCGTCCGCGCTGGATTCAAGCAGACCCACCGAGCGCATTTCGATGCGACCCTTTTGACCAGGCAAGAAATTCTTCGGCATCACGGTCTGCTCCCGAATGCTCGCGGACGCCCCATCGATCGTGAGCCACCACACCAGCGCCCGCTCCGTCCGGAACTGGAGCACGATTCGGTCGTCGTCCTCGATCTGCCAGTCATCCCAAATAAACACCGGGGTGGCGGCATTAAGCGGCAACAGATCCGGTCCAGACAACGACACTTGAGCTTTCGAAGCTCGGCGGTTCCAAACGAACAGCAGAATCGCCGACACCCCGAACGCGAGGCGAATCCAGGGAAGGATATCCTGGTTTTTTATCATTTTGTTTTGCCAACTTACCCGCGGTCGGTCGGACCTCCAAGTCTCAAGAGCCGGGAGGCCTTACTTTTTCTGGAATGGCACGCCGACGAGCGTCTTGTCCCACTGCAGATTCATCTTGGCCGTCCCGGTGGGATCCGCATCCGCAAACGAGATCTCAAGCGACTCCTTTGCGGGGGCCGCATTGTTCGCCGGCACCTCCACCCTGAGCACATCCGTGTCCACCGCCGGTGCCATCGCGCCCCAGCGATCCCAATTTGAATTGAAGGCGATGGTCCAATTCGCCGCGCCGGGAATCGCATAAAGCGAATACTTCCCCGCCTTCAGTTCCTTCCCGTTGATCAGGAGATTCGTGCTGGTCTCGAAGGTCGTCGCCTCGTTCGCCCCGACGCGCCAGTACTGTCCGTATGCTTGCAGCGCGCCGGCGCTTTTCTCGCCGAAGATGACACGCCCCTTCGCCTGAGGACGACAATAGGTCACTTTGATGGACGACCCATCCTTTTGATACACAGCCGTCGCCACCGGACTGTGGCTCTTCGTGTATTTCTTAAACAACGGCAGTCCGATCGCCAGCACCGCGACGATGATGCCGAGAAGGATCAAAGTCTTCTTCATGGGAATAAATGGAATGGTTGGACCAAGGGCGGATGAAATTTTCTCGCGCGGCCGGGCTTACGGGGTGTGGCTCACCACCTGCAACTTGTACGTCTTTGAATCGTACCCCAAGTAACGATCCGAGTTCGCGGGAATGGTGGCGTTGTGATACTGCCAGGTGTTCGTTCCGTTCACTTTGGCCCGATACTTGACCGCGACCTGGGAGTTTTTCGAATTGGTGATCACCCACATTCCGGTCGAACGGGAAACGTGCGCGTGAACGCCGAATGGCCAGAGGGTGAGTGCCCTGGCCGATGGCACAGGCAGAAGCGTGGCGGCCGCAATCACGCCCAGCAGCATCGCTGACGAGGCACCAAGGATTCGAAGGATCTTCATGGGTCTTGCTGAATGCTATCGCAGACCCGGTGGATTGTAAGCACCGAAGTTCGGGTCGAACGAGGCCGGCCAAACCAATTGCGAAGACGACAAGGAAGGTCGTCGCCGGGAAACCGACCGTTAAAAAATCTGCGCCCGGCGCTCCCGCCGTGAATGACGTGGATGATTTCTTCCGCGCGCTGAAACTTCCGCTCAAAGCCCAATTGGAAGACGTGCGGTCGATTATCCCCGGCGCGAGCCTGGCGATCGCAGAGGGCATCAAATGGAAGGCACCCAGCTTCCGGACGAGCGAGTGGTTTGCGACGATGAACCTCCGCGCCAGCGTGATGCAAATCATCCTGCATCGAGGGGCAAAAGTGAGAAAGGAGCAAAGAGCGGAGATCGGCATCAGCGACCCAAGCGGTGCTGGAGTTCCTAGCCAAGGACCGGGCGACCGTGAAATTCGCAGACCTGAGATCGCTCAACGCAAGCCAGCGCGCCGTGCAGGAAATCGTGCGCCAATGGATCGCCAGAGTGCGGTGATTTTGCCCGCGAAAAGAGAAATCGGCTGCTCTGCGCGCCGGCCATTTCAAGCCCGGGGAAGTGTGCCAATCATTCCGGCTGGAGCGAGTTGCCGTAGTTTCATCCGCAATTCGCGCATTCGACGGATCGCATTTGAAACGGCTTCGCGCCGGTTTCCAGACAGCTCTTCGCGCGGATCCATCGCCGCCTGCGCCTG
>JBBRMF010000432.1:0-2649 GCA_038230975.1 Tepidisphaerales bacterium
CATATCGGTGATATGGAGCAGTCCATCGAGACCATTGAGGTCGATGAATGCGCCGAAATCGGTGATGTTTTTGACGGTGCCCTTGCGAATATCGCCCGGCATCATCTCGGTAAGAAGTTTGGAGCGCTTCTCGTTGCGTTCCTGCTCGATCAACTCGCGGCGGGACAGGACAATGTTCTGGCGCTCCTGATTGATCTTAACGACTTTGAATTCGTAACTGTTGCCGACGTAGACATTGAGGTTTTTCGGCGGGGTGATGTCGATTTGGGAAGCCGGGAGAAAGGCTTCCACACCGATATTAACGAGCAAGCCTCCTTTGACCACCGCTTTGACTTTGCCGGTGATCGTGCCGCCTTCATTGCAAATCGTCAGGATTTTATCCCAGTTCTTCTTGAACTCGGCTTTTTCCTTGGAGAGGACGACCATGCCGTCCTTGTTTTCGAGCTTTTCGATGAGCACGTCGATTTCGTCGCCGACGCGAACGGTGCTCATATCATCGAATTCGTTTCCCGGAACAGCGCCTTCGCTCTTGTAACCGATGTCCACCAAAACTTCTTTTGGGCGGACTTCAATGATTGTTCCTTTTACTATTTGGCCTGCGGAAAAGCTTCGATCGCTTTGCCTCATGGCCTCTTCCATTGTCAGCATAGATATATAATACGGGACAGATAACAGGGAGGCCCGGTCGGGGTGTTGGTTCAGAACCAAACGCGAACCCAAACGAAGCTCCAATTGCCTAACGTGACCAGACGTTGCAGGGCAACGGAGGTTAAGGGTCAGGTTACCTGGTTGACTTCTCTTTCTCAGCCTAAAAGAGCGTCCGCACACGCGGCGCTCAGGCAACATGCAGCATACTCGAGAAGAAATAGTAGGCAAGCTTCAACACACTGAACTGCAGACGATCGATGTCAAAAACCTGATTCTTTCGGGTTGCGACCCCAAAGGCATCGAATCCTGGAGGGACGAACTCGGAATTAAACAATCTGTCGAAGGGAGGGTGCACTGCTGGATACACCACCAGAAATCGCTGAATCGATCGATCGAAGCTGATGGCCTGCTGGGGCTGCGAGCGAGTCGTAGCATGCGGTAGGAATTTTCGAAGTCTCTCGCAAGATGATTCTCAACTCCCACCACGAATGAAAACTTCGGCATTCTAAGAAAAAGGCACGTCATTATCGATCCTGCAAAACGGGATCGGCATATCTCCACGGCAGCAATGAGGTAGAGCCGAGGATCCGTTTCGAGGTACGCACTAAGTCTGAGGCGGTCGAAAACTTGGAATAGATTTAGCTTTAGCAGTCGAACAGAAGAACCCGAGGAACTTCTTCAATGATATGAAAAAAGTCTATTATCTTTCAACCATCGCGGCTTTGGCGATTAGCGGGAGCACGTTCGCCAAGGACGGCGACGATGAAAATAAGCCCAATACAACCCCTACTTCTGATTCAACACTTCCAGAAGTGAGCGTAAATGCCTCTGACCCAGTGGCTTTTCGCGGCTTAAGCTCCGGCGCATTCCTCCTCCATCGGGACCGGACGAATGGCGATTTGGCAGTCAACATCATTCTGAATGGCACCGCGACAAACGGTGTGGATTATACAACGGTGCCAACTACGGTCACGATTCCGGCGGGATTTTTTTCGCTTGGATTGCCAATAAATCCGCTCGGTAGCAGCGCGAGCGCACCCAATCTTTGGGTAAACCTCACCATTGATACCAATGCGAACTATCGATTGGGGCGTCCGGACCACGCGTCGGTGGAGATTAAAGGGAATGTCTACGAGGATCAGCCGCCCATCGTAAGCATCACCAGCCCAGCCGATAACACCGGCATCACCGCGCACTCAAACCTCGCGATCACCGCGGATGCTACCGATGCGAATGATATCGTCAGCAAAGTGAGCTTTTATGCGAACGACAAGTTCTTGGGAACGGTGACGAGCAGTCCGTACTCGATCACATGGAGCAACGTGCCGCCGGGGACCTTTGCCCTTTTTGCACGCGCTGAGGATCAGTTTGGGAAGTCGACTCTTTCGAGTGCAGTCCATGTCACGGCGACAAATCCGCCGCCGAGCACCGCGACCGTCACTTTGACAGCTCCGAATGCGGGAAGTTCATTCGGTGCAGGCGCGAATATCACGCTGTCCGCGGATGTGGCGGGTGGAAACATTCAGGCGGTGAACTTCTACAACGGCGATACTCTGCTCGGAACGGATAGTACCGCGCCTTATTCTTTTGTGTGGAATAACGTGGCTCCGGGTCATTACAGCCTCCGGGCGAAAGCGATGGAAACGGATGGGGCGGTCGCCAGCTCTGCTCCCGTGAAGGTCAATGTGACCAATGGGTTGCCAACGGTCAAAATTACTTCGCCGACTAACAATACCACCTTTGGCGGGCCGACGGATATCACGATTAGCGCCGACGCAAGCGATTCCGATGGCACGGTGGCAAAAGTGAGCTTTTATGGGGATGCGAAGTTTCTGGGTTCGGTCACGAACGCTCCGTACACGGTGAACTGGACGAACGTCGTGCCTGGCAAGCATCTGATTGTCGCCTCGGCGGCCGATACTTTCGGTGGTTTCACCTCCTCTGCGGTGATGATCAACGTAACGAATCCGCCGCCGACCATAAGCATCACGGCTCCCGCGA
>JBBRMF010000433.1:0-2539 GCA_038230975.1 Tepidisphaerales bacterium
AGGACATCGTCATCGAGGTGGTGGGCGAACTGATTTCAAGGCCCTACATCGAAATCACGCTCAACCTGCTCAAACGTTTCGGCATCGCCGTCGAGCGTGACGGTTGGCGAAGTTTCACGATTCCTGCCGGCAGCCAATATCAGTCACCGGGTGAAATCCATGTCGAAGGGGATGCTTCTTCTGCTAGTTATTTCATAGCACTCGGCACCCTTGCTGAAAGGACTACAGGCGTAAATGGTATAAAAATACTCGGCGTTGGCGCCGACTCCATCCAGGGCGACATCCGTTTTATCGAGGCCGCACGCCTGATGGGCGCGCAAATTGAAAGTACCGCCAACTCGCTGTGTATCTCACGCGGCGTCTGGCCGCTCAAGGCGATTGACCTGGACTGCAACCACATCCCCGATGCGGCGATGACGCTTGCAGTGATGGCGCTCTATGCTGATGGCACAAGCACGCTGCGCAATATCGCAAGCTGGCGCGTCAAGGAAACCGACCGTATCGCAGCGATGGCCTGCGAATTGCAAAAGTTGGGTGCCACCGTGGAGGAAGGTGCGGACTACCTCAAGATCACCCCGCCAAGCCATCCTGACGCATGGAAGCCAGCCGCCATTCATACCTACGATGACCACCGCATCGCCATGTGTTTCTCGCTGGCAGCGTTCAATCCGGCGCAACTGCCGGTGAGGATTCTCGACCCCAAATGCGTCGCCAAGACCTTCCCGGACTATTTTGAAGCGCTGTTTTCCGTGACTGAAGCGCAGACTTCCCAGATTCCGGTGATTTGCATCGATGGCCCGACAGCATCCGGCAAGGGCACGCTGGCGGCGATGACGGCGCAAAGACTGGGTTACCATTTTCTTGATTCAGGAACCCTGTACCGCTTGAGCGCTTTTGCGGCCACGCGCCAGAGCCTTTCGCTGGACGACGGTGAGGGCGTAGCGCGGATTGCACGCAACTTGGCGGTGCGGTTTAAGGGCGATCGGGTTTTTCTGGAAGACGAGGAGGTGTCGGCTGCTATTCGCACCGAAGCTGCCGGCATGGCTGCGTCCCGGGTTTCAGCCCATCCCCAGGTTCGCGCCGCCCTCCTGGACTTGCAACACAGCTTTCGCCAACTGCCGGGTCTGGTGGCGGATGGAAGGGACATGGGAACGGTCGTTTTTCCGGCTGCGCAGCTCAAGATTTACCTCACCGCCAGCGCTCTGCACCGCGCTGAACGCCGTTACAAGCAGTTGATTTCAAAGGGAAACAAGACTACAATCGCCGCCATTCAGCAGGATTTGGAGGCACGTGACGCCCGAGACACAGCTCGGCAAACCGCTCCCCTGAAACCTGCTGAAAATGCCCGGCTATTGGATAACTCTGATTTGTCGATTGAAGAATCGCTGAATCAGGTGCTTGACTGGTGGCAAGGCACCCGGCCCTTCTGATTTCCCGACGCGTTTTCCTCTCATAGGGCGCAGGGTCAGCAGGAATATTGACGTAAATCGCGGTCTTACCAATCGTTTGACCGCAAAACCATACAAACCGCCGCAAGCAGCTATAAAAACAATGGCAATTTCGCCATTGGAACCCTGTTTTGTGGATTAGGAAATTCATGTCCGAATCTTTTGCCGATCTGTTTAATGAATCACTGCAACGCTCCGAAATGCGCGCCGGTGAAGTCATCACCGCCGAAGTAGTGCGCATCGATCACAACCAGGTGGTTGTGAACGCCGGCCTCAAGTCCGAGGCCTATATTCCTCTCGAAGAATTCAAGAACGACCAGGGCGAAGTTGAAGTCCAGGTCGGCGACTTTGTTTCCGTCGCGATCGACTCGGTCGAAAACGGCTACGGCGATACCCTGCTCTCGCGGGACAAGGCCAAGCGCCTGGCTTCGTGGATGAGCCTGGAAAAAGCCCTGGAATCCGGCGAATTTGTCACCGGCCAGACCAGTGGCAAGGTCAAGGGCGGACTGACCGTTCTGGTCAACGGCATCCGCGCCTTCCTGCCCGGCTCGCTGATCGACACCCGTCCCATCAAGGACTTGTCTCCGTATGAGAACAAGACCATGGAATTCAAGGTCATCAAGCTCGACCGCAAGCGCAACAACGTCGTGTTGTCACGCCGCGCCGTGGTCGAAGCCAGCATGGGCGAAGAACGCGCCAAGCTGATGGAAACCCTGAAAGAAGGCTCTGCCGTGAAGGGCATCGTCAAGAACATCACCGAATACGGTGCGTTCGTTGACCTGGGCGGCATTGACGGCCTGCTGCACATCACCGACATGGCATGGCGCCGCGTGCGTCACCCAAGCGAAGTAGTGACAGCTGGCCAGGAAATCATCGCCAAGATCCTGAAGTTCGACACCGAGAAAAACCGCGTGTCCCTGGGTCTGAAGCAAATGGGCGACGACCCATGGATGGGCGTGAACCGCCGCTACCCGCAATCGACCCGCCTGTTCGGCAAGATCACCAATATCGCCGACTACGGCGCGTTTGTGGAACTCGAGCCCGGCATCGAAGGCCTGGTGCACGTATCCGAGATGGACTGGACGAACAAG
>JBBRMF010000434.1:0-2506 GCA_038230975.1 Tepidisphaerales bacterium
CTGGAACCTGGAAAGGCGAGCTGGAGTTGCGAGGTTTGGACGATCGCGCGTATCACGTGGTCGACTACGTGGACGGGAAAGACTTCGGAATCGTTCGCGGTCCGGTTGCGCACCTGTCTACAGACTTTTCGAAACACCTTCTGCTGGAGGCGACTCCGCAGTAAGGCTCACCGAAACTTGGACAGTACATAGTCAGTGACAGAGTTGCGTGTTGACGAGATCCATAGAGGAGAGCGTATGAAACGCCGTTCCTTTTTGAAGACGGCTGGTTTGGCGGTCGGTGCTACGCCCGCGTGGAGTACGCGCTATGCGTCAAGTCTGCAGGATCCACATTCCGGTACATCAGACGCCAAGAAAGGGCCCGAGGAAGCATCGCCCGAAACGATACTGCTGAAGGATTACCGGCCTAGATCTCTTTACAAGATTCCTATTACAGAAGTTCCCAGGGCGAAATTTCCAATCATCGATATGCACTCCCACGCATACGCCAAGACACCGGCAGAAATTGCCGAGTGGGTCAGAAATATGGACGAGGTGGGAATTGAGAAGACCATTGTTCTTACGGACGCTACGGGGCAAGAGTTTGACGATATCCGCCGGAAGTATGCTGCCTATCGAGACCGTTTCGAACTCTGGTGCGGTTTTGATTACACGGGGCATGACCAACCTGGATTCGGTCCTCAAGCAATACGGGCGCTAGAAAAGTGCCATCAGGCAGGCGCACGGGGTGTTGGCGAGCTTCATGATAAGGGTAAAGGGCTTGTTTCAAACACCGTGCATGCATTTGGCATGCACCCAGACGACGCGCGCATGGACTCTCTGTTTGACCGATGCGGCCAATTGGGCATGCCGGTGAATATTCACGTTGCGGATCCCATCTGGATGTACGAAGCGATGGACAATCAGAACGACGGCCTGATGAATGCTTTCCATTGGAGGCTAGACAATCAGCCGGAAATTGTGGGGCAATCCGGAATGATTGACATTCTCGAGCGCGCGGTCAAGAAGCATTCCAGTACAACCTTTATTGCCTGCCACCTCGCCAATCTCGATTATGACCTGAAGCGACTAGGCCAAATACTGGAACGGCAGCTCAATTTGTACGCCGATATTTCCGCGCGATATGCGGAAACAGCACCCATCCCCCGTTTTGTATCTCAGTTTTATGCGAAGTACGCGGACCGTTTGCTCTACGGCACTGACATGGGATTCGATAAACCGATGTATCGAGTTACCTTCAGAATTCTTGAGACATTGGATGAGCACTTCTACGAAACCGACATGTTCAGTTACCACTGGAGCCTGAATGGTTTCGGGCTGCCGGACGAAGTCCTGAAAAAGCTATATCGCGCAAATGCAGAGAAAATCTTGAGTTCCCGAGGAGCTCCGGCACACACATAAGCGTGCGACATATCTTCGGGCCAGTAGGGTGTTTTTTAGAAAGGCGAACGTGAAAGTTTTAACTCTTTTTGCGCTACTGATGTGCGGCTCCGGAGCTTCTGGTCAGTCCAACGCCACCTTCCACGTGTCGACAACCGGAGATGATGCAAATCCCGGCACCCTCACTGCTCCTTGGCGCACGGTTCAACATGCGGCCGACACCGCACGTGCGGGCAGTACCGTCAATGTGCGCGGAGGAATCTACGAAGAGCTTGTAAGCATCAATGCGTCGGGCAACTCGAGTGATGGTTTTATTACGTTCAGAAGCTATCTAGGAGAGACGGCGATCCTGGACGCCACGCGTTTCACCCCCAAAGGCCGCGGCGGCATACTGACGATTCACAATCAGAGCTATGTGCGAATCGCAGGCTTTGAAATTCGGAACTATCGCACCGCCGAACATCGGCTCACTCCTTTGGGTATCAGCGTCACCGGAGCCGGCTCCCATATCGAACTTCTGCGGAACAACGTCCATCATATCGAGCAAACTTTTTCAGGTCGCGATGCTCCCGGAAGCGGCGGCAACGGTTTTGGCATCGCTGTGTATGGCACCGACGCCAAGACCCCTATCACCGACCTGATCATCGACGGCAATGAAGTACATCACCTCAAGACCGGTTCGAGCGAGTCCCTGGTGGTGAATGGGAACGTCACCAATTTCCGCATCACACATAATGTCGTCCACGACAACAACAACATCGGAATTGACATCATCGGTTTTGAGCGCACGGCGCCCGACCCTGCCGTCGACCAGGCCCGCGACGGCTTAGTAAGCGGAAATTTGGTTTACAACATTACGTCGCGTGGCAACCCAGCATACGGCAATGACCAATCTTCGGATGGGATTTACGTAGACGGCGGCACCCGGGTACTGATCGAACAGAACGTCATTCACGATGTGGACTTCGGAATCGAACTAGCCAGTGAACACCAGAACCGCGCCACCAGCTACATCACTGCGCGGAATAACCTTATCTTTCGCTGTAATACTGCTGGTGTTTCCATCGGGGGTTATGCCCCTGAGCGAGGCCGCACTGAGCATTGCACGGTGGTGAACAACACGCTC
>JBBRMF010000435.1:0-2419 GCA_038230975.1 Tepidisphaerales bacterium
CCACCCCAGCCCTCCCCCGGAGTACCGGGAGAGGGAGAAAAGAAATTCGTCATATCCACCGCGCGTGAAAAATTTCTTCGGATTTGTACTTTCGCATTTTTCGCGATCGTTGTCTTATTGATGTTGCAACATCAATGCCGTGAACAATATCCAACCTTGAATGCCAGCGGGGATTGGGCCGTGTATTATCGCGCCGGGGAGGCGATGGCTCATCGCCAGCCGATCTACACGCTTGAGCACGGCGAGCTACTCACGTTTAAAAACGCACCGGTGATTGCCCTGCTGATTGCTCCGCTCACACTTCTACCTTCCTATGCGGCTCGGTTCGTGTGGTTCATGGGTGATCTGGCTTTGCTCTGGTCGATCTTCTCCATGTGCCGCCGCCTGTTGCCGAGTCAAAGCGTTGTCATCCGGGCGTGGATCGCGATTGGGGCTTGGGCGCTCGCGGATCGATTCATCATGTTTCAACTCGGGGTCGGGACGAACGCCGTGCTCTATATCGCGCTCAGTCTCGCGGCCTGCTATTCGATCGCGCGCGGGCGGCCGATCACCGCGGGCATCGCGCTTTCGGGGGCGGTTTTTCTCAAGCTCGTGCCGATCTGTCTGCTGCCTTACTTCCTGTTCCACCGTCGGCCTGTCGCGGCGTTTGCATCGTTTGCGATCACGTCAATTGTGTTGGGATTGTTGCCGGCGATGTGGGTGGGGTGGGATGCGAATCGGCAGATGCTCACGAATTGGCCGCAACATCTGCGCGATACGGAGACGCCGGAGCAGAACGCGCGGCCTACAAACCAATCGATTTACGCGGCGTTGAGCCGGATGATCGGCCCAAGGCTCGTCGGCGATCATATCGTTCCCGGAAAAGTGCCCAGTGCGATCTCCAAATACCGGCCGCACATTTATTTTTCCGGACCGCAGATTCATACGCTCTGGCTCGCATTAAGCGTCATCACCGCAATGGGGCTCTATTTCTTCATCTGGCGAACCCGTTCATCCACCAATCCAGCTTCACCCACCACGGCCTCCACATACGCCATGCACTTTTCGCTGCTGCTCATCTACATGACGCTCTTCAATCCCCTGGCATGGCGATACAACTTTGTGGCGTTGATCGTGCCATATCATTTCGTGATTCACACCGCAGTGAATCATCCTGCCGGGCGAAGGCGATTGATCTGGATGATCGGAATCGCGTACGTGTTGACGGTGCTGCCATTGGCGGTCAAGGGCTTGCCGTGGCTGGATTTCTTTCAGGTGTACAGCGCTCGAATGTGGGGAACGCTGCTGATTGCCGCAGCGGTAATCGTGGCGTGGCGGGAGCAATTCCGACTGCGTGTAGATACAGTACGCTAAATAATTAAGAACTAAGATCAGTTCTTCATCGCTTCCACACCACCCATGATTTCAGATAGTTCCGTCGTGATCTGGCTCTGGCGGGCGCGGTTGTATTGCATGGTCAGGGCTTTGACCATCTTGTCCGCGTTGTCCGTCGCGCTCTTCATGGCGATCATGCGCGCGACATTCTCGCTCGTCGTCGCATCCAGGAAGCACTGGAAGAGGGCAGTCTTCACCGTCTGCGGCAGCAATTCATCCAGCAGCTTGACCGCATCAGGATAGAAATCATATTTGGTCTGAACGTTGGCATATTCTGCCTGGCCGCCCTCTTTGGGTTTGGTGGCATCGCGCTTGGCGGTCACCCCGGCTAAGGGAAGCAGCGTCATCACTTCCGGTTTTTGCTGGCCGGCGCTGATGAAATTGGTGAACGCGATGTACACCGCATCGTACTTGGCGTCGGTGAAATCCTTCATAAAGGATTCCGCCACCCGCTCGACATCCACGAAGCGGGGCATGTCGCCGAACTGGTCAAATTTCTGCGCGATCGGTCGCTTCTGGTAGTTGAAATAACCGATTCCCTTTTTGCCGGAGACGTACAGATCGATCGTCTTGCCGTCCGCTTCCTGCTCGCGAATGAAGGCGGCCGAGGCGCGGAGAACGCTGCCGTTGTACGCACCGGCCAACCCGCGATTGCTGGTGATGACAACCAAGGCAATGCGGTTCGTCCGATCCGCATCAGTGGGTTGCCGTAGCAGTGGGTGCTTCACATCCCCCACGCTGGCGGCCAACTCAGCGACAAGCTCACGCACTTTCCGCGTGTACGGCTTGGTTCCGACCGCCCGCTTAAGCGATTTCTGGAACTTCGCCGTCGCGATCATCTGCATGGTCTTGGTGATCTTGCGGATGTTCCGAACCGCCTTGCGACGTTTGACGATTGCGCGTGCCTTGGCCATAGACTGCGGAGTGTAGGAAAAACCGGAGCATTTGCAAAGGCGATCGTCAAATTCCGCTTCCGTGGGAAACGCGGTGCAATCTGTGGATTACGGCGGCGTGAAGATAAAATGAACGCCAAGACGCCGAGGAC
>JBBRMF010000436.1:0-2362 GCA_038230975.1 Tepidisphaerales bacterium
GCATTGCTCTACCTGCCGATCATCATTCCCGAAATCGTCACCGGGGCGGCCTTGCTCACATTCTTCTCCGTCACTCGCTGGCATCTTAGCCTGCTGACCGTCGTCATCGCCCACGTCGCGTTCAGTATTTCATACGTCGCGATCGTGGTTCGCGCGCGATTGGCTGGATTTGATCCATCGCTGGAAGAAGCGGCCATGGATCTGGGTGCGGGAAAGCTGGGCACCTTCCTCCGTATCAAGCTGCCCTTGATGATGCCGGGTGTCGTGGCGGGGGCGCTGCTGGTATTCACGCTGTCGATCGATGATTATGTCATCACCTCCTTCGTGGCCGGCCCACAGAGCACGACGTTGCCGCTGCTGATCGCATCAAAGCTGCACGTCAAGTCGGATCTGCCGGTTGTCAACGCCGCAGCCACTGTGTTGCTCGGGGTGACCCTCGTTTTGATTCTCGTGTCGCAATGGCTACTTGCGGAAAAGAAAGGGACTGTCGAATGATTCAATGGATCAAACTGGCGAGCCTACTACTCGCGATCTCTCTATTGTCCGGCTGCAAGGATAAAAGTGGCGGAACTACTTCGGGTAAATCTGAAGAGAAAGTCCTGAATCTCTATTCCTGGTCGGAGTATTTTCCACCGGCAGTTTTAGCAACATTCACCAGGCGCACCGGCATCAAGGTCAACCTCTCGGTATACGCCACGAACGAAGAACTGATCGACAAGCTGAGCAGCGGCGTATCAGACTACGACGTGGTTGTCCCGAGTGACTACGCGGTTCGAGTGCTGATCCTCGATAAACGCCTCATGGCTTTGGACCGGGCGAAACTACCACAGTTTGCAAATCTCGATCCCAAACAACTGGGCCTTTCCTATGACAAGGAGAACCAATTCTCCATTCCCTACCTGTGGGGCACAACCGGAATCGGTGTCAACAAGCAGGTGATTGCAGAACCGGTGGATAGCTGGGCGGCAATGTTTGATCCGAAGAATGCCGGAAAAATTTCAATGTTGAACGATGGCCGTGAAAATTTCGTGGCGGCGTTGAAGCTCATGGGAAAGTCGATCAATGAAACCGACCCTGCCGTTCTGAAACAAGCCGCCGACATGCTCGCCAAACAAAAAACGCTCGTGAAAAGCTACGATAGTGATTCGTTCGATGACAAACTCCGCACCGGCGAAGCCGCGCTGGTACAGGGGTTCAATGGCCAACTCGCCAAAGTGGTCAGCGAAAAGAAAGATCGGTTTTACTATATTGTGCCCAAAGAAGGCGCAACGCATTGGGTGGATAATCTGGCGATCTCCACCACCGCCAAACACCGGGAAGCATCGATGGTTTTCTTGAACTACCTTCTCGAGCCGGAAGTAGCCGCCGAGATCGTAAAAGCCGTTGGCTACGCCAGCGCGAACAATGCGGCGAGAAAATTCATCCCCGCGGAAATCCTCGACAATCCGAACATCTATCCTTCCGACGAAGTTTTGAAACGTTGCGAAGTGATGGAAGACCTCGGAAAAACGGCCCCTTTGATCGATAAGTTGTGGACGCAGATCAAGGCGAAGTGACCGCTTTGTCCGCTCTCCCGGTACTCCGGGGGAGGGTTAGGGTGCGGGCTGATTGCACGGCGAAAACAAGCCCCCACCCCGGCCCTCCCCCGGTAATCCGGGGGAGGGAGAGGGAGCAATAAGGTGTCGACTATGCTTACGTTTCACGCCGCCGGTTGCTGGGATCGCCATCAAATCAATGTGACACAAGTCCCATCGACGCGCTCGATCATTCCCGCCGTGGAACAGATGATCGACGATACCTGGCAGCGCGTAGCCACTCAACCCGGCGTACATTTATTCGATGGCCCGATGTGTCGACTTGAATCATGGAGTGCCACGTCGGATCGATTGACGATCGCCATGAGCCGCACTTCCTACAAGCCCTTCGTCGGTACGAACCTCTATCACCCGGAACTGGCCGATCAATACGGCAAATCCATTCTCGCCAACCCCATCGGTGTTAGCCCGGCGCTTGAGACCGCGGACGGCTGGTTGATGATGGGCCGCCGCAATTCTTCCGTGGCCTATTATCCAGACAAAGTACACCCTTTCGCCGGTGCCCTTGAACCGCGCGATGCCAGTGATCTGTTCGGTGCCGTGCAGCGAGAATTGGCGGAAGAGCTCGGATTCACGACAGAAGATATCGCCGAAATCCACTGTACCGGAATCGCCGAGGACCATTCGATTCGGCAGATGGAGCTCATCTTTCGAGCGATGTCCACGCGCACCCGCGCCCAGATTGAAGCCACGGTGGACCGCACGGAGCATCATTCGAGCTGGGCGATTCACGCGACCGAAAAGGGGATTGATGGTGCGTTGGGGAA
>JBBRMF010000437.1:0-2343 GCA_038230975.1 Tepidisphaerales bacterium
GCGGGATCTATGGTGATCCAGGGCAGGGAGCCGAAAGCGGTGTTAGAGAATGCTCTCGCCCTCTTCGCCGCTGCGAATTCGGATGGCTTCGTCAATGGAGGAAACAAATATTTTTTCATCGCCGATCTTTCCGGACTTTGCCGCTGCGATGATTGTCTCGATGATCGGGTCTTACAGCGCGTTCTCTCCGCGGTCGCCGTTCCGAATGCGAACGGCTTCTTCGATAGAGGAGACGAAGATCTTGCCATCCCCGATCTTGCCGGACTTAGCGGCGGTGCCCAGCACGCCTATGATTTCGTCCGCCCGCGCGTCCGGCACCACCATTTCGAGTTTAACTTTGGGGAGCAGGTCCACCTTGTACTCGGCCCCCCGATACGTCTCCGTATGCCCCTTCTGACGACCGTGGCCGCGGACTTCGGAAATGGTGATGCCCTCGACGCCGATGCCTAACAGCGCTTCCTTCACTTCGTCCAGCTTGTGGGGCTGGATTATGGCCTCAATTTTTTTCATATAGCTCCATTGTCGATTCTATTAGGAACCCGTCGCGTGTACGACATCCTCTGGATAGCCCAAAAGTCCGAACTCGGGGACATCCAGGCCTTCTTGTTCGACCTCTTTCGAGACTCGCATCGACTTAACGGAGTTCACAACTTTGAAGACGATGAAAGTGGCGCCGAATGCCCAGGCGACACAGATCGCGGCGCCCATCAACTGGACCATAAACTGCTTGGAGTCCCCGTATAATAATCCAGTGACGCCCTGCCCGGCATGCCCCAGATAGGTGGTCGCGCCCACACCGTTCCAACCCTGCCCATAAGTGCCATCGGCAAATAGGCCAAGACAGAGGCCCCCCAGAACACCGCAGAAGCCGTGGACCGAAATCGCGCCGCAGGGATCGTCAATCTTGGTCACGTTGTCATTGAACAGAACTCCCAAGCAGACCACCAACCCCGCTAAAATCCCGATGACGATAGCGGATGTCGGCCCGACGAACGCACAGGGCGCAGTGATTGCAACCAGACCGGCGAGCATCCCGTTGCAGGCCATGGTGATATCCGGCTTGCCAAATTTCATGTACCAGAAGAGCATCGCCGTTGCCGACCCGGCCACCGCAGCCAGATTGGTGTTGATCGCGACCACCGAAATGCGCAGATCGGTAGCGCCCAGAGTTGAACCCGGATTGAAACCCATCCAGCCGAAGAGTAGGATAAAGGTTCCGGTAACGACGAAGACGATATTGTGCGCCGGAAAAGCTCGCGGCTTCCCGTCAGGCCCGTACTTGCCGAGTCGAGGCCCCAGAACAATCGAGAGCGCCATGGCGCAGAAACCTCCGATCGCGTGCACTACTGTTGACCCCGCGAAATCTACGTATCCATGCCCCAGGCCCATGGTGTTGCCAAGCTGCGACAGCCAGCCGCCGCCCCACACCCAGCAACCGAAAACCGGGTAAAGAATTGCGCCTACGAAAAGTTCGCAGACCAGGAACGCGCCAAAGGTGATGCGCTCGCATATGGAGCCGACGATGATGTATCCCGCGGTCTCCATGAACACCACTTCAAACAAGGCGAGAACATTGCTACCCGCGTCGTAACCGGGGCCGGCCATAAAGAAGCCGTTACCACCCAGAAACCCCCATAGTCCACTCCCCAGAAGGAAGTGATTCAGTGTCGGAGTGCCACCCAGATTAGTGGGAGCCGCGTTGATGGCGACGCCTCCGAACTGGAACGCGTAACCAACTGCATAATACGCGATGAACGCAAAGACGTAGGCCGCGAAGTTCAGCATCATCAGATGCGCCGCGTTCTTCTTCCTAACCAGCCCGCAGGTGAGCAGCGCGAAGCCGGCCTGCATGAAGAGCACCAGATAGCCGGTGTTGAGTGTCCAGGCAAAATTGGTTGCCACTCGGATATGACCCACCGAGTCGGCTAGTTTCACCGCCAGTGGTTCCTTGGCGGCTTGGGCAGCGTATTCATCGGCGTCCTTCTTACTCTGTGTGTAAGTGGGAGCGGTCTTATCAGTCGGTTGCGCAACCACAAAGGAGTTACCGCCCGCGTCAACCACGGTCGTTTTGTCCCCCGTAGCGATGCCGGCCGGATCGGGTTTAGGGTCATCGGCCATAGCCGGCGTTAACATTACCGCAAGAATACCCACGGCGAGCGCCAGCGTTTTACCGGCGGTCTCACGCCTTCTAGTCTTAATTTCTGTAACAGCTCTCACGATTCACGCTCCTGATGGATTTTTAGTAACCGAGTTGTTGCAAGATCGTTGCGACGCTTACTTCTTGGGGCCAAAGAACGCAATCAGTCCCAATGTGACGGTGCTCTGGTTCTTGGCTACCATCAC
>JBBRMF010000438.1:0-2310 GCA_038230975.1 Tepidisphaerales bacterium
GGACATGACGATACATTCCTGGCCAGTGTCAACGGCGATTTGGATACCGATACGTGCCTCGGAAACGGACGCGAACAGGCGAAGACGCCGCAGAATTGCCAATACCGTGTTTGCGATACAATCAGCCTGCTGGGGTTGTTAAACGACCATGAAATCGATCTGGATTCCGATTCCGTCGAAGATATTGTAGTGCCGGGCGGCAATCCGACGATGAACGCAATCATCGGCGGCAAGATGCAGTCGGTCAAGGCTTCCAAGATCAACCCCATCTTCTTGCTCAATTTCAGTGCTGGGAACCAGTCGAATTCGCTGAACTCCTTCCCGAAGAACACCAATTCGATGCGGTACGAGTACTGCATGAGTTGCCGTGTGGGCGATTTGCGCGCGGACGGTGTGTATCTGGGCGCATTGGGTGTATCGTGCAAAGATGCAACGTTGAAGTACGCTTATGCGTCCGGCGCGGTTGGAAACCTTGCATCGAAAGTCGCAGCTTACGGTCACGGTCCGTTGAATCCCATGACGGCGACAAAGTTTGTGCCACCGGTCAACAAGCATGTGGGCAATATCGATCGAGGCGGTGGCGCCGATGGATCGCCGGGTCAATCGCGCGTCCCTGCGTCTTGGATCAAACCCTTGGTCGACAAAGGCGCTAATGGCGGAATGAACTATATTCCCGGCCATAACAATGGTTGTACGGTTTCCATGTGGGTCAAGACCACATGGGACATCATGGACAATCAGGAGCATGAATTCTTCAATGGCAGTTCCAATGGCAGCGGCGCTGCTGCACGGTGCAATAAACTGTGCAAACAGGGATTCATCAGGCGCGTGGTCTATCCTGCAACAACATCGGCGACCGCTCCGTTGTGGGATGGTGCCGAATTCTTAAACAGCACGTTCTGGGCGGGACTGGAAGATTTCTATGACAATGGAGCCTTCGTGGGAATTCACGGCGGGCAGGCCAATCTTCCCCACGGCTCGCTGTCGACAGTGTCAGGCAACCCCCATGCGGAGACCCCGAGTTACTATTTTCAGCCGTTCCGTTGGACCTATGTCGGCGAAGTGCACAAAATGGGCAAGCAGAAGCCCAACGTCGGCGACATGTTGGGATTCTCGGGTACAGGCAACGTCGTTTCCCTGGGGACCGTTTATGGGGCAGCGGTTCAGGGAGATTATTACGATCTGTATTATCAGTATGACTACAATTACAACGATCCAAATGGAAATGGAAATGGAGCTGCGTATGTTGGCATGGATTTCATTGATACCTTTGGTTTTTGGGAAAAGAACCTGGGTTATTCGCAAGACGGCACTTCGGCCGGAGACAACGGTTTGGCTCAAGCAGGGGTCGATGCGATCGCAAGAAATATCATTCGACCGTTTGTCAGCACCGCTCGCTTTCCGGAAGGCAAGAAGTTCAGATCGGACAACATGAACGTGATCAGCACGATGTACCCGTATTTATACGGTGCGACGATCAACCCCGCTTACGATAAGCAACCACCCCCCTATAGTAATAGCACTCAAGGCGTGTTCAACGGAACAGTGAAAACTGGAATCGTCGGACCGGCGCGCGCAGATGGAATTGTCTGGTTGGGCGCGGAGACTCTACCCAGCGGACAGGACGGTATCCGAGGCTGGAAAATGAACAATCAAAAGGCGAATACCGACTTGGATGGTCAGCCGGCGGCTTACCGCTGGGCACAAGCGATCAACGTCCGATCTCTTGAAGCGTGTTTCTCGATCAACAATACGAACCAGGGATTCGCGCCGTTCTACGTTCCGCCGCCACCGCCGCCGCCACCCCCGCGCCCAGTTGGTCCGCCGTATCCGTACTACCCACCGGGTCCGGGTCCGTCACGGCCGCCGCCACCGCCGCCGCCGATTCCGCGCCCTCCCAAACCGCGCTAACGCGAGGGCGAAGGAAGTCTGAAAGTGAAGTAAACAGTCGGATCGGTTATGGATGTGAAACTCAGTTGAATCGATGACGGATGCACCGAATTTGCGGTGCATCGACCTTCGGATGGTGCCGTGACACGGTGAAGTCAAGTTTCGCAACTCGCGGCACAATTTAAAAGCTGATGAACTAAGTGGGAGAATCCAAATGAACTTTTTATCGCGCGGCACTTCCTTTGCCATCCTCGGCCTGATTGCAATGCTCCTGTCCGCTCAATCGTTATTCGCAGCGGGAACGACGAGCCGAGGAACGACCTTTACGCACATCTACAAATTGCAACCATGCGAAACGACGATGGCGACGATTGAAGAGTTGAGAATCTCGAAGAAGGCGTGGAGCAAGCTGGAGATTAA
>JBBRMF010000439.1:0-2298 GCA_038230975.1 Tepidisphaerales bacterium
AAAAGTGCGGAATTGGACAACCCGTCCGGGAGGACGGCATAGTCATAATTCAGTTGCTGTGACGGCTTGGTGGATTTTTCGTCGTAATTGGGACGGAGATTGAAAGGCCTATAGGCAAAGTTCGTGGTATTCACGCGAACTACGGGCCGTCCCGACCGCGGGACTGGTTCGCAGACGATCCACACTTCGTGCGGCTGGTTCGACGCAGTGACGGGCGGCTCGGTCATATAAAGGGGATTGAAATTGCTCTGGTTCGGATTGTTATTTTGATATTTATCGCGCCATCCGGGCAGATCCGTTTCATGAAAAAGGATTTTGACGTGGTAGGAAGCGGCGTCATTTTCAGGTTCGATCAGGGCGCACCAGCCCTCAGGTTTTTCTCCATCGCTGGAAGAACCAGCAGCCAATAGTTTTCCACCTTCGAGCAAATGGATTGTCATGCGTTGGTTACAGGGAACAGGAAGACCTTGCTTGCTGTCGATGACAACCCCGAGCTTCCCGTCAGGTTCAACGGCGAAGATTCCGCGTTTTGAGGAGGCGATCCAAAATCGGTTCCCGTCCCAGGCGGCTTCGCACAAATTGATATCGTCGCACTCAATACGATCGAGTATGCCAAGGTCGCGATGAAGATATATCCTGCTGGAGTTGAACAGAAGGTCGAGGGGTTGTTGTTTGCCACCATCACGCGGTTTGAAGTTGCCTGATCGAAATTGCCAGTCCGAAGTAGACTCAATTTCATGATGCTGGCGACCGCCAATCGGTGCTAAACTTCCCTTTTCATCACGTAAACGAACTGGAATTGCTTCCCAGGTAATAGGGCCGGATGACCCGCCATCCACCCGAGGGGGCGTCGGCTCAGGCAACTTGTATAGATGTACGAAATTACGCCGACCAGGATTCCATTTCCATACGCCAATTGGAGACCCGCCAGTGCCGAGTGCAGCCCAATGGTTGTCGGATGATATAGCGGTGCAGTTCGCCAGGCCGTAGTTGTCGCTCTCAATCCACCCCAATCGGGCTTTGGCTTCACCCGTTTTTGCATTGACGAACTCGCCATCGATATTGCAAAGCCATTCGCGGTCTGGTGACATATTGAAGACGGTCATTTGATGTACGCGCCATGGCGTTTCTTCAACCCAGGCCCCCGCGGCAATATCATAAAGGTTCAGATCGACATCTCGATTTGTCACCACCTGATTGCCGTCGGCTGATAGCCCGACGCTGTTGATCACATTGGAGGCAGTCCACGTAAACTTCGCGAGGCGTTTCCTATTTACCAAGTCCCATACCTTGATGGCTCCGCCACATCCGCCAATCGCAATGCGATTGCGATCTTTACTCAGGCACATTGCAAGTACGCAAGAATCGGCATCGATTCGCCAGAGTTCTTTTTCTTCGGGTATGTCCCAGATTCGGACGGTCCCATCGCCACTGGCGGCCCCGGTAATGAGTTGATTGTTAGGAAGAAATCCCACGCCGCGAATGGTGCGCGTGTGGCCGGTCATCTGTGCGATCTGATCACCGGTATTTGTATCCCAGACACGGGCGGTCAAATCATCGCCAGCCGACGCAAGAAATTTCCCATCCGGAGAAATATCGATCGCCCAGACTGCACCTTCGTGTCCGGCAAGAGTCATCAACAACCGGCCGGTTGCGACGTCCCAAATGCGGATCGTTTTATCGGCGCTGCCCGACGCGATTCGTTTGCCGTCCGGAAAGAACATCACGGCGTGGACTGCGTCGGAATGGCCCGCGAGGACCCGCGTTGGAATTACCGACGGACCATAGGCGGCCACGTTCGCGGGTCGCAAGGCGAAAAACGCTGATATGACCAGAGCCACCAGAGTCCGAAGGTGTTTGTTCCGACCGTATCGACACATTTTGTTGTCCACTATTTTCATCGCCCTGTTATGATGTGTTGGTTGTGTCATTTGCTGACTTATAACTGTTGGGCGCATGGTTTCAATGAAAATCTCAAACTGCCAGCGGCACAAAACGACTCACGCGGGAATACTCATTCTTGCAGTGGGATTTACGATATTGGCCCATCGTTCAATGGCCGAAAACAAGTCCGCTCCTGCGAGCAAAGCGATTAGTGCTACCAGCCAGCCGGTCGAGGTCGCCAAGTTGATCGAGCAATTGGGGGATGATGACTTTCGCGTTCGGCAGTCCGCGTCATTGCGGTTGACAAGCTTGCCAGGATCGGCAGTTACGGCGGTCGAGGCCGCGGCACAGCGTGGCGGGTTCGATCCTGAGTCAACGATTCGATTAGAGCTTGCTTTGAAAGTACTGCAACCG
>JBBRMF010000440.1:0-2083 GCA_038230975.1 Tepidisphaerales bacterium
ATTACATTGCGATGCGCGCGATGCGCTGGCCGGACGCGTTTCCGAAAGAGGACATCGCGGTGCGCAACAATCTCGGCGGCGTGAGCGCGAAGCAGTCGGAAGAGCTGTCGCAGAAATGGCGGCCGTGGCGGAGTTATGCGGTGATGCATATTTGGAGGAAGCCGAGGGGGAAAGCCACCACACAGGTTCCGATCTTGGCGCTAGGAAAAGGCATGTTGATGGTACGATTGCCGACGGAAAATGTCAGTCCCATCGTTGACGCAGTCGAAATGAGGAAACAATGAGTGACCAGACTTTTGCGGGAAAGGCGCCTGAATCGATCGAGAGGCGAATTTCCCAAATCACAAAAGCTTTTGAAACTGGAATCCTCATGCAAGGTGAGGCGAGTCGGCTTCTTTTTGATTTATTTTCGCCTGATAACGTTGCAGACGTTCTCAAGTTAATTCCCGAAATGTTTCTTGCGGACATAAAGGAACGAGTCCGTCGGATGCCGGTTTCTCCATGGGATTGGGAGCATGCGTACCGCACGGACTATTCCGGCACAGATTCCTTTGATACACAAATGCGGCAACCTACAGAATCTAAGTTTGTCAAACCGGTAGGACTTGCTCTACGTTCATATTATAAACAATTGGGGTTAAATTTGTATCGTGAAGATCCTTCGCTTCCAATTTCATTTTCATTCGAGGAAATATTAGAACTCGATCCCACAGATAATTTAATGACACCGATAAAAGACAGCAAGCTTTCGGCTGCCGTCGCGATCCACATATTCTCCTGGCGGAAACGCGGTGATCAATGGGAATGTCCGAAAGGATATGCCGCTGATTTGGATTGGCGGCCAACTGATCCGCCAACCTTTGTCAATCTTGACGACTCCTACCTTCCGATGCTTTGGCGGACGCTAAAGTATTTTCATCCGTGGGTCTTCCGAGATGCAAATGGCCGCGGCATGCGTTGGGCGGATGTGAATTTAATGACATATGCGTCGCAATGGAATTTCAATAACGGGCTTGCGACAGGGATTTGGGATTCAATCGCGGTGGTGAGGGAAGTCGGCAACAGTAGCGTACCAACGCACGAACGAAATGACGAAAATGGCGTTCCGCGTTTCAATGTAATTGATTGCGCTAATTCATTAAGGTCTGGACAAAATTTTCGAATCGATGGCCTTCATGCATCGGAGGTTGTTTGCCGCGCATTACTCGTAGCGAAAAAGTGCAGGCAGGAAGATGCGGGACCTGGCGGAGTTTAAACGCGCTCGCCGCGATGTAGTCCGAATCTCTCGCGACAAAAAATGATCACTTCTCGGGCGCTCATGAGCAGTATTTTCTGGGCGTGTGAGGTATCTATCTGCATCACTTCCTGGAGAGCAGATTCATATGAGCGTTCATACGGCCGTCAACATCACTGAAGAACAGAAAAAGAGTTTTAACGACGAAGGCTTCATGATCCTGGAGCGCGTGATTCCCGACGAGATGCTGGCGATGCTGCGGGATGAGTGCAAGGACTTCATCGACAAAGAACACGCGGCGATGGACAAAGCCGGAACCGACACCATCCGCGGAAATATTCGCGACAAGCGCTACTTCATTGCGCAGCGCTACAAGCAAGGCAAGCGACTGCACGAATTTCTGTTCAGTGAAGAGATGGCCGAGATTTGCCGCGCGACGCTGGGCCCGGATGCGTATTTGATGTACGAGCAGTGGGTGGTCAAGGGCGCCGAGCAGGGGATGAAATTCAGCTGGCACCAGGATTCGGGCTATGCCGATTTCCCGCACAAACGCTACCTGACCTGCTGGTGCGCACTCGACGACATGACCGTCGAAAACGGCACCGCGTACATCCTGCCGTTCTCCCGCACCGGAACGCGCGGCGTCCAGCCGCATGTCCGTGAGGGCCTCGACATGGTCGGCTACCACGGCGCGGATCCGGGCGATCCCGTGCTTGTCCCGGCCGGCAGCATCGCCGTGTTCACCAGCCACACGTTCCACCGCAGCGGCTTCAACACCAGCAGCCGTATGCGCCGCGTCTACGTGGTTCAATACATGTCCGAAGTGATGGTGGATCCGGACGGCAAGAC
>JBBRMF010000441.1:0-2017 GCA_038230975.1 Tepidisphaerales bacterium
GGGAACATGAAGGGAGCGCAGATCACGCGCGGTGCGTTCGGGGCAACCCAGACTTTCACGTACGATGCCGTCAACCGACTGAAGACGGCGGCGGAAGGAGCTGTCTGGAACCAGACCTATGTTTATGACGCGGCAGGTAACCGCGCTTTGACCGGCAACAGCAGCATGGCAAATCCGGGCTGGACGCCGCAATCGCCTGACGGGGTTTCGGTTCCTTTCAATGCGAAGAATCAATGGACGGCGGTGGGCGGTTATGATCTGGCGGGGAACACGACAACGCTGACGCAGACGGGCACCAGTCCGGTGGTTCGGCAAACGATGACGTATGATGCGGAATCGCGCATGACGATGTGGAGCAGCACGAGCCCGGTGGGCAGTGCGGCGTTCAGTTATGATGGCGATGGGCGGCGGGTGACGAAATTGAGTGCGGGCCTGACCACCACTTACGTGTACGATCCGGCGGGAAATCTGGCGGCGAGTTACGGGGGAGTAGTGCCTCCGGCGGCGGCGACTGGAACGCTGTATGTGACGCAGGATCACCTTGGTTCCACGCGGTTAATCACGAAGGCGGGCGTGGCGGTGGGATGCCACGATTATGTGCCGTTCGGCGAAGAGATTACGTGGGGGCGCACGGCGGGTTGCTACGGGGCTGCCGATACGGAAGTGCGATTCACGGGCCAGGTGCATGATTCGGAGACGAAGCTGGAGTACTTCGGGCCCGGCATCTGTCGGGTAGTTTCGGGAGATTCCTGACCCCGGACCCGGCGGGAAATGCTGTTGCGGATGTTCGAATTCCGCAGAGCTGGAATTTGTATGGATACGTTCAAAATAACCCGCTCGCTCTGGTTGATCCCACCGGATTGTGTTCGCAGGCTGCTCCCGGGGATAGTTTCTACGACGATGACACCCACCAGAAAGTCTTCTTTCCGGGACCTTGTGCAGACGGCCAGATTGGTGAAGGAGTTGTGAAGCAGACGGTCGAAGGCGGAAAACCTCCGGCAACCTATGACGCTTGTCCATTTTGCCAGTATTTTGCACAAGGAAACGGGGCATCAGGTCCTTCCAATGCAAAATCGCCAGAAAATCCGGGGCAGACCGGTCGATCAAAGTCACTAAATAACGTCGCCTCGGTTTTTGGCTACGACCAAAATGACAAGCGCCCCTCGTGTTTCGGCGGCTTCTTAGTGAACACTATTTCAAATATGGTGCCGGTACTGCCCGGGATTTCCACGGCCGCCGAAGAGGGCTTCGGCACCATGAGTCGCGTTCGCTACAACCAAGCTATCGGCTATGCGGCCCATACTGCCAGCAAGACATTCGGGACGCCTTTCTTACAGTACCCGTTCAAGTCCAGCGTTTTCAGAGATATCTTGCAGAGTTCGAAACTTTTGGCGGACGCTGCTCCCTTGATTGGGGTGATAGTTTCAGAGGGTCAGGCGCTGTTCGATGAGGTTCAATCGATCAAGAAGGGTGAATGCCAATAGTAACGTCGGAAAACGCCATGCGACGCCTTCTTGATTTCTTGATCTACCTTCTGATAGGCGCTGCTTTATCATTGGCAATCGTCGCATACGCCTACGAAACTGACCCACTACCTGGCCGGGTCACCTGGCTGAGTTCAGTGATCGTTGGCAAGACCCGCTTCATGACCTGCCGGACCGTGCAAGCGCTTATGTGCTCGTGCCGCCGATTGTGGGGCGCCTTCTCCAATTTGTGGCAGTAACTCATAGTGCAGCAAATGACGGTGAAGCTTTGCTCGGCGGCTGCGTGGAACCAGGATTGATTTGAGAATTGGATGGGTTTGTCCAGCATCAGCGCCGGATGCGCATCCTCGCCACGTTTACCGACCTGATGCCCTCGCTCCTTCTACAGGGTGGGTTTGCCAGCACGGTGGCGCAGCTTGCGTCCCGTCCGTGATGCGAGGCCGTCGACAACGTCGCGCACCACGACCGTCCGCCGGTACCGGCGGGATCAACGGCTTGATCAATGACCATTCCTGATCGGTCAGAATTCCGGA
>JBBRMF010000442.1:0-1886 GCA_038230975.1 Tepidisphaerales bacterium
CCGCAGTGACTTCGGTCGTGCCCATGGAAGGCGCGAAGTAATCTCGCAATAAGGCAAACATCACATGCAACGAAATTTGGCAGTCAAGGCGGTTGTAATTCTGGCCACCGTATTGATTTGTATCTTTGGAATCATCGGCTTCCCCCGCTCGGTTGACGGGCTCAAAGCGAATCTCGCAAAGAATATCCACCTTGGGCTCGACCTGAAAGGCGGTAGCCATCTGGTGCTGCAGGTCCAGATTCAGGATGCCGCCAAGACGCAGGCGGATCAGGCGATTGAGCAGATGCGTGAAGAAACCCGCACCCGCAATATCATCGTCAACGGTTTTGACCGCAACGATCCGGAAACCCTGAAAGACGCTGATTCTATTCAGGTGAACATTCACGGCGTCGACCAGGGGAAGATTCAGATCTTCCGCAACATGGTCACCGAAAAGTTCCCGGACTGGGTTCTGACCGGCGTGAATGCGTCCGACTACCGGATGAACATGAAACCCAGCGCTCTGCTGGAGTTGAAGCGCAACACGGTGACGCAGTCGCTACAGACCATTGAAAAACGCGTCAATGCGCTGGGTTTGACAGAACCGACCGTGCAGGCGCATGGCGACCCCGTCTCGCAGTCGGAAATCCTTGTCGAGTTGCCGGGTGAGGGCGACCCCGCCCACGTGAAGGAAATTATCGGTGCCACCGCGCAACTGAAGGTGGTTGAAGTAAAGAATGAAGGGCCCTGGAAGACGCAGCAGGAAGCGCTGGCCGGTAAGGGTGGCATCCTGCCGCTCAACACCGAACTGCGCGAGTACGTGGCTTCCGGCGCGCCCAGCGGGTGGTATCTGCTGTCCCGCACGCCGGTCATCACCGGGCAGGACATGCGTACCGCGAAGGCGACGACCGATCCGAACAGCCCGGGCCGCTGGGAAACCAGTTTCACGCTGTCACAGGATGGCGCGCGGCGTTTTGAAAAGTTCACCGGGGCAAATATTGGTAACCGCTTGGCCGTGGTTCTGGACACACAGATTCGCAGCGTGGCGACGGTGCAGGGCGTGATCAGCGATTCGGGCGTTATTAACAACCTGAGCAGTGATCAGGAAGCGAACGATTTAGCGCTGGTGCTGCGAACGGGCGCTCTGCCCGCCGGCATCAAGTACCTGCAGGAACGCACGGTTGGGCCCTCGCTGGGGGCGGATTCGATTCGCGAAGGTATTTTGTCCGGCGTGGCTGGTCTGATTGCCGTCATCATCGTGATGCTTGTGTATTACAAGAAGGCCGGGGTGAACGCGGTGCTCGCGCTGTTGCTGAATACCATCATCCTGATTGCGGCTCTGAGCTACTTCAGCGCGACGCTGACGCTGCCCGGAATCGCCGGAATCATTCTCACGGTTGGCATGGCTGTAGACTCGAATGTGCTGATCTTTGAGCGCATACGGGAAGAGTTGAAATCGGGTAAGTCAATCCCGGCGGCGGTGGATGCAGGATTCGGCAAGGCGTGGTGGACGATTGTCGATACCCACGTGACGACCATCGTGTCGTGTCTGTTCCTCTTCCTCTTCGGGACGGGGCCGGTGCGCGGCTTCGCGGTTACGCTGGTGATTGGCCTTCTGGCCAACGTTTTTACTGCGGTATTTGTATCGAAGGTGATCTTCGATTGGGAACTCTCAGGCAAGACGCAGGTTACCCAACTCAGTATCTGAGTGGAGCGGGCCGTTTTAAGCCAGTGGCTCCGGATATGTTAGTTTTAGTACCAGTTTGGCGGGAACAAAATTTCTACGACCGGTGTCATACAAGTGGCACGGTTCAGTCCGGGACGCCGGACGGGCAGTGATAGATGGAATTATTTAAAAAAACAAATTTCGATTTCCTCGGCCACAAGTGGCCCTTCATTATTGCGTC
>JBBRMF010000443.1:0-1863 GCA_038230975.1 Tepidisphaerales bacterium
ACCGACGACGGCCTGTGGTCGATCTACTTCCACACGGTCCTGCTGGCCACGTTCGACGAACGCGATTACATCATTCAGAGCTGACCCACGTGTAAAGGATGCTGCCGGACCAAAGTGTCAACCATGTTCCCGATCATTCAGTGCGCGTTGACCCGACAGCGGTGCGCAGATCAACAATTACGAACTCATCCCAGTACTCACCCTTCGGATTGTCATTCGAGCGAAGTACAGCCGAAACCTGGACTACTTCGATCGTTGACGAGATCATAACATCCAGCGGGTAACGTTCTGATTCCCCCGGCTCAAGAACTAGCTTATCAGCTCCGAGCTGAATTCTACAGATCGCAAGCTCTGGCCACATGCCGACAACGGTATCGCAGTTGTACGGAGCACCGTCACTATCCGTGGGGAGAGATATCGCCTTACCTCGATACTTTACTGCGTTGACTTTCACGATGGCGTGGTCTGGTGAAAGCTCCACGTGGCCAACGTTGCGAATATCGAACTGCACCCGTAGCAGGAGCTGATCATCATCCCGTGCGGCGACACTGGCGGAAAGACTGACATCGGCTCGCTTACGATCAATACGCTGCTTGATGAACAGTCCGTACGTCCAGGCGCCAGCACAAACAAACGCTGTCGTCTGTGCGATGTCAGCAACGGCACCGAAAGTCGCGGGCCAGTCAATTGGCTGATGGTGCGTCTTCATCCAAGCGAACCGAAGTCCGCCGAGGATCAGGGCAATCAGAACAGAGGACGCGATTGTCGCGCGCTGAGCTGGCGGGAGCAAGTGTCCTTGAGGGAAGAGTGGTACTGCCAGCTAACGAAACGAGTTCTGCTGCGAAGCGACCGCACAAAAGGTCGTCCTGCTGACAACACACAGTCGCTTCGTCAGCAGCAACTGGCGTTAGACTGCATTCGTGACGATCCGTGTGCATCTCTACGGCCGGACCGAGACGAGCTGTTGCGATGTTTCCCGGCTACGGCAGCAGGAGCGGGCCCAAGCCCAGCATCCAGATCGCCCAGCCGAGGGTGGTCCCGATCAGTAGCCCCGCCCACGCCGCCACGCGGTTGCCGTGGCGGAGACGACGCCCTACGGACCAGACGACGATGGCAAGTACAAGAGACGTGCCCGCCAATATTGCGTCGCCCGACCATGCAAGCGCCGCACCGGCCTTGTTCTCGTCGAACTCGGGGGGCGCAAGCCGGAGGCCGATGAGTCGAACCCCCACATTCACGATGGTATACGGGACGCCGACCACGAAACGCGAGGCGGCAGTGACGGCAACGGCCGCTGCCCATGGGGTGGCATCGCGCCAGAAGATCCAGGTACATGCGCCAAGGGCGAGCGCCGCGCTCGCCACTGGGCCCGCGAGTGCGGCCAACCCCGACGCCGCGACTGGCAGGCCAGCGGCAGTCCCAGGGTCGACGCTATTGAAGTGGAGCGTCGGATTCGGAAACCCGACCGCTCGGGCGACGATGAGGTGGCCGATTTCGTGGAGGACAATAGTTGCCGGAGCCAAAATCAGGCTCCATGTCGCCCAAGGCAGCGCGCGACCAAACAACGCCAACGCACGGCGCCTTACAGGCTCCTCGGGTTGTTCCTGCAACTTCGCAGATGCCGCATCCATAGACGCGCCGGAGTGACGTCGTGAACCTGCCCCAATGCCCGCTGCTGCCTAACGAGTATTCGACAGAAAATAATACCAATGGTCGTATTCTACAGAACATAAACCGCACGCGCCAGCTGCGATAGACGGCGCAACCCTACCCAATCATCGAAAGCGTAAACGTAGGCAAGCCAACGGTTTAGCCCATACGCTCGTAAGCCGAACGGCGCGCGGATGACTGAATATGTCTGTA
>JBBRMF010000444.1:0-1670 GCA_038230975.1 Tepidisphaerales bacterium
CCCGACACCTAAGCGAGCTACGAAGCTGAAAAGTGCTCTAAATTGAATTGACCGATTTACGAGCCCGTTCTTATTCCCGGCTGAGATACACAAGAGCCAGCGGGTTTCGCGGGGAGCCGCAATCCCTACGCCGACTTGAAAAACCGCAAAATTTCCCGGACGTGATCCAGAAACTGTCCATCGGTGCTGAGTTGTGAAATTGCCGAGCGCGCTTCCCGGGCCAGGCGTTCGTGTTCGACATCATTGGTGGCGCGGAGCGCTTCCAGTTCGGCGGTGATCCGGGCCAGATCACGGCGGGTGTCGTCGCCGAGGCGATTTTGCTTGGCCACCAGCGAATCGGGCCGCTCGGCATCAAATTCGGTTTGCGTTTGTTTGACGGTCCCTTCCATCGCGTCGACGCGGGAGCGAAGTTCGAGAACATCTTCGCGGGGATACCGCCAGGTTTCGCCGATTGAACGGAGCCGCGCTGCCAGATATTCATAGGCCCGCGCTGCAGGGCGCAGCACGGTCAGCAGCAACGCCAGCGCTGATGCCACATACCCGAGTCGACTGAATCCGGTCGCCGCCAGGACGAACAATACGATCGCCGAGACGATGTGAAGTCCGATGGCGATCAGCAGGGAATTCTTCGCGACGTTTCGGACATATGCCACTTGCCGTTCATCGACCGGCAAACCTCGTTCGCGCGTAGGCTGCGCATCGGCCATCACGGCCCGGGCCTTAAAATGGATGTTCCACGGGACGGTGATGATCGTGAACAGCCAGAAGAGGCTCAGCATGCCAAAGACCCAGTCACCGAACGCCCCCACGGGCACATTCAATGCTTTCATCACGGCGTATGCGATCACCAGCACTCCGAAGGAAGCCACCATGCCGTAGAGATAGGGAAACAGCCTCATTCTTGCTCCGTAAAAAATAGTTGATTGACGGCCGATAGTATGGGTTCGGCTGAATCACAATGCAATGTCATGTTCTCTGGGAGTGGATTGCCGTTGTCCATAAGGCAGTCGAGACTTACTGCAAGCGTGCTTCGCTCAAAAAACGATAGATAAGGTACAAATAAGCGAGGAGCAGGAAACCAAAAATGGCGAGAGATTGCAGGACCGTATCGAACATTTCGCGTTTTGGTGAAATGGAACGCCCCTGATCGTTCTTCCAAGGATGGGAAGGGATGTAGTCGCCGGTTGTTTTGTTGGGCGTTGGTTTCATGCGGCTTATGCAGGATACCGCGTACCGAATGAAAAGAAACGCGTGCCTTCGGCACGGCCGCTAAAAGAGGTGGTGCGACAAAATCGCCAGTGTACTGTATCGCTAATAATGTATCTTATAACGCTCGCTTTGAAGCGATAATCCGTGAGAATTCTCGAAGACACCGCCAGATTTTCGCCAGCGCATAAGATACGATCAAGTTGATACACTACACTAGTGGAGAGTTCCACGGAACAAGTTCGTTGGAAGTTTCCGATTTTTTGGATCAGAATACCATGACTACGATTAGAGCATTTTTCAGGTTGGCAGGTTGCCCGATGTCGGGTGCCACGGGTCGGGGGGGGACCCACAACGGGGGGGGGGGGCGGGCGGGGCGAGCCACAGGAGGGGTGGAGCCCCCCCCGGCGGCCCCCCCGAAATAAAACGCGCCAAAATAAAAAAGCGTAGCGGGAGGATAAATA
>JBBRMF010000445.1:0-1665 GCA_038230975.1 Tepidisphaerales bacterium
CAGGCTGGTTGGCCCGGCTTGCGTTGGTGATCAGGAAATTGTAGTTCCAATGTTCGGGTTTAGACCGCCCGTGTCCCGCGGCTCTTCCTAGGCCACCAGAGCTAAATTTTCCAGTTCTGCCCGCAGCGCTGGCAGGGCACAGTTGACTTGGGTGACACGGCCCACAGCGTCCCGAGCCGCTTCGGGAGAGACTCCAAACCCACGTCCATTCAGGAATAGCTGCAGCACCTCTGCGGCTTCGCGGGAATCGAGCATCCCACCCTGAATCAAGTCGCTCCGCAGTCTCGTGAGTTCCGTTGTCGTGAAGATTTCTGTCATGTCCGTTGAACCCAAACCGTCCTCTTCTCTTAGAGTCATCGACATCTTACAAAGTTGCATGCAATCTAGCCGCCGTTACTTTAGAGAGGGAGCCGCGGCGGAAGGTTCCTGCAGTTTTCTCCCTAAACCCATGCAAGCAAGATTAGTTGTCGGGGATGACAAGGGAATGACGGGGGAATAACGTGGCGATGCTTTTTGCAGCGGAAGCCGCCAGATTCAGCCTTCTGTGTACAAATTTCCCACTAACTGGGCGAGGATTGCACTGCGCTACACCGGCTATTCTGGGTCGGTGACTGCCTCGTCCACCAGCAGGATCGGTATATCGTCCTTCACCGGATAGACCCGCCGGCAGTCGCCGCACTTCAGGCTCGTCCCGTTCTCTTTCATCACCAGCGGCGTCTTGCACACCGGACACACCAGCATGTCGAGCAAGTCTTGAGGAACCATAGCGCCACAATTCTACTCCCCCACCAGTTCAACTTGAAGCTTGAAACTGGCCGGCCCAGCCGGAGGACCCATACCTGCTAAAATTCTTGGCTCGTCATCTTCATCCTGGAAGTGAGTGCTCATGCCTGCAATTTTGCTCGACGGCAAACAAATTGCCAATGAAATTCGCTTAGAAACCGCAACTGAGGTGCAGAACCTGACCGCCGCCGGTATCCGTCCCGGGCTCGCCGTAGTGCTGGTCGGGAACAACCCAGCATCGGAAATTTACGTTCGCGGAAAAGTAAAATCCTGCGAAGAACTCGGCATCTACAGCGAGAAGATCACCCCTCCGGCCACCGTCACTACCGGCGAACTCCTTGCCCTGGTGCATGAGCTTAACGCTCGCGATGAGATTGATGGCATTCTGGTTCAGTTGCCGCTGCCGACGCAGGTGGACGCCAAGAAAATTCTGCTGGCAGTGGATCCCGCCAAAGACGTGGACGGTTTCCACCCGATGAACGTCGGATTTCTATCCACGCAACGTCCCGGCCTGGTTTCCTGTACACCTGCGGGCATTATGGAAATCCTTCGCCGCAGCGACGTCGATATCTCCGGGCAGGAAGCCGTGGTCGTTGGCCGTAGCGACATTGTAGGCAAGCCTACTGCCATGCTGCTGATCAATGCGAATGCCACGGTCACGGTTTGCCATTCCAAGACGCGAGACTTGCCGGGGGTCTGCCGTCGCGCCGATATCCTGGTCGCAGCGATCGGTCGCGCAGGGATGATCACCACCGACTTCGTAAAACCCGGCGCCACCGTGATTGACGTCGGCACCAACAACGTCACCGATCCTGTGGAATTCCAGCGCCTCTTCGGCGGCAACGCCAAACGCGAAGAGACCTTCCGCATCAAGGGCGCAAC
>JBBRMF010000446.1:0-1610 GCA_038230975.1 Tepidisphaerales bacterium
GCCCCCGACCCAGGTGCTCCGAGCGTGGGATCCGGACGGCCAGTCGGAACATTGAACAGAACTCCAGGAAGGGAAGCCCATGAGACCACTCGCGAAGCTCGTGCCCACGATGTGCTGCATCGCCTTGGCCATACAGGCTGGCATGGCCGCCGACACGCCAGGGGCGTCGCAGAATTCAGCGGGGACCACCACGACTGGAGCTCCCAATGCGAACACGACCAAGGTCGTGTCCGCAGGCGAGGTCGAAACGCAGCTCAATGCCTACACCAGCAAGATCGACGCGACGAAGGCGAAATACCTGCCCGATTCGACCGGATCCGTCGAGACCATCTACCAGAACGTCATCACCGCCAACGCTGCCGAGATGGCCACCAAGGATGGTGCCATGGCCGCCACCGGAACAACGCAATTCAAGGGCCGTACATTCGATCTCGGCCTCGGCGAATTGACGCTCGGTGGGCAGGTCACCGATATCGACACCATCGATTCCTATCCGCAGGTTCCTGAATACGTCCATTTCGTGACGTCGGAAAAGAACCAGCTCGCGTCCCTCGACAGCAAGATGAAGCGCGCATCCTCATGGCTCAACAAGCATACCTGCGGCGGATTCGATTGGGCAGCGCAATTCGGTTTCATGTTCAAGGTGTCCGCGCTCAAAGAATACCTCACCAGCCTTGGCGAGGGCGTCATCGCCGCTGCGCCGATGGCGTTGCTCGGAGCCTTCAGTCCGCAGTTGGCGGAAATCGTGAAGCACCTCAAGCTCATCAGCGGCATGGATCTGAGCGCAACGAAAGCCGATTGCCAAGCCATGCAAGCGGCGCTGACATCGGGAACCCAGAAGGCGATGTGGGGGGATAATTATTCGAATTGCTTGAATGATAACAAGAATAGTGGCGTCGCGAACGCGACGAAGATCTGTCAGAATCAAATCAATGTCTCGACAGTCCCCAATGCGGATGGATCGAAGAGCAATCCGAATGCGTCTGCGGCCACATCGAGCGGCGGATGGCTGAGCGACGGCTATGCGGCCTCCCAGGACTGGCTCTCCACCGTCTACCCTCCCGATCCCGCCGTGGTCAATGCGGCCCTCGGGCAGAGCGCGGCATCCACTGGCCAGGGTGCCGCAGAGGCACAATCATCGACGGGTATGCAGAATGCCCTCGTAAATCCATCGACCGCCCGCTACCTCGGGGCCGGAATGAGTTCCGCATCGAAGGATCTCGCCGATACACTGTTCGGATCGATAAAAATCCATTCCACAGGATCGCTTGAACTGGGCAAGAAGAGCTACGAACTCTTTTCGTTGAAGATGAAGACGCATTCCGCCATCTTGTACAGCCACCTTATGGATAATTTCGCACAGCACTACGACCTGATGATGAATCCTGATACCGATGGGGAGACGCTTTCGGAATCGTATCAGGGTCTCAAGCTGTGCACGTACCGGGTCCGTGGTTCCGCGGCAAATGTACAGCCTTGGCGCGATACAAACTACCCCAGGGACCCGCTCCACACGGACGAGGCGACGCTGTCGCAGTGGATCGATGATCATACGATGGACTCGATCGCCTACCTGCTTAATCGTTCGGCATATTACAAAGGAAATGCGA
>JBBRMF010000447.1:0-1542 GCA_038230975.1 Tepidisphaerales bacterium
CCTCGGATACATTCGGCCGGGCCGGATTTTATTCACCTTCAATCCGGGAATTTCTTCGGCGGGCCTGCTCGCCACCTTCGCGCACAGCCCGCGCCAGGCGTCCTTGAAGCTGATGCGATTGGGATCGTCCTCCTTCTGGTTGGTTTCTGCTAACAACATCACCGCCCGCACCATGTTGTACACCAGAATGTAGATCATGATTTCCTTCGTGATGCCGTCGATAGTTTTGCATTTGAGGTGGTCCATTTTCAAGGTGATTTTCAGGTGTCGAAAGTTCAACTCGATCTCCCAGCGTTTGCGATACAGCTTGGTGATTTTTCGTTTCGGATAGCGGTTCGGATCGAGCAGCGCGGTGACCAGCGTGATCTCGGTGGTGCGCATGCCCGGCTCTTTTATTTTGAAACGCATTTCGCGCACGAGCATCGTCAGGGGTTGGTTATCGAAATCCTCTTGCGACATCCACGTCGGTTTGGTTTTGGGCTTTTGCCACTCGACAATCTGATCGTCCCTGCCCAGCGATTTGACGAAGCGTGAAACGGGTTTCCCGGCGCGCTGGCCCTTGGGAAGTATCGCCTGATGCGCCCGGCCTGGCGTGAAATCAACGTGTACCTTCTGATGCATCCGGATCACGGGAAAAACAGAGCATTTCACGAGATCGGCCACAATGAAATAGGAACAGAACCCGCGATCCACCAGCAAAATATCTCCCGCGTTCAGAAAACGGCTCACCGCCGTGATCTGGCTGAATTCCTGCACGCGCAGCGGCATGATCGACGCGTGCTGAATCATGCCGGTATGCGCCTGCATGACGGCCAGCAATTTGATCGCCGGAAATCCGCAGCCGGGTTTTTGCGCTTCGTTCTGCGGCCACTGTTTCTGCAACGCCGAAACATCCGGTGCGATGATTCCCGTGCCGTCGGCGATCACAACGCGATGCCCGCGCCAGAGTCCCGTATCCTGGCCGAACGGACGGTACCCCTCACACAATTGCTCCACGAGCCGGGCAACGCCCGCCACGGGCAACTTCGCCCGCGCGGCACAATAACTTGAATCGGAAACATCCACTCCGGTGATGTGCCGCAGGTGACCGATTGCCGTATTGGCATTGAGAACCTGCTGGATGAACATCGACGTGGTGGTTGCCGGGTCCAGCAGACGATCGCGCCAAACATGGCCCGCATCGTCGAAGATTTGATTGACGCGCGAAGCACCGCCAAGGGGAGTCAGAACATCCGATTTGATCTTTTGCAGAGCCGTGTCGATGATTGCCATCCGTGGCCTCCTTTGAGTAAAAGTGACGTTAGACATCACGATTCTCTCAGGAGGCTGCACGTCGCGCAAGTTAGTGCAAACTATTTATTTTTAAGGACTTAGGAGCTAAACGAATGGCATTCGGGACACAGGTCGATCGATCCAGTCGTAGTAGCCTTGTCGGCTGACTTCGAGCAGATCGCACATCATCGAGACCTCGAATTGTTCCAATTGATCGTGAATCACTTTGAACCTCCGATCGGGTTTGTCGGGGTCGCAAAGTAGGCCGCG
>JBBRMF010000448.1:0-1510 GCA_038230975.1 Tepidisphaerales bacterium
CGCTGGACGACCGAAGAGGAAATCGACTACGCCGTGGCCACCATCAAGGAAAATGTGGCCAAGCTGCGTGATTTGTCGCCCTTGTGGGAAATGTTCAAGGATGGCGTGTACCTGTCCACCATTCAATGGGCGGCGCACTGAGCAAATCAGGTCCGGGCAAACTAAATTCAGGAGTTAATTCAATGGCATACAGTGAAAAAGTGGTAGACCACTACGAAAATCCCCGCAACGTTGGCTCCTTTGACAAGGGCGACGAAACGGTAGGCACCGGCATGGTCGGAGCCCCCGCCTGCGGCGACGTCATGAAGTTGCAAATCAAGGTCAATCCGCTGACGGGCGTGATCGAAGATGCGCGCTTCAAAACCTATGGCTGCGGGTCGGCGATTGCCTCCAGCTCACTGATTACCGAGTGGGTCAAGGGCAAGACGCTCGATGAAGCCGCCAGCATCAAGAACAGCGCCATCGCCGAGGAGCTGGCCCTGCCGCCCGTCAAGATTCATTGCTCCATTCTGGCCGAAGACGCCATCAAGGCCGCAGTGAACGACTACAAACAAAAGCGTCCCGAAGCCGCGCATTGATCCACCTGTTTATTTTTCGAGCGATATTTAAATGTCCGTTACCCTCACTGACGCCGCCGCCCGCCACGTGACCCGCTACATCGCCAGGCGGGGCAAGGGTGTGGGCGTGCGTTTGGGCGTCAAGACCACCGGTTGTTCGGGACTGGCTTACAAACTCGAATATGCCGACGAAATCGCGCCCGAAGACGTGGTGTTTGAAGACAATGGCGTCAAGGTGCTGGTCGACCCCAAAAGCATGGCCTATATCGACGGCACCCAGCTTGACTTTGTTCGTGAAGGCCTGAATGAAGGCTTCAAGTTCATCAATCCCAATGAACGCGATCGATGCGGATGCGGCGAGAGCTTCCGGGTTTGAACGGCGCATCGCGAGGTCTTTTTCTTCATCTCGCGCCAGGGTGCGCAATCTTTTCCAGGGCCGCCCTCACTCACTGTGCTGGCGGCTTTTTCTTGATATGAATCTTCAATCCACCGACTTTGAACTCTTCGCCATTCCGATGCGGTTTGCACAGGACCGCGCCAAAATCGATGCGCGCTGGAAAGAATTGCAGCGCGAGGCGCATCCTGACAAGTTCGCTGCCCAGGGCGCTGCCGCCCAGCGCGTGGCCATGCAATGGTCGGTGCGCATCAACGAAGCGTATCAGCGGCTCAGGAATCCCTTGCGGCGCGCCAGTTACCTGTGTGAGTTGCACGGTGCGCCCATCAATGCCGAAAACAACACCGCCATGCCGGTGGACTTCCTCATGCAGCAGATGGCGTGGCGCGAGGCGCTTGATGATGCAAAAACGCTGGCGGATATGGAAGATATTGCCTCAAAGTCAAGAGCTGGCGGGCATGATCAGCTATCAAAAATAGAGCGTACGCTTGACGTGGAGCAGGACTTTGCAGCGGCGGCACTGGAGATCAGAAGCCTTATGTTTATCGAGCGTTTTGCC
>JBBRMF010000449.1:0-1506 GCA_038230975.1 Tepidisphaerales bacterium
CCGGCGTGAACTCCTGGTGGGGGTGCTTGCGACCGCCCTGTGGCGGCACGTTGGCGACGGTCCCTTCCAGAATCTTGAGTAGAGCCTGCTGCACGCCTTCACCGGAAACGTCCCGCGTGATGGAAGGATTTTCGTCCTTACGGCAGATTTTGTCGATTTCGTCAATGTAAATGATGCCCTGCTGGCAACGCTGGACGTCGCCATCGGCCGCCTGGAGCAGTTTCAGAATGATGTTCTCGACGTCTTCGCCAACGTAACCGGCTTCGGTGAGCGTGGTGGCGTCAACGATGGCGAACGGGACATCCAGAATTCGCGCTAAGGTCTGCGCCATCAGCGTCTTGCCGGTGCCGGTGGGGCCAATCAGCAGAATGTTTGATTTGGCCAGCTCAATCTCAGAATTGCGCATCCGGTTCATATGGATGCGCTTCGAGTGGTTGTAGACGGCAACCGCGAGCTTGCGCTTGGTGGCTTCCTGACCGATTACATATTGGTCCAGAAAGTCCTTAATTTCCAAAGGCTTGGGAATCTTGTGGGGCCCGGAAATGGCAGGTTCCGGTTTATCGTCTTCCAGTATCGAGTTGCAGACGGCGATGCATTCATCGCAAATGTAGGCTCGCGGATAATCGCTCGGGGAGGAAATCAGCTTGCCAACAACGTCCTGACTCTTATGACAAAAGGAGCAACGCAGGGTGTCATCCGATCCGGCACGCTTCAAGCAGTTCTCCTTCCGCAGCGAGCACGTGGGTGGATGGTCGCAGGGTTCAATTCACTTTTTATTATCACCCTGATACGGATTTGAAGCAATGAGTTACGGTTGGATTGCAATCAGAGTTTCAATTTGCAGACTACGCCGACATCGTCGCAGTACCAGAGCCAGCCATCCCGGATGGTCATGCCGTGCGGCAAGGGGTCTGTGTCGGCAAGTTGAATCTTTTCACGCATCTGGCCGTTTTCGGGGTCGTGTTTAAAAAACGCATTCAGGTTGCTGTCAGTCACCCAAAGGTACTTTCCTTCCCAGCCAATGCCGTGCGGGCGGTTGCCGGCGGTCGAAAATTTCTTCTGCACAACCCAGGTTTTCGGGTCAAGCTGGTACACCATGCGGGAGGGCGGCACCGCCATCCAGAGGTAGCCATCTCGCCATTCCTGACCGTGCGCACCGGTTCCGGGGGCTTTAGTTCCGAGGGTGTCGCCTGCCTGAAAACCACCCACTGCCTTCGGTGCCGCGGGTTTGGGCGCCGGTTTTGCAAGGGGACTGCTGCGGCCGGGCGGATCGCCGGCCATGTTGTAGATCACGCCGGCGCCGGGGGTGAAATGGCGTTCCAGCGTTTTGCCCGTCATGGCGTCCACCCGTACCGTCTCACGGCTGTAAGTGGAACCGATCCAAAGGCTGGTGCCATCGAAGGTGATACCGCTCGACTTGTCTGTCTCGGTTTCAAATGACCGGATCACCTTGCCGGTTTCATAGCTGACCAGCGAAACACGGCTGCCATCAGACTGGTCAATCAG